>JAADIF010000053.1 GCA_013151465.1 Microcaldota archaeon | reverse complement strand
TAAAAGGACCTGTTGCAAGGGAAGCCGTCCAAAGATTTCCGACGGTTGGAAAAATAGCGAGTATTGTTGTGTGATATTCATGAAGAAGAATTGGTCTGGAAAATGGGCGTCAAGCGTTCAGCCCAGAAAACAAAGGAAATATGCTTATAACGCACCCTTACATATAAAGCATAAATTCGTTTCAGTGCATCTTTCTCCAGTCCTGAGAGAGAGATACGGGAAGAGGTCGGTTCCGGTAAGAAACGGCGACAAGGTAAAGGTTCTTCGCGGAGAGAAGAAAGGCTTCACAGGATCTGTCGAAAAGGTTTCACTTGAAAAGATTGTAGTGTATATTGATGGTCTGAAGACCAAAAAAGTTGATGGCACTGAAATCCTGAAGGGCATAAAGCCATCCAATCTGATGATTATTGAACTTAACACCGATGACAAGATGAGGCAGTCAAAGCTGTTGAGGCAAGCTGACAACGCAAAAGATGCTGTCAAACCGAAACCAGCTGCCTCAGAAAAGAAGAAAGAATCAAAAGAGCCGGCAAGTGCTGCAAAGAAGAAAAAGATCAAAACGGCTGAGGCGTCAAAAAAGAATGGTAATGTTGCAGGAAAGAATCCATCGGCAAAAAAATCCGATACTGACAAAAGGGTGAATAAATGAGCGGTTATTTGAAAAGATATATGATGCCGGCATTCTGGCCGGTAAACAGGAAGGACAAGAAGTGGGTAGCGAGACCTAGGGCTGGTCCTCACTCAATAAAGTCATCAATACCATTGCATCTCATAGTCAGAGACGTATTAAAGTTAACTTTGAACATAACAGAAACCAGAAAGATAATAAAAGCCGGAGAAGTGCTTGTTGATAAAAAGAAGAGAAAGGATCCAAAATATCCTGTCGGCTTCATGGATGTTATGGAGATACCATCCATAAAGAAGACGTGCAGGATCATGCTTAGCAAAAAAGGTTTAGAGCTTCATGAGATAAAACCTGAAGAGGCATCAAAGAAGTTATGCAAGATAAGGGGAAAGAAAGTCATAAAAGGTGGAAAGATACAGCTTTCTCTTCACGACGGGAGGACCCTCATTGCCGATAAAAAAGAATACAACGTCGGAGATTCTGTACTCATATCGCTTCCGGACCATAAGATAGCAAAGCATTTCAAATTCGAGAAAAATGCAAAATCACTTATAATTGCAGGTAAGAACAGAGGCATGGCCGGAAAGATAAAGAACATAAAAGAAAGAAAATTCATGCTTGAGAAAAGCATGGTAGACGTCGAGACAAAGGATGGCGATATCATAGTCCCCAAAGAGTATATAATGGTCGGTGAATTATGATGAACCCAATGAAAGAGATACGGGTGGAGAAGGTAACGCTCAACGTAGGAGTAGGAGATGTAAGAGAAGAGCTCGAAAAGGCTAAGATAATGCTTAAAAAACTTACCGGAAAGGATCCGGTCGTCACTAGAACGCATAAGAGGACAACTTTCGGCGTTGCAAAAGGCAGGCCAATAGGCGCGAAGATAACCCTGCGCGGAAAGGAAGCTTCAGAGTTTCTGGCAAAAGCGCTCAACGCTGTCGAGAACCGAATCAGGCCAAACCAGTTTGACAGGACAGGAAATTTTTCATTCGGTGTCAAAGAATATATAAATATGCCTGGAATAAAGTATGATCCTGATATAGGCATAATGGGATTCGATGTTACCGTTACGCTTGAGCGTCGCGGATACAGGGTAAAGAAAAGGAAACTAAAGCCGGCAAAGATCGGCAAGAAGCACGTCGTAACGCCAGAAGAGGCAATTGAATGGGCAAAGGCAAATCTTAAGGTCGATGTAAGTGACGAAGAGGAATAATGATTGTGATAGGAAATAGGGCGATGTACATGACATTCAAGAACATGAAAAAACAAGTTGAAGGGAAACCTGAAAAGCTTGCAAGGGTAATGAAGTTTAACGCACCTAAACAAAGGAACAGCGGAAGGAATATATACCCATGCAGGATATGCGGCAAAACTGAAGGGGTCATAAATAAATATGGTCTTCACTATTGCAGACAGTGCTTCAGAGAAGTTGCGAAGGATTTGGGCTTCAAGAAGTTTAATTAATATACGGTATGATAGGGCGATTATATGAAACATGATTTGCTGTCAGATATGTTTACGATATTAAGAAATAATGAGGATGTTGGAAAGAAATCCTGCGTGGTTCCAGCCTCCAACATGATAAAGGAAATATTGAAAACGATGCAACAGAAAGGATATATCGGAAATTTCGAGTTTATAGATGATGGAAAAGGCGGAAAGTTCAAAATAGAACTTCTTGGAAAGATAAACAAATGCGGCGTCATAAAACCGAGACATTCGGTACCGCTCAAAAGCTTCATAAACTGGGAAAAAAGATATCTTCCGGCCATTGGTATGGGAGAACTGTTCGTGAGTACGCCAAAAGGCATAATGAGTCACCGGGATTCTGCAAAGGATAGTCTTGGCGGCGTTCTCTTAGGTTATATTTATTGAGTATTGGAAGCGATTCGTATGGATGTTAAGGACGAGATAAAAAGGGCAATGAACGATAAGAAGACAGTTATAGGTTCAAAAGAAGTGGTTTCGGCTGCCAAAACAGGCAATCTTTCAAAGGTCTTCTGCGCCGTTAACATCCCTCCGCTGAAAGCGGACGCCATGAAGCATTATGCCAAGATCAAGGGCTTCGATGTGATAATGTTCGACGGCAACTCGATTGAACTCGGAAGGCTTTGCGGAAAGCCTTTCGGTATATTGATGCTTGGAATAAGGCAATAGAGGAAATCTCATGAGCATCAAAATGGGAAATGAAGAGATACAGGCACTGGCCGTCTTTGAGAAAGCGACCGGGGCATATGCAAGAGATTGCATAAAAGAGGGCGATTCCATATATTTTGTCGTTGAAAACGGCAAGATGGGAAGTGCCATAGGAAAGGGCGGCTCCAATATAAGAAGAGTAAGAGAGATGCTTAAGAAGAATATAAAAGTGTTCGAATATTCGAAGGACCCGATAGAAATGATAAAGAACATGATACCGAAGGCAAAAAATGTGGAACTGAAAGACGGTATAGCCATAGTATCCATATCGGCGGTGGACAGATCCGCCGTGATTGGCCAGCGCGGGAAGAACATAAAAATCATAAAAGAGCTTCTGCACCGGCATTTCGATATAAAGGACTTAAAGCTCAAGTAAAATTATAGGAGATAGGGATAATTATGCCAGGAATGTTTGCTGCGCGTGTATTGAAGAAGAGAAGGAAGAAATTCAAATGGAAATCGACAATCTACAAAAGAAAATTCCTCCAGCTGTGGAAGAAGGATCCGCTTGCGGGGGCTCCGTTAGGCAGGGGGATAGTTCTCAAGAAGAAAGGAATAGAACAGAAGCAGCCGCATTCCGGAATAATTAAAGCAGTGAGGATACAACTCATAAAGAACGGAATCCAATGCACAGCAATGGTG
>JAADIF010000064.1 GCA_013151465.1 Microcaldota archaeon | reverse complement strand
ATTATATCCTTTTTAGATAATCGAGTATTAAAATCCTCTGTGTTGTCATTCTTCTTTTATTTTTCATATATGCACCGATTATTAATTTATAATTATTATCAATTAATTACAATTACTAATATATAAAGGTTACTGATTATTAACCGTGATAGCTATCAATACGAACGCTACGGAAGGTAGGGCAAACGGGAAATAAATACACGATAGATGAATAATTAAGTATATGAGTCCTGATATGAATCCCAGAAGGTCCGAGAAGAATCATATTTTCTACGGGTTGCTATCTGATCCCAAAAGGAGAATGTTCGCGTTCAGACAGTTGCCGGTAAACGAACAGGGCTTTGTCCTTCTCAATTTGTCCAGACATACTCAAAAGGATATAATGAATCGGCTGAAGATAGATGAAATAGTTAAGCTTGCAGAATATCTTGATCCTGACAAGACGACCGATATCCTGCAGTCACTAAAGAATGCAAAAAGAAAAAAAATAATAGAACGGCTTGATAAAGATATCAAAGGTAAAGTCGAGTTCTTGCTGAGATTCAATCCAAAGACAGCTGCCGGTCTGATGAATATAGATTATATAGAGATCGAGAAAGGTTCAACTTTTAGGGACGTTTCCAAAATAATAAAAAAACACGAAAAAAGAACAGGGAAATTTCCGACAATACTAGTCATAAACGACGGGTTTCTTGTTGGTGAACTTCCAGGTTATGTGCTTGCGTTATATAAAGATGATGAAAAAGTCGACGGACATGTAAAGCATGTTCCGACAATAAGGTACGATAAGGATCAAAAAGATATTGTTCGCACATTCAAGAAACATCCACACGACAAGATAATAGTTCTGGATGATAGCGGAAGCATCCTAGGTGTCATATATTCGGATGATGTTTTGAGAATAATCCAAAAACATCCTGCTGATAACCTTTATGATTTTGCAGGCGTAAGCGATGAGGAGGATGTCTTCGATCCGCCATTAAAAAAGGTGAAATATAGATATAAATGGCTCATTATCAACCTTGCAACAGCATTCATAGCAGCTTCTGTTGTGAGCCTTTTTCAGGACACTATATCCGCTTTTGTCCTTCTTGCGGTCTATATGCCCATTGTCGCTGGAATGGGAGGAAACGCGGGCACACAGACGCTTGCTGTTTTTGTCCGCGGTATAGCATTAAAAGAAATAGAACTCAGCAAGGCCAGAGAAGTCATAGGAAAAGAAATGACGGCCGGCGCAATAAACGGAGCTATAAACGGAACGTTGGTTGCAATTATTGCAACGTTATGGAATAAAAGCCCCCTTCTTGGTCTTATCATAGCAATCGCTATGATGACTAATCTGGTAATTGCCGGATTTTTTGGTGCACTCATACCATTGATAATGAAAAGATTGGGAAAGGATCCAGCATCATCCGCAACCATATTTATAACAACGGCAACAGATGTATGCGGATTCTTTGTGTTCCTGGGATTGGCAACGCTTCTTCTGTGATTTTATAGACTAATAGTTCTTTATGAAATGGTGTAATCCTATTGGTAGGAAGTTTCAGAAAATAATTAGTATGGTTTCATCGGATAATATAATGTAGGAGGACCTATCGAATAAAGAATATGACTAAAATTCGCGGCGTGCTTTCAACTGATCTTATAGTGGTATTTGTGGTGGCAGTTGTAAGTGGAGTCGGTCTATAGTCTATATCTTGCCCCTTCCAGAAGGATTGTAAGGGAGATCGGATGGAGATTTCCTTTCCTTGATAAAAGCATCATAGAGAACATACACACTGTGTCGGGTTTCCTTATGACAGCGATAGTCGCTTTGCATTTATCATTAAACTATAAGCTCTTCCTCGCTGAAGTGAAAAGTATATTCAAAAAGAAAGAATGATAACGGGATATACAATCCCAAAAACACCCTTCTTGATTTTTAATATACTGGTATATTTCCAGTTGTTCCAGTTTTTAGCTCTATGTCTTTCACGGGAGTTAAATCTTCGATCTTGTTTATCCTCAGAAGGGATGGGGATTTTGTGTAGAGAAGCTCATTTATGTAGAGGCTTCTTTCAACCTGGGGCTGCCAGAAATTATCGCTGCCGCGGGAATGGTCAATGAGCCCGCGAAGCTTTATCTCGTTTTTTGTTATGTGGAATACAAACGCTCCATTGTATTTGGTTCCATCGCCTCTATAACCGCCACTGCTGTATGCGGGTATGACAAGAAGCTCTTTCTCCTTTGAGAGAAGGAATGCGTGGTGGTTGTAAAGGGCTGTGGATGTTGCATACCTTTCATCCGTCACAAACTTTGCAATCTCCTTAGGATTGGAGACATCGCTTACATCAAACAGCGATATCTTCAGCCCTTTCGTGCGGCCCGTTTCCGTCGTATCCTGGCCTATCCCTATTATAGTGTTTTCGTCATACGGGTGCAGGTATCTGGAAAATCCGGGAATCTTTAACTTTCCGAGGTCCTTTATGTTGCGGGGATCCGAGAGGTCTATCACAAAGAACGGGTCAACCTGCCTGAACGTCACCATATAGAGCTTGTCTCCCATGAATCTTGTGGAATAAATTCTCTCTCCCTTGGCAAGCCCCTCAAGCTTTCCGATTATGCGGATGTCGGAATCGAGCGCGTATATGTTGTTCTGCGATTCCGTTCTTGCTTCACCAAATCTTGACCATCGGGGATTCACTGTTGTTGCTATCCTGAAAATATTGTCATATTCATCCATAGAGAACTGGTTTATGACATGCCCGGGCACTTTGCCGTTTGCCACAACTTCCATTTTCCCGTTGTCATATGAAAGCTTGTTTATTATGGTGTATTCAAAATATTTGTATTTGGAGAGCTCTTCCTTCACAAGGGTTTCTGCCCTGCCCTGAAGCTCATCCTGCTCTTTCTGCGAAAGAACAGAGGCGTATGACTGGTATATCTCGAATATTTTTGCATCCTTTTCTGACTTGGAGAGGACATCGTTGTCCGTCTGTTTTATCTTTTCTATCAGCGCCCTGTCTTCATCTGTCAGTTTGTTCTCAAGAAGTTTCATTATTATCCTTTTCTGAATATCCCATTCACTTATCTGCTTGGCGTATGTGAGATAGATATTGTCATGTGACATGTACATATTCTCTCCGTATTCGACAAGCACCGATTTCGAGCTTATTTCATCCGGATTTTTGATGTTTATTGCGTGCACCGTGAGAAGATGCGGATTCCTGTAAGGAATATTGAAATAATAAACATCTGTTGGAGGCATTATTATTTTCTCTTCGCCGCGCAGGATTATGGGAAGCGGCTCGACAATCCTGTAATTTGGCCTCGAATTCACGACATAATAAACATAATTGCCTTTCATTCTCGCCCGAAAATAGCTTCCCTCGAATTTGTAATTTTCCACGAGTTTGGGATTTTCTTTATCGCTTATGTCGTATATGTCAAAGAAAGTCATGCCATACCTTGGCGTGAAGCTTATCTTTCTGAAATAATCAAGATTATAATAATCGCCAAACACCGCAAGCTTGTCACCGTTTATGAAAAGGTCTCTTGGGGCATTTTCAAATTTTATTGTCGAAACAATTCTC
>JAADIF010000092.1 GCA_013151465.1 Microcaldota archaeon | reverse complement strand
TCCTTATGTTGGTTTTCAACAATTAACATTTGGGGCGATATCCCCTTTATAATTAACTCTTCTTCTCGTTTTCAAGGGTTTCTACAGAGCCAAAATACAATCGAAATATCGGAAACGATTATATACGGACTACCCTAAACTTCCCGAACAATCGAATTTAGTGCTCTATAATAAAAAAGGACTACCTGTCGTGATTTTGCATAGCATAGATCCAAACCTACGAAAAGAAGCTGTTGCATTAACGCCAGAACCAATGTATCAAGTTATGCGAATAATAGATGGAGATTTAGAAAAAGGATTTGCATATGACATTTGTGTATGGGGTCCTGATCGCATTAGAGACGAACATTTAAGACCTACTACCAAAGATGAGATGAATGAAGTAAATCGTTATCTTATCGGAAATGAGTCGAAGTTATCACCACGCACGAAATCGTCTCTTTTTGGTGTTTTTGCTAAACTTGAACAACAAAACGAAGAATTCATTAATTTCTTTGGAATCAAAAACAGATAAATCAAGGCATGTGTTTTCTTAGATTACATATGCGTATTGGCATAATCTCGAATCATTTTTAAGATTCATATGCCATCAACAATCCCCATAACCTTCCCGACCACCACTTCAGGCGGCTCATCAATCTTATCGCACTTAACCTTCCTGAGAATCCCTTTCTGTTTGTAGAAATCTATTAGCGGGGCGGTCTCTTTCCTGTAAACCTCAAGGCGCTCTCTGATAACATCGGGCTCGTCGTCGGGCCTTCTCACAAGCTTTCCGCCGCACACATCGCACACACCCTCCTTTTTTGGAGGGAGCGTACGCAGGTTGTAAATCCTTCCGCACTTTTCACATGACACACGGGCTGAGTTTCTTGCGATTACTATGTCATCAGGAACGTCAAGATAAATGACAATATCAATACCTGTCATCTTCTCGAGCATCTCTGCCTGCGGCAGGGTTCTCGGAACGCCGTCAAGAATGAATCCTTTTTTGCAGTTATCTTCTTCAAGGCGCTCCACGAGCATGCGCATGACTATCTCATCGGGAACAAGCTTTCCGTCTTCCACGTATTTTTCTGCTTCGATCCCTATCGGCGTCTTTTGTGATATGTTCTCCCTGAAAAGCGCCCCAGTAGATATATGCGGGATTCCAAGCTTAGGAGCAACCCTCGATGCTGTCGTTCCTTTCCCCGAGCCGGGCGGTCCCAAAAACACGATTTTCATAAATCGTTAATGCCTGTGCAGAAATAAAAATATTAGACTGAAAGACGTTTTGCACTGCTTTCGAAAAAATCTGTTTCTTTGTCCCTGTCAACAATGCCGTGAACAGCCTTCATCTCTTCAGGGGTATAAATATAGACTATTTTGAATTTTCCGGAGGTCGTCCTGTTGATATTATCATGGCGGACTTCTGTAATATGCACAAGGCCCCAATAAAGCCACTTCCCGCCGATATTCTGGACAAGAAAATTCCTGACGGGCGGGACCTGATATAATCTGATTCCCTCTTTTCCAAAAAACTCAAAGACCCTGCCCTCGAATTCTTTGGCTGTAAACGGCTTTGTTTTGTGTTTCTCATAGTCCAGCTCTTTAGGAAATCCCTGCCCGGAACTTAGCTGCAATGTGTCATTTATCTCTATAAGGCTTCCCATGTTATCAGGTTGGCTTCTTGATATTTAAAGCCGAAAGTTATTCGTCCCCAAACCACAGCTTTATCTCGTTCTCTGCCTCTTCGGGGTTTCCGGACGCGTGCACGATGTTTCTTACAGGCCTATGCTCCTTGTTTGCAAGGTCAGGGCTGTCTATCTCAAAGTCGCCCCTGATTGTTCCAGGAGCAGCATCGCACGGAAGCGTAAAGCCTGCAAGGCGCCTCACATTCTTTATCGCAAGGTTGCCTTCGATGACCATCGCGACAACAGGGCCCGATGTAATGTAATCCCTGAGCCATTTCTTGACTTCCTTTCCTATCGCAACAGAATCGGTATCATCAAAATCCTGCGAAACGTCAAGTCCCAGTTCTTCATAACTCTTCTTTGTCTTCTCGCCCACTGTCCTGAGCCATTCCTCTGAAGATGGGTAGTGCTTTTCGACCATATCCCCTGTCGGCGTGAGCATCTTCATCTTGACGATTTTAAGCCCGCTCCTCTCAATCCTCGATATTATTTCCCCGACAAGCCCTCTTCTGACTCCATCAGGCTTTACCATCAGAAATGTCCTTTCCATGCATATTCACCTCAAATCATTATATTTTGAGATAGAATAGTGGGAATAGGTATAAATAAATGCCCACGGAAGGGTTGATATATAAGACAAACCCCATACACTATTTAATATGAAATATCTTGCGCTTTTCATGTTGGCCGTTCTGGCTGTTTTATCGTTTCCGGCAACGGCTTCGGCGGCAGCGTGCGGAGATACAATATCATCATCAATAACGCTTAACAGCGACTTAGAATGTACTGGTTCTGCGGTCGGCCTTGCAATCAACGCAGACGGGGTAACACTCGACTGCGCAGGCCAC
The DNA here is from genome assembly GCA_013151465.1 of Microcaldota archaeon. Taxonomy (GTDB): domain Archaea; phylum Aenigmatarchaeota; class Aenigmatarchaeia; order QMZP01; family QMZT01; genus JAADIF01. The sequence goes on along the minus strand of JAADIF010000092.1, from coordinate 16,377 downwards.
ACCATTTCAGGAAACGGCGCAAGCGGAGTCCTACTTAGAGGACACACAAACATCCGAATAAGAAACTGCAAGATAACCGGATGGAAAAACGGGATTGCACTTGAAGGATCGTCCAAAGTGACTATATCCTCAAACGATATTGCATCTAACGGCATGAACGGCATCCTGCTTCTTCATTCGAAAGGAAACAGCATAACTGGGAACAATATAACGTCAAACGGAAACGGCATATACGCCGTTGAGGGCTCTGACGGAAATCTCATAAAGGGGAATCTCATAAAGGGGAATAACAAATATGGCATAGACATAGTATCTGGAATTAACAACTATGGCACCGATAATGATATAACGATTAATCCAACAAATATCCAGAGTTTGCCAATCTCTCAGGACAATATGAACTATGTGGAAATGTTCGATAATTTATGCATGGATAGATTATATACGCGCAGATGCTGCTCATCGTCAGGGTGCGTCACATGCATGACGGATTATCCTTCGGCTGCCGATGAATGTACAAGAAACGCATATTGTGCAGAGCATTTTCTTATTGAGATAAATCCGACTGAGCTTGATTTTGGCAATGTTTTCAAGGGAGAGGGGGAAAAAATGGTCTTCACAATAAAAAACAGGGGCTCTGACACTCTTTCATGGTCGCTTACGCCGCAAGATAACTGGATAAGCACCAATGTGACAAGCGGCACAACGGACTCTGAGACGGACGCAATAGAGGTTACTGTTGGCACCGCCTCGCTTCAGTACGGCCCCCAACGCAGTGTTATCAAGGTGACATCAAACGGAGGAAATGACGAGATTGATGTTATCGTGAATGTCGTCGACCTGCCGGAAACATCACTTACCCCGCAAAGCGCATCCAGAACACAAAGCATAGACGTGAAAATAGAAAGGACTTCAAATGGCGGAATCAACGGAAAGACGTATTACAAAGTAATCGACTATAGTTCATCATGTCCTGCAGTTGGATCTGCCGAATATGAAGAAACGCAAGATGCGTCTACGACAGTCACGCTTGAAGGAACACAAGAACAACTGAAGGAATATGCTATCTGCTATTACAGTACAGACAGTGTAGGAAGGGAAAAGAACGCCCCCAGAAAGTCAGGAAAGTATGCAATAGATCTTAGGGGAGCGCGCCTTTCTGTCATTCCCAATTCGCTTGATTTTGGAGATATGCAAATAGGTCAAAATGAGCAGAAGACCCTCTCCATAAGTAATGCTGGGACAGGAAAGCTTACATGGACAGCATCTGACAATAGACAATGGATATTAATCCAGCCACAAAGAGGCTTCACGACAACTGAAACAGATACTGTCACCGTGACAGTAACCACTTCAGGACTTTCCACCGGAGAGCACACAGGAAATGTCACGGTCACTTCGAATGGGGGCAGTGAAGAGATACCTATCAGTGTAACTGTTACAGGAGGAGGAAGCGGTAAAACTCACAAGGTTTGTGGCAGCTGTAACTCTGGGGGCGTTTGTAAATGTATTGAAATGAGCGGTCAAGGAGACGATGAGTGCTCAATCGACACTGACTGCGCTACATGGAAATGTGGTAAATGGGTTCTTCTCCATAATCATGTAACAGGAGGAACCGACCCATGGTATGGAATAAAAACCCATTCGTGTAACCAAGATTCCAGTTTTCCGGGCGGCTGGAATTGCTGGATAAATGATCATAAATTCATTGAGTTGACACTTCCGAGAGTGGACAGGACGCGTAAAGTAAAAATAAAGTTTAAGGTAAAGTTAAGCGGAGATGAACAACAACATGAGGATATATGGGTCAGGATAAAAGGCGCAGAAACTTCGACATGGTTGGATGATAACACATTGAGTGGGTGGACAGTTATTACCATGCCAGGTACATTTACATTAAGTTCTTCGTCGCCGAGCATAGTATGGATGACAAACCCTCTATATAAGGACGAAATGGCAGATAGAAAAGATGATGATTATAATGGCAAAAGCGTCCATTTCGGATATATAAGTTACGACTGCTCACCATGATGAAGTTACCTTTTATTTCTTCATTTCTTCCTCAATACCTTCTTTGTGCCCCGCCCCCACGACAGCAACTATCTTTTCATGCCTTTGTGAAAGCGCAATCAGGTTTTTTGCCATTATCTCATTTCTTTCGGTGACAAGTACCCTGTAAAGGTTTGGAAACTGCTCTTCGAATATTTCCATCGCCTGTGATATGAAATCCTCTTCAGGAACTTTCGTGAGATCTATCGCCTTGAAATCTGTGACGGATGCCGCTTTCTTCGATGGCTGCAAGCGGCCGTTCTTTATTTCCTTCGCCTTGAAATCTATGGCTGGCGACTTTCTGACAAAATATTTTCCGACAGAAAGAAGGAGCATCGCCCTGATTGCATAGGTTATCATTTTCAGTTTTTCCCGAAAAGGGATTTCTGTCTTGAAGCGGTAGGCGGTCATCCGTATGTCCATGTCGATGAAAGCCACATTGATGTTTCGTTTTGATGCTTCCTCTACTGCAGAGAGCATGTCAGCGCCCGGAACAACACCCACCATGCCGCCAAGCTTCTGCTGGAGGTATTTGAGAAGCCAGAATATTGCAAATGTCGCAAACCCCACGTTTTTTATTAGCTCAAGTGATGATGCGCTCTCCCTGCTTTTTAGCGCATGAAATCTGGGCGCATCAAGCTCGACTGCAACGCAGTCCGGCTCTTCATTCTCTATGGCTTTGCGTATCTTTCTTATGGAATCTTCTGCTATATGGGATGTCGGGACAATAATTATGCGGGGCATATGTGGTTTTAGTTCCCGGAGTGATTTAAATTAGAGAGTACAAAGTATTTTATGCGCAAAGAACATGCCATGGTCGCGGGAGCCGGCATTCTGTCCGGGTTTGTTGTTTTCGGGGCCGGAGTCCTTTCTTCGATGGGGCTTTCCCTTTATGAGATAGGGCTTCTCCATGGAATCTTCATACTCTTCTTTATTCCAATTATTCTCATAAAGAAGGAATTGCGACCGGATTCAGACTCCATTAAATTCTTTGCAGTTTACGGGTTTCTTGCGTTCCTTTCCAATTTCACGGAATTTGCCCCTGTTATTATGGGCATTCCGGTTGCAATTGTCACTCTCCTGCTATATACTCAGCCGTTCTGGACAGTTGCAATAGGAAAACTGGCTCTCAAGGAGAAAATAACAAGAGGAAAGACCGCTGCAGCATTGCTTGTTGTCGCAGGCGCCGCGCTCATAGCATGGCAGCCCCTGCCTGATGGCATAAACCCGCTCGGTGTAGCCCTTGCACTTGCCGGTGGCCTTGTCATATCGCTTTGGGTAGTTTTTGGAAGGATCGCTGGCAAAAGGAAGTATCACCCGCTTTCCACCCAAACCGGATATTATTCGTTCATGCTCATATTCCTTGCGCTTTCATATCCCGCGATGTCGCTTTTTGTCACGGATAAATCTATTGTTTCCTTTTCGTTTATGCATCCTGCACATGTATGGGTTTCGCTTTTTCTCTATTTTATCTTCGCCATAATGCTCTCCCACATCCTCTATTATCAGGGGGCAAAAAAGGTGCCCGCATCAACTTCCGGCATAATTTTACTTCTTGAGCCGATCGTTGCGTCCGTCCTTGCATATGCATTCCTCGGGCAGCACCTGACGGCTTTCACAGTGGCTGGAGGGGCGTTCATAATTCTGGGAAATTATATAGTACTAAAAAAGGAAAACCTTTCCGAAATACCGGACGCGCTATAATCACCCATAAATCGGGAAGTTTGATGCAAGCTCTTCTTATTTCTAGATAAAAATGAGCATCTTCCCTTACACGTGGCACAAAATCGTTTTTAAGCATTGAAAATAGTATTTAATTATGAAATCTTTCACTGCAGTCATCTATAAAGAAGAGAATATGTATGTGGCCAAGTGCCCCGAGGTCGGAACAATCAGCCAGGGGAATAGCTTAGAGGAAGCTTTAAATAACCTTAAAGAAGCAACCGAATTATATCTGGAAGAATTTCCGTTCAAGGGAAATGGAAGGCCCGTTATGACTGTTTTTGAGGTTGCAACGCATGCCAAAGCTAAAAAAGCTCTCAGGTCGCGAGCTTATAAAAATCCTGTGTAACAGGTTCGGATTTTCAATAAAAAGGCAAAAAGGAAGTCATGTCCTTCTTCTTAGAATTGACAAAAACAAAAGAATCGGATGCGTCGTGCCGCTGCATAAAGAGCTGAAACTGGGGACGCTGAAAGGCATTCTCGAACAGGCGCATGTCACTGAAGAAGAATTTTCAAAGCATCTATGATTATGGCATCTGGTAATACCTTTCCGAAATGCCGGTCGCGGTATAATCACCCATAAATCGGGAAGTTTGATGCAAGCTCTTTCACGCCAAGGCGGATTTTCTCAAGCGCTGCTTCATCCTTTGCAACGGCGGCATCTATTGCCCTTGAGATGAAAGATGCAATTTCCTTCATCTCCGATTCATTCATGCCGCGCGTCGTGACCGCGGGCGTTCCCAATCGTATTCCTGATGGGTTCCACGGCGTTCCTGTATCATATGGTATCGTGTTTTTGTTCACTGTTATTCCGGAAGCATCAAGCGCGGCTTCCGCATCCTTCCCCGTTATGCCCTTGTTTCTCAGGTCAACAAGGATGAGATGGTTATCCGTCCCGTCTGTTACAAGTTTGAAGCCGTTTTCCATAAGGGCGTCTGCAAGCGCCTGAGCATTTTTCACTATCTGTCTTGCATAGTCTTTGAATCCGGGTTCAAGCGCCTCCTTGAACGCAACGGCCTTTGCGGCTATTGCGTGCTCGTGAGGACCTCCCTGCATTCCTGGAAAGACCGCCTTGTCGATTTTTGCCGCCAACCCCTCTTTGCACATTATCATCGCGCCGCGAGGACCGCGAAGCGTTTTGTGCGTTGTTGTCGTGACAACGTCCATATAAGGGACAGGCGACATATGAACGCCGCCCACGACAAGGCCTGCGATATGCGCGATGTCTGCCATGCTGTATGCGCCGACATCCTTTGCAATATCATCAAATTCCTTGAAATCTATCTTTCTTGGGTATGCGGTTGCACCGGATATAATGAGTTTTGGCTTTTCCCTTTCTGCGAGTTTTCGTATTTCATCGTAATCAAGAAGATTCGTTTCCTTGTCAACGCCGTAATGCACGACATTGTATGCCTTTCCCGAGAAGTTGACGCCGTGACCGTGCGTAAGATGCCCTCCCTGCGCAAGGTCCATGCCCATTATCTTATCTCCGAACTCGAGGAGAGCAAAATATACCTCAATGTTTGCGGGGCTTCCTGAATATGGCTGGACGTTCACATGATCTGCCCCGAAGAGCTTTTTTGCGCGCTCTATCGCAATCTTTTCAACAATGTCAATGTACCTGTTTCCCCCGTAGTATCTTCCTGTTCGGTTCCACAGAACCGTCCCGTCTTTCTTGCGAAAGAACGGATAGCCCTCTGCGTACTTGTTGTTCATCACCGAGCCGAGTGCCTCAAGGACTGCCTTGCTCGGGAAATTCTCTGATGGAATAAGCTCAAGACCCTCATCTGTCCTGCGGGCTTCCGATGCTATCGCATCGTGCACGTCTTTGTCGACAATATCCAGACCATCAATGAACATACCAATACCCCCCAAATGTCTTCATTTCATCTGTTTTGTTCTAATCTTATGAACATTTGTTCACTTTTTTAGAACAATTGTTCTAATTACGTGAACGAATCATCCTCCGCTCTTCAGCTTTTCAAGCTTTCTATCTATGCGCTTTTCGGCGTCAAGGCGCTCAAGGTCATAATCCTTCATGTCGATGAATTTCATGTGCTTTACAAGGAGGGGGTGCACTTCCTTTATCTTCTCGTATATCTGCCACGCTATCCTGCGGTAGTTTGGATGGCCCTGCCTTCCGCTTCTAAGCTCGCAGAGATGAAATGCCTCCCTTAAGTTCAGCGTGAAATGCCAGCGCATCCTGTACCCGAAAGGGACAACGTACTGAGCCTCTTCCGGGTATTTCTCCCTTATTTTGTTGAACGCCTCTTTTGCCTTCTCCATCGCAACTATGAAATCGTCGGCAAGCTCCGCCTCCTCTATTTCTGGCGGAATCGCATAACCGTAATCTGTCGTAAGCATCTGCCTTGCCTGCGTCAGTATCCTGTGGCGCTGAAGGTCCCTGAATGCGCCAAAATCCGCGAGGATGTCAAATGTGTAATAAACTGTTTCAAACGCTCTTCCGGGCTTGTGCCTCCTGTTCTCCCTGTTTCTTGTGTATGCGCTTATGATATCCGACTTTTCAAGGTACGGCATATGCCTGACATTTTCCATTATCTCGCGAAGCGGCCTTCCCGTGTATTCATAAAGTATGAATGAAACGACCTTGTCCACGGCATCGCTGTCGTAATAGACAATGTCCACAGGCGGAATATTTTCTTCCGTCTTTTCTATGCGCACCGGAATCTCTGCAAGGTCGCGCCTTGTCTTTTTTGCAAACTCCACAAACTCGTCCCCGTGTTTTGAGTACACCCTTTTGACAAATGACGGTATGACCTTGGAAAGCTCGTGCTGCATCTTCTCTGCAAGATGTCTTATTTCCGTAAGCTGGCTTGTTCTCATCTTCATAAGAAGGTATTCAAATGCTCTTCCGTTGCCAAAGAGCCCGACGTTTGTGAGGGTTGCTGCGGGAAGCAGGTTTCTTAATGTGTCGCACGCCTTTGCGTTTATCGTGCTCTCATATGCCCGCCCGGTCACGTCCGGGCTTTTCGGGTATTTTTTCCTGAAATGCTCCTTTAAGGGGTTTATGAGTTCCGAATACACATCAAAGAGCATGTCGCATGTCCTGACGTACAGGTCTGCGAACTCGGAGCGCATTATTGTCGGGTCGCGGTAGTACCTGTACTTTCCGTCAACCTTGTCGTTGAACAGCACATAGCGCGTTGACTTTTCAAGGGGGGAGAGCCCTATCCTTGCATCTTCCAGAAAAAACTTGCTTGCTATGTTTGAGATGCCCTCGACTGCAAGATGCGCTCCGCCAAGTTCGGCGACAGAGTCATCGCCAAACCCTATGAGGACGCGGTCATAAAACTTCTCCGCTTTTTGCGTTGCGACAATCTGGCTGTCCTCCTCTTTGAAGCTTACGATATCAGAAAATCCCATCTCGGGCTTGTTTATGAACTCGTCAAGAAGTATCCTGCGAAGCCCCTTCGGGGAGCGGCTGTAGCGGGAGAAAAGTGCGCCTTTGACAACCTCAGGAAGGTTCCTTAAGGCAAAGACGTTGCTGTCAAGATTCGTGAAAAACGACCCAATAACCCTTTTCCCTTCCTCTGAAAATTCTTCCGGCAAACCCTACCACCCTGTGCTCTGTAGAAAAAAATTGGAATTAAATTTTAAATAAAGGCCCTTGCATGGCGGAAAGGATTTTTTGTTCAGATATCAATTTCCATTATTTTTATGAATTCCCTCATTCCTAGGGATTTGTAGAAAGACAAACAATGAAGACATAGAATTAAAGGATTCAATGCTTTCACGAAATATGAATTTACACCTTGTAGGTAGTTATAAATCGAAAGATTTAAATAGCTTATATCCTATAATATTCTTATGTTACCATTAAGAGATCTAGTATATGAACAATTGAGAAATAAAGATAATGCGACGATAGATGTTGATAGGTTGTACAAGGCGATACCAGAAGGTACTACTTATACTAGATTAGCAGGTGGATTATTTGTTCCGGATGTAGGAGTGATTGGCGATTGGTCTTCTGAAGAAAAAAATGTTGTAAAAAATATTATCGATGCAAGGGAGCAAGGACACTCTTTGGGTCATGCTTTCGGAAAAGCTTTATCGGGCGTTGATGACCCTTATGTTGCAACGCATAAAAACGCTTATCAAAGATTGGAACAAATGAAACCAGGGGATATCGCCCGTGTAAAAGTGGAAAATAAGGAATACGTAATGGTTGCGCTTCCAGCTGAGATGCCAGCAACTGCATTAGTATTGTTTGTAAAATAATTCTTAGTCGACTTCTTTTATATTTTAGGACTACAAATTTATTACGGATAATTATTAGAGCTTGCGTTTTTTGAGAGCACCTTTACGATTATTCTTTAATCCATCCCTCGCTTTCAAAAACGGCGCAGACAACCGCACATACGGGCTTTCCACGGCAGGCGGCAGAATGCATCTTATATGAAATGTCCGTATTTTTCCAGTTGCGCGTCCTTGCAAACGTCTCAAGCGTCTTTTTGATAAGTTCTGAAAGCTTGCTTTCGTTTGATGCACAATGTTCTGCAAAAACTCCCTTCCCGCTTTCATTGTCAACCACCCAGCCGATGCCGGCAGAGGCCCTCGCCCCCTTTTTTGTTTCAATGCATTTTGCAATGACGCAATAAAGCCTGTGCCCGTGCTCTTCATTGTTTCTGTCTATCCTTCCAACAGTAATTTCTGCACCTTCCGGAATTACCGAACTTAACGGGATGAGATTATAGTTTCCTATGCCCGCATCAAAGAGGGCGGCATCAAATGCCCCCATCCCCGTTTCTCCCTCTCCCGAACCCCATGTTATGTGAATTTTCATATCATCCCTCTTCTTCTGAAAATGGGCTTTGCCCTTGTCATCGTATTGTATCCTATGTCAAATGACGCCAACGAAAGCCATATAATCCAGTTTCCTGTCGCAAGGGAAACAATGAATGCGAAAACTTCAAGGGAAAGACGGTTTTCAAAGAATGTCTTGATTGCACCGTGCGTTTTTCTCCTGTCGGTAAAGTCGTTTCCGATTTCATCTGCCAGCCCCCCAAGAAGGAATATGACAAGAAACGGCATATCAACTGCCGGAAAGCCGAAGGCCGAAATGAAAAGAAGGAAGCTTCCTATCCCGATCGCGTGCGTAAGATCATCAAGCTTCTTTGTAATGGTGACAGCTATTGCAACAGCCATGACAAGCGGGGAAAGGACAGGATATGCATGAATAAGAAGCGCAAGAAGAAAGCCGTATGCGGCCGATGCGCCGTATCCTGCATATCTATGGACTTTCAGGCCGTCATCTACAATCAGGTCTGAAAACTTCGACAAAATTCCCACTACAAACGACATCGCGATTGCATAAATCATTTGAAAACCCCCGCCATTATGAGGGGAAAAGTTACCACCGCATCACCGTGAACGGTGACCGGCCTTGCCCTCTCGTTTATTTTTCCCCACGAAACGGCCTCGTTTGTCTTTGCGCCGGACAGGCTTCCGTCCCATTCTCCTGCCGTCGTGAGATAAACGGCATAATCAAGCCCATCTCTCACGACATTAACGCCTATTGTATGGTGCTTTGATATCCCGCCGCCAAGGATTATTCCGCCTGTCTTTTTTGCAAGCATTACAATGTTTGCAAGCTTCTTCATGTCGCCTGTCACATCAACGGCAAAGTCGGGATGATCCTGCTTGAAAAAGAACATCTGCAGGCCTATTGATGAGTCTGTTATCCCGGGGCAGAATATCGGGATATCGTTTTTTGTTGCCCACTTCATTATGGAATTGTCGTCGTCTATCGTTTTCCCTATCTCGTGAATGAGCTCGCTTGGGCTTGTTGATTTCGTCTTCTCATAGACGCCTTCAAATATCGGCTTTATCTTCTCTTCCAGAAGTATGTATCTATCCGTCGGGACGAGTATGTTTCCGAGGCGGTTTATTCCATCGTGATGAAGCTTTGCGTCATCAAGATTGAAGTCGCCAAGACCGTATTTTTCATATGCGAGGATAAGGTCGTGGTCGATCGAGCCGCCTGTCGTTATAATGACATCGATGAACTTTTCCTTTGCCATTTTCGCGAAAATGGAGCGAAGCCCTGATGCAACCATGTTGGCGGTGAAGCTTAGGAAAATCGTGATTTCCTTTTCCTCCTTCATCGCTTTTATCGTTTCTATTGCGCGCCCTATGTGTGTTGCCTGAAAGCCGGCGCCGCCCATCTGTGATACAAGCTCGTTTACAGTCATATCGCCTCTTATGTCATATTCTTTTACGTTTTCAAAATCATCATTCATGTAAAATCACCTCAATATGTTTAAGATGCAAAACAGTTTGTCGTATTTTTGTGGATAGCAAGAACTAGCAAAATCTTAAATCGGGAATATTGGTGCAAAACCGCGCTCAAACTCGGGTCTCATGGAGATAAATTGTTTACATGTTTTTAAAAAGATTAAATTAACTCACATATCTATGAAGCCGCAGATAGCATATTCAGACTTTGATAAAATTGACATGCGCATCGGGACGATAGTTTCGGCAGAGGATTTTCCGGAGGCAAAAAAGCCTGCATACAAACTGAAGATTGACCTGGGGAAAGAGATAGGCATAAAGCAGTCAAGCGCCCAGATAACCGGATTGTACAGAAAGGAAGAGCTTATAGGAAAGCAGGTCATATGCGTTGTCAACTTTGCGCCAAAGCAGATAGGCCCGTTCATTTCTGAGGTTCTCGTAACGGGCTTTGATGGCGATGGCGGCGTTGTGCTTGCGACAGCTGACAAGAGAGTGGAAAACGGGATGCGATTTTACTGAGATTATCAGACCTCTTCCTCTATAACAAGCACACCTACGTAGCCGCAGTTACCGCATACGTATTTTCCGCTCTGGCAGCCCATATCAAGTGTTATGTTTTCTGAGCGGCAGACGGGACACAACAAATGGTTCATAAACCTCCTCTTTATTGTCAAGACCGAAAAGCATATAAATAATTAAATATATAGTGCATCTTATCGGATTTTAAGATCACGGGGGAGCATCAGAGGGACGCAAAAATGCTTTCGGACTTACGCTCCTAAGGGCTTTTGTCCTTGATGCCCCCGTAATCTCCTGCTTTCATATTTCTTATTCTTCGTTTTGATTACACCTCCTAAGATGCGTGTATACAGGTGAACTCCTTTTTTAGATGGGCATCTGTCAGGAAGTTCTGACTCCACACTTCTATCAGCGGTATTCCAAGCAGTTTCATACCCATCACCTATATATTATACTTTAATATTTATAAATTTTTCTATTTTCAGTCATATTAGTTGTAAATTATATTACTATATTATATATTATGGTAAATATTATGAAGAATACCAACAAATATCGTAAGACGATTCCTCGTCAGATCACGGGGAAGCATCAGAGGGACGCAAAAATGCTTTCGGACTTACGCTCCTAAGGGCTTTTGTCCTTGATGCCCCCGTAATCTCCTGCTCTCTAGATAGTTGATAGGTAACCGGGTCATCCACAAAAGAAGAAAACGTTGCAGGAATCATCCCCGCTCATTTGTGCATAATGAGCGTTGAAAATACATAATTACAGCTAACTATATCCGCCAGCTTCCCTGCCGGTCTGGTGGATAGCGCTGCCATGTTATCACTTATTATTTTGATGAACGGCTTTATATTTCTTTCGTCATTGGATGGATAGATCGTGTCGTTTATGATATTATTGCAATTTCTCGTTATTTTTACAATGTCTGACGGATTGTCACATGAGATTGCAAGATTGTCAGTCTGCATCACGCATAACCAGGGAACCCTTGCGAAATTCAATTCTCATAAGGTCTTTAGCAACCATCACATCAATATTCCTCGCGTATTTTGCGGCCTCCTCTTTTATTTCTGAATTATGTGGATGACGGCGCGAGAAATGCGTAAGAACGGCCATTTTCGCGTTTGCATTCTCTGCCAACTCAATTGCGTCTTTTATTGTCATATGCATCCTATCTTCCATATTCTCTATGAAAGTTGCATCAGTTATCAGGAGATCTGCATTTTTTGATAATGTGGCAAGGTTTTTGCAGCTCATCGTATCCCCGGAATAGATAACGTTTATCCCCTGCCTAAGGACGCCGACATCTTCAAGTGTTATGACCTTATTTTTTAGTGTTATGCTGCCCTCCCTTTTCAGCTTTCCGACAAGACGACCTTCTTTTAATCCATACAGCCTTTCTGCTTTCTTTATATCAACATTCCATCTGTCCTTTTCCCTGAATGCGTATGCAACCGCAGGTACTGAATGTTTTACGGGGATTGATGTAACCAGAAAATCATTGCTTTCATATACAACTGTTTCTTTGTTCTCTTCAAACTGCACAGGCATGCTTATTATCTCAAATCCAAGCCCCCAATACCCCAGATCGAGGATATCTTTCACAAATCGTTCCGCCTCCGGGGCATGTATATATAACGGTCTTTTCCTTCCTTCGAAATTCATCGTCTGGAATAAGCTTATAAGCCCTGCCCAGTGATCGGCGTGCCAATGAGTGATGAAAATGTTGTCAATCTTCATAAGATTTACCCCTGCAAGCATCATCTGTCTTTGGGTGCCTTCACCGCAATCCCAAAGCATGTTTTCCTCTCCGTAATGAAGCCACATCGCCGGATGGTTCCTATCGCGTGTGGGTATACCGGCGCCCGTACCAAGCATAACTATCTCAAGCATAAGTAGAATATAACAAGCCATAATTTAAAGAATGGCATCTCCATTTTTTCGGGGCATCTTTATTCCAATATATTTTTTTCCTTTCTTGCATGGTTCTATTCTAATTCTTGCTCCATCAAAAACAGTTTCCAAAGCACTATCGTTTATTTTCTCAAGTATAATCGCAAGCGCCGCAATCTCCGAGTGCGGCTGGTTTGTGACAGCTATGTTCCAGTCGGCAAGCTCGTAAGCATCCCACGGCACTTTCTCGCCGCCCACTATTATAAGAAGATCCGAACTGTCATTTTTTATTTCTTCAATCTTATCCTGAACACGAAGGCCGTACATCGTGAGGTGTATGACTTTTCCGCCATCCGCTTTCCATTTCTTGACAAATTTCTTCCATGCAGGATCATATCTACAGCCAAAAGGTCCTCCCCATCTGGCAGTTATCTTTTCTATGCTACCAAGGAGCGCTTCGTCTTTCTCTCCAGAATATATAATGCCCGAAGCACCAAGCACTCTTGCCACAAGACCGCAGTGCGTTGATATCCTATGATCGCGATAATGCCGATGCCCGATTCTCAGAACCATTATTTTTCTCATATTGCCTGTAATGGATTCAAAAGTTAAAAAGAAAGCGCCGGGAGAGGGAGTTCCATAACAATTCCTTTTACTTTTCTTTTGATTGAGATTTTCTTTGCGAAAGCGTCAGCTTCTGGAAAGAAAAGTTCATTTGAACCCTCATATCCCGAAGGAAACAGGATTTCCAGTCCTGCGCACTACCAGGTTATGCGATCCCGGCACAACAATTGTAGTAAATTATGCATAGAAACCTTTAATAAATGTCACTATTCCTTTCTTATTCCGCTGGCGCATCTTATGCAAAGGCCGCTTGCACCATCGAAGCAGTTATGACAAACAACAGCACCGCATATCGTGCATCTATATGCGGGTCCTGCCACTTTTCCACATATCGTACAGATGGTTGATAAATTCATCAGCTCACATCACTCTTTTATGCCTTTTGCGCTCGGCTTCTTTTTTTCTTTTAATGAATTCTTCTCTTGCGTTTCTTTTCTTCTTTTCTGTCATGATATAATGGGCAGTCGCTATGAAGACAACTGCAATTGCCATTATAACTGAAACCAATACTATTGAGCCGGGTATTCTGTTTGCCTGTATATAGGCGGGTCGTGAATATGTCATATTTGACGTATATCTTATAAGATCCCTGCAGTTGTCAAGTGCCAGACGCGTGAGATTTTCTGCCTTCTTGATATTGCCCTTGCCAAGTTCCTTTTCAGCACTTATTATAAGCTCCATGAGATCCATGCATTGTGGATTCTCTTCAAACATGTCCTTTACTATCCGTATCTTCTCATCGATAGTCGTCTTGTTTATTGGAACTGTTCTAAGATAGATTATTGCACTTTCACTGAATTCCGGATCTGTGACTTTACCTGTAATCTTTACCTGATACTCCTTTTTAGTCAGGTTAAGTGTCTTGATTGCAAGTTCGGTTGTAAACTGCTCGTCCACGAGAAGTTCGTCTATTCTCTTGTTTTTAAGTTGAAATTCAACCTCCTCGCTGCCTCCGATTTCCCTGACGCTAATTTCTATATCAGAAAGATCGAGCTCGCCATCGTTCACGAATTTGAGAGGGGTTTTGTATTCCTCGAACGGTTTTATTTCTATGAAAGGCGCAGCATATACCTCCATAGATGCTATCTTTGGCTCTGTGACGGTCACGGTTGTTGTTGTGCTGCTGCTGGAACTTCCCGATGAGGAAACGGTAATTGTTTGTGTTTGCACCTCAACGTATGTAACGTTAAGCCCTATCAAACTGCTGTTTGCTGTATATTGTGAATCGTTCACAACAAAGAGAACATTATCAGTTCCGTGCCAATCGTTCTCAGGAGAAAGTGTCACCTTCCCGCTGTTTTGATCTATTGTCACTGTCACGTGGCTGGGCGTCACGTTGACGGAATATGTAAGATTATTGTCATCGTTGGAGACGCTGTTTTCATTGTCTGGGTCCACAAAATGGTATGAGAGATTTATATTTCCATTATCTATGTTCATCGGCCATGTCTGATTTCCTATGAGATAGCGCAACACCGGCGGCCTGTTCACATTTGTTACATTTATAGTCATATTGATTGAATCAGTCGCGTTGCCGTCGCTTATGACAAGGACTATTGTGCGGTTTCCCGAGTCCTGAAATGACGGAGTGTATCGCGCGTTCGTTCCGGCTGTCCCAAGGGCGCAACCACCTGCTGATATCTCTGACTCATCCCCGTTCTCGACGCCGTCGACATACCATGTGCATGTTATGGAATCTCCGTTGTCATCCGTCACGCTGGCAAGTATCGTAACAGATTCGTTTTCTTCAAGTGTTATATTGTCAGGATTCTGATAAGGGAACAGCCACCAGCTTGTTATCTGTGGCGGAACATTCTGACTTGTCACTGTCAGATTGACTTGCGTTGTATTGGTCCTGTTTGTGAGAAAGCCCTGGAATGTGCTGTTGTAGCCACTGTCTGTAACTGTGAAGTTTATCATATACGTGCCTATATATGAATCGTTTACAGTGAAGTTTATTTCTCCAGTGGTGTGGTTTATGTCAAAGAACTGCGTGCCGTTTATGAAAGTTATGTTGAAATACAAGCTGCTGTTTCCGTCCTCCTCATCGGTTGCATTGACATCGTAATAAAAATTCTGAAGAGAGCGCGCAGTCATTGTTAAGTTAAGATTGGCAAATTGCGGGTAATCATTGACTGCCATATGCGTCAGGTTGAATGTTCTCCACGTCGTTTCGTTCCCGGAGTCGCTTGCGCTGACATTTATGGTGTAGTTTCCTTCATAAGAATTATTTTCTATCGTAAAGTTTATCACACCTGTCGTGTGGTTTATGTCAAAGAACTGCGTGCCGTTTATGAAAGTTATGTTGAATGTGGTTGTATCGCCATAAGGAGTAAGATAGTCAATATCTGTCACGTTCACATCGAGATAAAACTCAGAATCCTCATAGGATGTCTGGGGGCTTGATATCGCATCCATTGATGGCGGATCATTGACATTGTAGACGGTGAAATTGACATCAACATAATCGGTCACGTTCCACGTATCTATGAGTATTATGCGAACAGTGTAGTTTCCTACCTGGGAATTGTTTACGGCGGTATAGTTCATTATGCCGACAACGGGCGCAGACGGCCATGACGAATTATCGTTTGTCAGAGGGAACTTTGTTGTAGATGAAACGAGTGTCATATTGCGATAGTATGTTTCGGTATAGAATCGTATTTCCTGGGTTGCATTGTCTGGATCGGTTCCGTTGAACTCCAGATAAAATGACTGATTCTGGGTTGTCGTCTGGTTGGCTATTGTTGTCGTTATTACTGGAGGATTATTTGGAACAACTGTTATGTTCATCACTTCATAATCTACAAGACCTCCGCCGTCTGTCACAGTTATGTTCAGCACATATACACCTGTCTGTGACGAATTGGCTGTGAAATTTATTTCTCCCGTCTGGTTGTCTATACCGAAAAAGCCCGTGCCAGAAATAAATGTCATATTGAATGTTATGCTCCCGTTTATTGTGTCATTGTAAGGGACATAAGAAGGAAAATCATCAACATCGGTCGCGTTAACTCTCATATAGAAGTTAACATCCTGAACAGCTGTGTGGTTTCCAACAGAATCGAGGACAGGTGCGTCGTTGATATTATATATTGTGAAATTGACAAGTGTTGATGTAGTGCCATTGGCGTTTCCATCGTCGGCCGTTATGTTGAGCGTAAAGTTTCCTACCTGGGAATTGTTTATGGCCGTATAGTTCATTATGCCGACACTCACATTCACATACATCGTATGGTTGGTGTAATTAAACTGAAACAATGTCGAATTGACATAGGTTGTGAGATTTCTGTAGAGGACAGTGGC
>JAADIF010000036.1 GCA_013151465.1 Microcaldota archaeon | reverse complement strand
ATCCAACAATATGGGTCTTGAAAGAAGCGGTGTTCAGAAGGCCATAAAGACGCTTCTGGAAACAGATCTTGTGCAGCGCAAACAAAAAAACATAACATCAGGCGGATATCTTTATTTTTACAAAAGTATACCAAAAAACGAGATATCAAAGCGTTTGATGGATATCATAAACGAATGGGAACACTCATTGAGAATGGAAGCTAAAAGATGGGTCAGCAATTAGATTGCAGATTCTTTTTCTGCTAATATTTATTAATATCGGAGTTATGTTGATTATTATGACAGCAAAACGTACCGACTACATAAGTTGGGACGAATATTTCATGGGCATTGCCCTTCTTTCTGCCCAGAGAAGCAAGGATCCCAATACGCAGGTAGGTGCCTGTATTGTCAAAGACAAAAAGATTGTAGGTATCGGATACAATGGATTTCCGATGGGTTGTTCTGATGATGAACTTCCATGGGAAAGAGAAGCTGAAAACATAAACGATACGAAATATCCTTATGTTGTCCATGCGGAAGCGAATGCCATCATGAATTCGACAAAGGATCTTCACGGCGCAACACTTTATGTTGCACTTTTCCCATGCAATGAATGCGCAAAGCTCATAATTCAGGCCGGCATCAGGGAGATAGTTTTCTTAAGCGATAAATATGCAGAGACCGATGCGGTCAAGGCATCGAAAAGGATGCTCAAGATGGCCGGAGTTAAGTGGAGGCAACTTGAAACAAAACTGGAAAAAATATGCCTTAATTTTGGCAAAGAACTCTAATACACTTTATTTGTGCTTGGATAATATGAGACGGCGCACCCTCTCCGCGATAAATCTATGAACCTTTTCATCCAGAATCTGTGGCAGTATCATATCCTTGCTCAATGAATTCCTGTGATAGTCCACAATTGCTTTTGCCGCTTCTATTTTCATTTCATCATCTATGGCTCTTGCGCGCGCATCGATGACACCGCGAAAGAGCCCGGGAAACGCCAATGCGTTATTTATTTGATTTGGAAGATCGCTTCTGCCGGTGCCGACGATGAACGCCCCTCCTTTTAGCGCATCGTGGGGCATTATCTCCGGAATCGGATTTGCCATCGCAAAAATAATAGGCTTCTTATTCATTGTTTTTATATCATTCGCTGTAACAATACCGCCTTTACTTACACCGATAAATACATCAGCTCCTTTTAGTGCCGTCTTCAAATCCCCGCTTATATTATTCTTATTCGCATACGAAAGTATTTCTTTCTTGTATGGATTCAAGTCCTCCCTTCCGCGGTGAATGATACCACGCGAGTCGCATATTATCATATCAGTGAAACCATATCTGTTCGAAAGATTCGCAATAGCTATGCCGGCAGAACCTGCACCATTGATAACTATTTTCACATCTTTCCCTTTACCGGAAAGTTTGAGAGCGTTCAAAAGAGCCGCAAGAACAACTATCGCTGTTCCATGCTGATCGTCATGGAACACGGGAATGGAACATACCTCCCTGAGGCGCCTCTCTATTTCAAAACAACGCGGAGCTGAAATGTCCTCAAGATTTATTGCTGCAAAACTATCGGATATATTTTTTACGGTCTCGACAAATTCTTCGACATCCTTTGTTCCTATTATCAACGGAATAGCATCGACGTTTCCAAATCTTTTGAACAGCATCGATTTTCCCTCCATTACAGGATATGATGCCTTGTGTCCAATATCCCCAAGGCCAAGAACTGCGCTGCCATCCGATATGACGGCCACCATATTTCGTCTGGCCGTGAACTCATACATCAAAGATTCATCGTTTATTATTGTTCTGCATACCTCGGCTATGCCGGGAGTATAGGCAAGAGCAAGATCGTCTTTAGTCCTCATCTGAGCAAGTATACGGATTTCAATTTTCTTTTTTCTGGAATAATCGAGAGCGGATTTCTTCATGCCGTCCATAGAACTTCTTTATGTCAATTCTCATATAAGAAACGAACGATGACTTATCGGCGTTTGCCGTTATCATCTCTTCTGAAGCACATAGAAAGCGTGATCCTTCTCATAAGGATCCAGTATGACTTTCTCAAGTATATCGAACTCTTTCTTAAGTTTCTTTTCAACTTCTTTATATATACTCGAAGGGGACCTTGTGACATCAATGCTTCTTGATTTAAGGGCAAGCATACAAAAACCGGAAGGTTTCAAGAACATTTTAGCATTCCTTATGAGTATTTCTGGCTGATCGTCGCTTGCAACATCCTCGAATAAAATATCGCATTTTTCTATCCATGAATATTCTTCCGGCTTTCTTGCATCGGCTATTATCGGGACTATGTTGCCTCTTCTTTCTGCGACATCGTTCAAATCGCGAAGCGAGCGTTCTGATATTTCAATGCCATATATTATACCATTCTCACCGACTATATCAGAAAAGAAGCTTATTGTCGCCCCCGAAGCGGCACCAAGATATAGAACCTTCATCCCCTTCTTCAGCGGAAAGTTCTTAAGGCCTTTGGCAATAGCCGCCGCCGGCTTTGATTTTCTTGGATTCCATTCTCTGTATTCATCTTTGCCTTTTTTCAATATGCTCTTTGCAAATGCCTTGTCATCTTTTATGAGAGCCTTGACAAATATAGATTTTCCATCAATGAACACTTCATCCGATTTCTTTTTCATAAAGAATAACATCGTTTGCTCATTTATATCGTTTTGGAGAATTATGCATGTTTAAAAAACATCAAACTCAAAGTAATTAATTATGGAGACATATACGATATGCCGGCACCATAAACTTCTGAAGATAGGCATAATTCTATCGATTCTTGCGCTGTCAGTTATTATAGAACAATCTTCAGTTTCTGCATCCGGCACCGAGAGGATTCAATATTATGGTATAGAAACCCACATAAACAGGGATTTCTCAGTCGTGCATAAGATGACCTTGATATTCGATGGTATAGTTTCAGATTTCGAGTACGATTTTCCATCATTTATTGATGATTTCAACGCGAGAAGTGAATATGGAAATGTGGTCTGCTCAACATCAGATAATATTATGGGAACAAAGATAAAATGCAGAATAAATACGGATAATCCACTTGCAAACAAAACCCAGCTTATAATGAGTTTCAACACAAGCGACAGCATAAAGAAAATGCTTGGAAATTATAAATTCTCATCATCTTACGCCTTGCCGATGCCGGCCGATTCTGTTTTCGTCATGATATATCTGCCGCCGACAGCGGTCCTCACGAGCACCGATGCAAACATCTCATATTTTCCAGTTGACGCCAATACATTGACCGATGGAAGACATATAATGCTATACTGGGAAAGAAAGAACATAACCTCATCGGATGATATGAATTTCGCTGTCATGTATATCCTGCCGGATCAACCTGATGATTTGAACAATCTTGTAATATCAGTAATAGCGTTACTTGTTCTGATAGCCATAATGGTTATCGCGTTTGCACTTAGAAAGAATTCTACCACAAAAATAGAAAATATAATGCCACTCCTAAATACAGAAGAAAAGAAAATTATCGATGTGTTAAGGGATCATAACGGACAATCCATGCAGAAAGCCATAGTCAATGAAACTGACTTTTCAAAGGCAAAGGTTTCACGCCTAATCAAGGATCTATCCGAGAGGGGCATAATAGAGGTCGAATCTCTTGGCAAAAAGAACAGGATAAAGCTTAAAGCAAACCTAGGAAAGCCCAAGGATCATGAGCCGGAAAACAGATGACTACAAGTCGTCTATGAATTTTAACTTATCTCCGGTCATTTTTTTCTTTTCAC
>JAADIF010000063.1 GCA_013151465.1 Microcaldota archaeon | reverse complement strand
CGGGGGTTTCGAGTTCATGAAGCAGTGAACCCGAACAGATTCCTTTGTGCATGATGATACATGACTTAAGGTGGATGTAGGTTTCACCTGAGTCTTCGCATCTTCAGTGTTTTACCTGTGTATGGTCAACATAACATTTACGGTTCTCGGATTAACAATTCCAGCTATTCCATAGAAGTTCATAAATTGTATCAGTTTATAAGAGTTTATAAGGGCGCTTCACCAATAAACTAAATAATATGATGTCTGAAAGGGAAGAGGCATTGCGCCTCTCGATGACTTCAGGTTTCATGCTGGGAACGTTTTTTGTCATATTCATGATTGTTTATCTTGCAATAGTGCTTGGATAAGCTTCATCCTGTTTTCTTTTTCAAAACCCCTTCATGCATGCCTATCTCAAGCCAGCTCCACGCCCAGACTATTGCCTCAAACGAGCGCACAAGGTCGCCCTTTTCAAGAAAATAGCCGGAATCCTGAATGTACGCGTTGATATTGTCAAGAAAGTCCTTCCTGTCTTCATTTTCAAGCGTTACGTTTTCCATCTCTTCCCTGATTCTTTTCGTCCATTTTTCTGTCTGCTCCCTTAGCTCTGCCTCATAATCGCGCGCCATATTATTTAATTGAGAACAGCAAAATATTAAGTATGCTTGACCAGATAGCGGGGTTTTTTGCAAGCGGGGGAAACATGATTTGGCTTCTTATAGTCTTTGTCATATTCATGGTCGTCGCTTTCAAGGTCTTCAAGATAATAATGAGGACGATAACGATAGCAATTATTGCCGCGATATTTCCTTTCGTTGCAAGGTTTGTCTTCGGGATGAATATTCCCATCACAATCGACTCAGTCCTCTGGTTCGTCATAACGGCGATTGCGCTTTATTTCATCTACTTCATAGCCCGCGGCGGCTACAAGCTCATACACTTTGCCTTCGGCGGGAAGAAAAAGAAGTGAGATTGCCCTGTTGGCGGGTTTGGTTTATATTCTGTTCTTATTTTTAGAACAATAGTTCATAAAATTAGAACAAATGTTCTAATAAAATGAACAAAGACAGGATTATCCTTTTTCTCTTGCATTTGCCATGAATCAGTTTTTATGCATTGGTATGGTTCTTCCTCTCATAACTTTTATAATATTGGACGTTTAATACTCATTAAAACCTTATGATTTTCGTTTTGGGGTGATGCTTATATGATATCAATAAACCGCGATAAGTGCGCAAGATGCGGGGGGTGCGTTTCAGTGTGTCCTGTTGAGGCGTTGACCCTCACAGAGCACGGTCTTGTGTGCGATGCGAAATGCATTAACTGCGGGACGTGTGTAAAGTTCTGCCCTGCAGGAGCGCTTTCGCTTCCGGAGAAGGGCGCAGGCGCAAAGGAAGAGTGATTGTCATGTTTAGGGAAGAATATGATGTTGTTGTTGTCGGAATGGGCCCGGCCGGCTCGTCTGCTGCGCGAACGTGCGCAGAAGCAGGGCTTTCTGTCCTTGCCCTTGAGAAAAGGCAGGAAATCGGGGCGCCCAAAAGGTGCGGAGAAGGCCTTGGGAAGAACTCGCTTGCAAGGATGGGTGTGGAGTTCAACCCCAAATGGGCTATGCAGGAGATCGAGGGCGCAACCTGCTATGCGCCGGACGGAAAATATGTCAGGATAAATTATGACGGCCCCGAGGGCTGGGTGATAGAAAGGAAGGTCTTTGACAAAGAGCTTGCCGCAATCGCGGCGCGGGCAGGAGCTTTCGTTGTTGCAAAATCCGAGGTACAGAAGGTTGAAAGGACGCAGGATGGCAAGGTAGAGGTTACGATAAATTATGCGGGCACCCATTACACGACAAAGGCGAAACTCATTATCGCATGCGACGGCGTCGAGACGCGCATTGCGCGAATGATGGGGCTTAACACAAAGATAAACCTGAATGATATCGCGCAGGGAGCGCAGCTTGAGATGGCAAACATTGATATTGACCCAAAGAGGATAGAGCTGTATTTTGGAAACGAGATAGCTCCCGGCGGATATGTCTGGATATTTCCCAAAGGAAATGATGTCGCAAATGTCGGCATAGGCATAAGGCACCCGTACGGCGATGAGAACAGGACAGCAATGGACTATCTCATGGAGTTTATCAACTCCCGCCCGGAGCTCAAAAAAGGCTCAATTCTTGAATACAACACGGGCGGTGTTCCTGTGGGCGGCCTTCTTGAGAACATGGTAGCAGACAACCTTCTTGTCGCAGGCGATGCCGCACATCACGTAAATCCCATACACGGCGGCGGCATAGCGGAGGCCTATATCGGAGGAAGGATTGCGGCAGAAACGGCAATTGAAGCAATAAAGGCGGGCGAGTTTTCCGCGGAATTCCTTTCAAGATATAACAAGAAATGGTGGGATGAGCGCGGAAACAAGATGAAAAACGTCGAAAAGCTAAGAAAGGTCGTTGAAGAGTTAAAAGACGACGAACTCAACTTCCTTGCAGAAGAGCTTCACGGCGAGGACCTTGTCGAGCTTTCGCGCGGAAATGCCTTAAAGAAGCTTGCAAAAATAATGATGAAGCGCCCGACGCTTCTTCGCCTTGCAAAGAAGCTGCTGTAAGCATTTTAAGCGGCTTTTCCCATTTTCTTTTATGAAAATCAAAAAGACATTGTCAGGAATCATAATAGAGGTCAGGATTAAGACGGGATGCCCTTCATTTTCGATAAAGGATGGAGAAGATGCTTTCCTGGTTGAGGTCTCATCGCCTCCTGTTGAAGGGAAGGCAAACCGCGAGATAATAAAAGAGCTGAAGAAACTTCTCAGAGCGGATTCTGTTGAAATAATAAGCGGGCTGAAGTCAAAGAAAAAAACAATTCTCATGAGAGGGAATGTAGATGAAATATATGAAAAAATCAAATCCATAAAATGAATTGTTTTTGATATTTTCTGACCAAAAAGTGCTTGAAGCGGGGGTTATGCAGGCACCCGTGGTATGATATCGCGTATATGTGATCGCGTGCTACGCGGACTCCTCTCCGCCATCATCCAGACGCTCTCAAAGAATTTCATATAGTCCTCTGCAATCTTTTCACAGCGTATCTTGAAGATTGCAGGCTTTTCTGACCAGTTCAAAAGCAGTATCGTGTCTTTGTAGATCACCGTCTGGAACGGCAATGGGATATTCGTGTATCTTATCTCCCATCCGGAAAGCCTCCGGAAAATCTTTTCCATAGTCTTTTTTGTTGAAGGGTAGCTTATGCCCCGAACTGTGAAGCCCTTCCTTTGCCTTTTCATATGAAACTGACGGAAGAATGTCGCAAGCTTTTCGTACTTTTCAAGACCGGAAACTGCAAAAAAGACATATTCGTCGCCTTTCCCGAGGCACTCAAACATCTCCGTGTATGCGCTTTTGAATCCTCTTAACCCCTCAAAGATTGCGACCTCATAGTCTGCCTTCTTAAGCATTGCCTCTATTTGGGGAAGCAGTCGGGCCAATTCCCGCTTCCTTTTTGCAAGCTCGACCTCTCTTCCTTCTATGAAATCGCCAAGAAGGCGCGGGTCGGCCGCAGAAAAGACCTTGTAGCTTCCCGCAATCGTGTATGTCACGACGCCTTTCTGGATGAGGCGCTCAAGGATATCGTATATTTTTGACTGCGAGATATGCGTTGCCTTGAGGATGGGTCCGACAGTGGACGGCCCGTTTTCAAGAAGGGCGATATATGCCCTTATCTCGCCGTCAGTAAAATCCAGCGAGCGCAGGAATGATGGCAGGTCCATAATAGCTGTTTTATTTTTGAGATATATATACCTCACCTATGAGGTAGTATATATTTTACAAGCC
>JAADIF010000083.1 GCA_013151465.1 Microcaldota archaeon | reverse complement strand
TGGGGCATAGCGAAAGGGACAGACGAAGAGCTTGCGCTGAAAGGGATAGAGGCGCTTGAAAACTTCTTTCATGAAATCGGTCTTGCAACAACGCTGAAAGGGCTTGGCATAGACGATTCAAAAATAGAGGAGATGGCAGAAGCCCTTGTAAACTCGCTTGGAACGATTGGAAACTTTGTAAAAATAGGCAAAAAAGAAGCTATTGAGATTTACAGGATTGCGCTTTGGTGAAGCTAACAAATGTATCTTTCTTTCAGCGGTAACTTAATAATTTTATTGTTAGATTAAATTCAACCTCTCATCTTCATACCCTATTTTAGACAATCGCAGAGCGTATCTCCAAGCGCTACGCATATATTGGTGTTTTTTGTTATATCATCCTCGCTTGCTGACTGCATATCAAAATCATGCGGCAGGGTGACGACCATCGTGTAATTCATACCGTTATATGGTGCAATGAATAATCCTATTATGCGTTCTCCTATCTTTTCTTCTAAAGAAAGTCTCATCTGCTCATCATCTATTTTCTCAAGTTCATTAATTTTCATTCCATACTTTACAGCAATGCTCATAGCACTTGTGCATCCCTCGGGAAGGTTTTTTGGCTTTATTATATTCTTGAATTCGCTTTCCGGTATTCCAAGGCTTTCTGCAATCGATGAGAGATCGTCCTGATAAAATCCTGTGAAGTTAAAAAATGAAAATAGAACAATGCCAATTATGAGAAGCGCTCCTATTATCCTTTTCAATGGAAGATGAGATTCATCCTTTATAATCTCATACGAGCCGTCATAAGGATCTATTAAGACGTCTGCTTTCTTTCCATTCTCATCTTCCATGTAGACGTCCCACTTATCATCTCTCATGACAACATTTTTGGCAGAATAACCATCGACAAGTTTGATTGCCCTCTTTTTTGCATCGTCGTCAGATATTGTTTTTATATTGTTCCTTGAAAGGGCATCTTTCATTACTTGTATTTTCTTGTTCAGTTCTTTGATTATCTCCGAAGGTTCCTTTCTTCTGGTGCCTGCTGCCAAAAGATAGAACGCGAATGAAAATATAGCTGTCGCGATGATACCATTTATTATTAGGTTCGCTTTGAAAAGATCGAATATGCCTCCTGACACAAATTTGAAGACGTTGCCCATTGCTGATGCGCAAAACAATATGATAAAACCAACGCCAAGTGAAAGAATGTAACGAGTTGCAAAATGAATCTTCTTTCGAAGGGACTTAACTGCAATATTCCCGAATGTCCATGAAAAGAAGAGAAAACTTGCCCAATATAATATTGACATTATTTCAGGTAATTTGTCAATGATTAAAGGAGCGATATCTGCAAGCGACATAGAATCATTTAATATTTGTCTTCCAAAATATTAAAGGATTGGGAATGCACGAAAAATATATGGAATGCAGTGACTGTGGAAAAAGATTCTCTCTAGACAAGCAGGTCTTTCGCTGCCCTGAATGCGGCGGTTCCGTAGAAATAATTTTTGACTATGATAATCTTAAAAAAGAGATTTCAAAAGAGAAGTTTGCAAAAAGGGACTTTGATCATCTCCGTTACTATGAATTCTATCCGATAGAATTTTCTTTCCATAAAAGCGGAAATGTCAACCTCATTAAAGAAAACATGCTGACACTCGGGGAAGGTGGAACGCCTTTGTTACGCTCAAAAAACATTGAAAAGAAATTCAAACTTCCGTTCAAACTCTTCTTCAAAAACGAAACAGTAAACCCTACCGGCTCATTCAAGGACAGAGGCTCTGCTGTTGAGGTTGCAAAAGCAAAAGAGCTTGGAAAAGAGAGAGCTGTGTGCGCATCAACGGGCAATATGGGCGCATCCGTTGCAGCATATTCGGCTGTCGCAAACATTGCATGCGACATTTTCACACCAAGGGATGCCCCGAACATAAAGATAGAGCAGATCATGGCATATGGCGCAAACGTCTTCAGGATAGACGGTGACTACACAAAAGCGGAGAAGATGTCAGAGATAGCATTCGAAAAGTACGGGGCATACCTTCTCGGCGATTATGCTTACAGAAGGGAAGGGACAAAATCAGTTGGCTTTGAGATAATAGAACAGCTTGATTATGAGATGGGGAACGTTTCAATCGTTTGCCCGGTGGGAAATGGCCTTCTTCTTTCAGCCGTGTGGAAGGCGGCAAAGGAATTCAAAGAAGTCGGCCTTCTTGAGAAGCTGCCTTCGATGGTAGGTATGCAAGCTGAAGGGTGCAGGCCAGTTGTTGATGCCTATGATAATGGTCTTGATACTTTTGAGCCGGTTGCAGACCCAAAAACCGTTGCAGGCGCGATAGAGTGCGGAAATCCCCTTGACGGAAACAGGGCGCTGAAAGCGATAAAAGATTCTGAAGGCTGGGCAGATTTCGTATCTGACGGGGAAATCCTGAAAGCAAGAAAGCTTCTTGCAAGCGAAGAAGGGATATTTCCGGAGCCAGCGGGAGCCGCGGCGCTTGCAGGAATCCTAAAAAGAAAAGGATTCTTTGAAGAAGGCTCAACAGTTGTGTGCCTTGTCACAGGAAACGGCCTCAAGACACCCCACACAGGCATAAACACGAGCCCGCAGGAACTAAAATACAACGATGCATACCTAAAGAAATTGTTTGAAAGACCACTAACATAAAACAACCAAGCCACAATATATTCCTATGGGTAGGATAACAAATTTCCTGGTTGCAATAAATGTAGCCGTCTTCATTTTAGTGTTCTCGCTTCCCCAGAATCTGGTTGATTATGTTTTCTCTGCGTTCTCATTCTCAATGCCTCTTGTTTATCAGTTATGGAGATTATTTACAAGCATATTTCTGCATGCAGGCGCATCGCATATATTTTTCAATATGATTGGCCTCTATTATTTCGGGAATATTGTGGAAGAGAATGTGTCTGGAAAGGCATTCCTTCTTGTTTATTTTTTGTCAGGGCTTGCAGGCAACATAGCATTTGGCCTGACAAGCGCGTCTGTGGTTGTGGGCGCTTCCGGCTGCGTCTTTGGGCTCATGGGAGCTGCGATGCTTCTTGACCCGAAAAGAAGCGTCCGTGTTTTTGCCTTCCCCCTGCCTGTGGGCATTGTAGCAATCCTTTATGCCATTGCAGAAACTATGCTGTTATATTCGGTCTCGTCGGACGGCATCGCACACATTGCGCATGTTGTAGGTCTTCTTACAGGAGGATTTATCGCTTTTGCATATCTTCCTACAAGGACGCTTAAGGGAGCGCTATGGCTTATTGTCTTCTTTTTCATCCTTGCGATTCTAAGCCCCTTCATAGGGATAATTGTTGCAGTAGGAAGCGCAATAATGGGCATGGTCGATGTTGTTGCGGGTTTCTTTTTGTACGGGGCAGCAAGAGCAGTGTCGGTTTTGTGGACGTATTTCTTATAAACGTTCAAGACAAATAATATGTAATGAGAGCTTCTGTATCATACAGTTATATGCGGCTTTTATTCTTTTTCGTAATTGCGATGGTATTGTTTAACGTTTCTGCATACGCTGTTGGGGAAGATGTGCAGGTACAACTCGTCCAGGATAATATAGGCTTTCTCGGTGAAAGAGAGATATCTCTAAACAAAGACCTTTCAGCCTTCCTATCAGAAAGAGGAGCAAAAATAATCCTTTATTCAGAAGACAAAAACTTCAATTCCCTTGATGATTTCAAGAACAAAGGAAGAACGCTCTTCATGCAAAACAATCTCAACAATGACGCTTCCCCAATTCAACGTCCTCATATACGTTGCAGATATAAACAATAAACCCTTTATCGGCTATTTCCATTCATACAACTGCTCAATATTCACAAGGAAGATGAAAACACTTGCATCAGGAAATATAGACTCAATTGATGCAAGTGTTATAGAGCAAAAGATAAGCGATGTAAAGGATGCAATAACCTATGCCCTTGATATCGGAGGAGAACAATGCCTCCTTCATGTATGCGAACTCATAAACGATGGAAAGGACGAAAGATACCCTGACCTCAAAGGTACATGCGAGCCCATGGGAGGAACGCAAGAGCATCCGAAAGACCCAAAATCCCCTCATACATGCGCAAAGGGCGAAACATCAATAAAATGCCTATATGAACAGGCATACAACATAAAACAACAAGAAGAAACCCCAAGCTATACAGAAACCCAAGAAGGCGCAATCTACGCAAAGACAGTCTTTCTCATAGACGACAACGACTGGCATACAGCCCTATCCCTTCTCCCGCTTGCCGTCTACCACAAGGGAAAGAAACGAATTCTGGAGCAAAGACCAGGACATAATCCACAGAAGAAAACACATAATCTACAACCCCTTCATAATCTACCACAGGGAAAACGACAGCATCGACTTCGACTCAGCCCTCATCCTCCTAAAGCAGCTCTATCAGATAGACGAAAGAAGGCCAAACGGAATCTTCATCTCAACATCGCAAAAGACCCTTCCCAAAAACCTTGCCCTCGCATTAAAGGACAAGACGATCGGACTTGGACTTGATGACAATGACATCACGTTCATCAGACCTGAGCAATACAAGGACCTATGGAAATTCAAAGGATACGACTCGATCGTCATAGCAGACAAAAACGACTATCCCCTTGCCCTTCTTGCAGCGCATCTCGCATCATTCATGAACGCTCCACTGGTCTTCGCATCAGATATCAGAGAGATTGATGATTACATACACTTCACAGATTCAAAAGGAAAAAAAGTTCATCATATTTATCTGGTGGGAAATGTTGATTTTTACCAGAAGAAATTAATAGCCAAAGGTTTTGCAGCCAGTAGTATAACTACATGGGAAGGAAAAATAGAACTGAAAAAAACAATATTAGATTATGATCAATATAACGAAAAAAATATCACAGAACTTAAGACAGAAGATGAACTCAGGAAGTTTCTTATAGAAAAGGCAATGCCCCAAAATA
>JAADIF010000084.1 GCA_013151465.1 Microcaldota archaeon | reverse complement strand
TACATTCAACTACTATAAAGCGCGGATTTAAATGGTAGATGAAAGATGACTGAGATGCGACTTGTTTCGGGTGATGAAGAAGCTATAAACGCTATAAAAATAGATGAGATTGCAGACAAACTCGAAATATTTCTTGACAAATCATTCAAAAAGAAACTCATGGCTGCGTCCCAAAAAGAAAAGCCGCTCGAGATAAAGTTCAGAGCAATAGATAAGGCCGATATGGACCTTTCGGAATTTCTCATAGAACATCCCGACAAGTTTTTCGAAGCGGCTGACACTGCAATCGGAAGGATGGATCTTCCGAATCGTATAAAGCTTCGTGTAATGGGTCTTCCGGAAACGGTTAAAATAAGGGATCTTCGTTCGGTACATCTTGGAAAGTTCATCTCTGTTGAAGGTGTAGTAAAAAGATCGTCTGAAATACGGCCTGAAATAACCGAGACGATATGGCATTGTCCCGGATGCAATAGTGATATACATCAGCCGGTAAAGCTTGGTTTTGTTACAAAACCATATATCTGTCCAAGCTGCCATAAGAGGGAGGATTTCATAAGAAAGGGCAAGGTCATGAGCGATGCAAGATGGATTACAATTGAAGAGCCGTATGAACTTACAGAGGGTGACAGACCTTCCCAGCTTACAGTGGTCCTCAAGGATGACCTTGTTTCTTCAGACAGCAGAAAGATGACTGATCCCGGAAACAGGGTAAGGATAACAGGAATAATGAGAGATATCCCGAAAGGAAAACCATCATCTGTGAAACTTGACTTCTATCTTGAGGCAAATCATGTAGACCCCATTGAGATGAGCTGGGAGAGCATAGTTATAACCAAGAAGGATGAAAAAGAGATTCTGGAGATGGCAAAGGATCCCAATATTTATGAGCGTCTTGTCAACTCACTCGCACCGACCCTGTATGGCATGAAAGAGATAAAAGAGGCAATCATGCTTCAATTGTTTGGTGGAACAAGCCAGGAACTTGCAGATGGCACCAAATTCAGAGGAGATATTCACATACTCATAATTGGTGATCCCTCGGCGGGAAAGTCGCAGCTTCTGAAGCTCGTTCCTGAGATAATCCCAAAGGGCAAATATGTTTCAGGAAAGGGTGTTACCGGAGCAGGTCTTACTGCAACAGTTCTCAAGGATGAGCTCATATCAGGCGGGTGGGTTCTTGAGGCAGGTGCGCTTGTTCTTGCAAATAACGGGCTTTTGGCGATTGACGAATATGAAAAGATGGAGCAACAGGACCAAGTCGCAATGCACGAGGCTATGGAACAGGGGACAATATCTATTGCAAAGGCCTCGATTGTTGCAACGCTCCCGGCAAGAACATCGATTCTTGCAGGAGGAAACCCTATAAACAGCCGGTTTGATCCTTTCAAACCAATCTCAAAACAGATTTCAATTCCTGATACTCTTCTTTCACGTTTTGACCTTAAGTTTGCATTGCGCGATGTGCCAAACGAGGAAAGGGATAGAGTAATAGTGGATCATGTGATGAGAGTCCGTGAAGGGGAAGAGGGCTTTGCTGTACCGGCAATTCCAGCGGACATGGTAAGAAAATACATTGCATATGCAAAAGATCATTGCAAACCCGCCCTTACAAAAGAGGCGGGAAAGACACTTAAGGATTTTTATATCGACATGAGAAAGAAGTCAGAAGGGACAGACAATGTTTCAATAACGCTCAGGCAGTTTGAAGCGCTCGTGCGTCTTGCGACAGCTTCTGCGCGTGTTCAGCTTTCGGATATTATAAGAAGAGAAGATGCAAAGAGGGCAATAAAGCTTATGAGATTCTCACTGATGCAGCTTGGATATGATTTCGAGACCGGACAGATAGATGTCGACCGGGCAGAAGGGGCAACAAGCTCAAGCGAACGCTCCAAGATAAGACGCCTCATGGAGATAATAGATGCACTCTCGGAAGTCGAAAAGGAAATAAAGGTATCAAAAATAATGGAAAAGGCAAAAGCTCAGAATATTGATGATGTCGAGGAAATGATTGAAAAATTAAAGCTTCAAGGCATCTTATGGCAACCCAACCCGGGATTTGTGCAGAAGGTATGAGATTTGATGTGATTTTGATGAAAGTGTCAAGAATAATGTCAACGCAACACCCCGACAACGTCACAGTTCCCTTCTTTGCAGAAAACAGCGTGATGACGGGCGATGATGAAATAAAGGAGGCATTCTACGCCTTTTCACATCTCGGCATTGATGAACAACTTTGGGATGCGGAAGGGAAGGAAGTGGATAATTTTGTTGTAAAAAAACTTCTTACGAGATATACTGATTATTTTTTAGAGAGAATTCTCGGCAAGGACAAATTCATCACAATAAGGGTTCCAAATCCGGATATCGAGAAAGATGAAGGCAAGATTCTTCTTGAAGCGCTCCATTCAATTCCCAGAAATTTCGATATAGGGGAGGCATTTTATCAGAGAGACATTGCTCCCATATCTGAGGCAGTTGTTCCGATGTGCTCATCCGAAAAGCCCCTGATAAGAATTCATGAATATTACAAAAAGTTCATCATAGGCAGCCAGAAGCAACCGCTCTATAAAGGCGATATAACACTTTCGAGATGGGTAGGCAGATTGAAGCCGGACAATATAAGGGTCACGCCTCTTTTTGAAACGAAAGATGCCATATTGAATGCTGACAAATATGTTGAAAAATATATCAGGTTCGAAAAAATAGATGATTTCCAGCGTGTATGGTTTGCAAGAAGTGATCCTGCAATAAATTACGGTTCTGTTTCTGCGGTGATAATAAACAAGATAGGCCTTTTGCGCCTTCATGAGCTTGAAAGAAGGTCGTCTGTTGACATATTGCCCATAATAGGATGCGGCTCTGCGCCATTCAGGGGCAATTTCTCTCCGGAAAATGCCGAATATATGCTTAGGGGCTATCCATCAATACATACGTTCACAACACAGTCGGCATTCAAATATGACCATCCTGTAACGGACGTCATAAAGGCAATAGAAAGGATAAAGTCAGCGAAAAGGAAAGAGCCGGTCTTCGTGGATGTGAAAGGTGCTATGAAAGTTATGGATAAGATAGAGAATGAATACAGGAAATGTGTAAAGGTGCTTGCGCCGACAATAAATCTTATGGCAAAATACATTCCTTCAAGAAGAAAGAGAAAGCTTCACATATCGCTTTTCGGATATGCCCGAAAGACCGATGACGGCATAAAGCTCCCAAGGGCCATAACGTTCTGCGCTTCCCTCTATTCCCTGGGAATTCCGCCTGAAATGCTGGGGCTCTCCACACTTACAGAAAAGGACATAGACAACATACGGGAGTTTTATCCGAACATAGACGGCGACATGAACGACGCATTGAAATATTTCAACAAGGATAACCTGAAATTTCTGCCGCAATCTTTCAGAAAACGAGCCGAAAAGACAGCAGAGCTCTTCGATTTCACAATTGATGAAAGGCACAATGAGCTGACAACAACAGTCATGAAAGCGTTCAGAAAGCATGATATGCTTTCGCTTCAGGAGAATATCGTAAAGGCAGCAAACATCCGCAGGTTTTTAGGATAGGAATGATTATTTCATTAAATTTTTATATCTTTCCGGTCTAAGCATTCATACAAATCCAAATAACCTTGTTATAAAATTGACAAAACTATCCCATGTATTCGTCAGAGGATTACCTCCACCAACATTCTGTTGGTTATTTTTATTTTTTTTAGGTGTAGGTTGTGGATTGCTGCTACCAACGTCATTATCCTCATATATCAGGTTTCCCGCAATATCGTAAACGAAATTAGTTTTCTGACCTCCGACATTTTTTTGCACGAGATGGCCCCCGTAGTCATAGAGATATTCTATATCATTCGTTCCATCGCTTTCGAGATCAACAGC
>JAADIF010000091.1 GCA_013151465.1 Microcaldota archaeon | reverse complement strand
TTATTAACCTGTTCATATATCCAGAGACAATGTGGATCCTTTGGATTGTTCTTGGGTGGGGGGCAGTTGTTGTAGCTCATAAAATAGCTGTCCATGCAATGCTTCTTAAGCATAAAAAAGTCGATGAGGAATTTCTTAAAAGGAAAGCAGAAGAACTGAAAACCGGAAAGCTTTATGATTTCAGCAAGCTTGCGCAATCGAAGAACGAATTCATAGAGGTGACTAATCAAGCGAGTGATGGTATTGAAACCAAGGTTCCGGATATTGAGGATATTGAGATTGCAGACGTCGTTATAAAGAAATCGCGCAGAAAAAGGGCAAAGACGACAAAAAAGAAAACATCAAAAAGAGGCCGTCCGAAAAAGACAACTAAGAAAAAGACAGCAAAACGCAAAACGGCTAAAAAGGAATCTGCCAAGAAAAAAGCGACATCAAGAAAAAAGGCGGCAACCGGCAGAAAACCAACAAAAAAGAAAACATCAAAAAGAGGCCGTCCGAAAAAGACAACAAAGAAGAAATGATCTATAAACTTCCTTTCTTCTTTATATTCTTATTTTCATCATATCCGTTGCGATTTTAACTTCGCCGCCAAATACATTTTTTGCCTCAGACACGATATCATGCTTTTCAATATAGCTCCTGTAAATATGAGTCAGCACAAGCACACTTGCGCCGGCTTCAGAAGCGATGCGTGCGGCATCAGATGCGCTCATGTGACCGTTGCCTTTCAGTTCATCCGGAAGCGATGTTTCCAGTATTGCAACATTCACATCCCTGCACGCATCGATAATTCCTTTGCAGTAAGCAGTATCGCCGGAATATGCAACCGACTTCCCCTCCGCTTCAATGCGGTATGACAGGCACATTCTGTTTCTGGAGTGTTCTGCCTCAAAGCAGAAAACTTTCCATTCTCCTCCATCAACCGTTTCTCCGGGAGAAAGTTCGACTATGGTTATACGATTATCTGTTTTGTCACATTTCATTCTAAAAGCGTTCTTAACATCATCTATGGATTTTCTGATCCCCTGAGGACCATATATCACCAAAGCGTCCTTCCTTTTCCATCGTCCTTCGATTTGGGATAATCCCGACTCGTTGCAGAGGATGTGAAGAAGGGACGGAATCTCCCCGTGATGGTCAGCGTGCGTATGGGTAATGAATATGGCATCAATGTCATAATAGGCAGCGCCTGCCTTCAGCAGGTTCTCTATTGCCCCTCTTCCGAAATCAAAGACTATGTTTTTGTTTCCTGCCCTGCAAAGATATGATGACGCGTGCCTTCCGACCTCGGGAATGAATGTTCCCGACCCAAGGATTGTTATTTCCATATTATAAAATAGGAAATGTCCGTTATAATATTATAGTGGTTGTTACAATCTGAGATTCGGGCGGCAACTCAAAGCGAGCACACATACTATATATATTTACTTTAATTAACCGTTAATGCGAACATGCACTCATGCAAACCTATTTATATTTAACCTGACCTTAATTTCAAAAACCCTATGGGGACATTGACACAATAATGGCAGGGCATGCAAATGAATTACACGTTGATTATTTCAGAGAAACCGAACGCAGCGCAGAGAATCGCTCTTGCGCTTGCAGACAACGGAAAAGTTGAGAAAGTGAGCAAAGGGGGCGCATCCTACTTCAAGCTCGAATGCGGGACGCATCCGATAATAGTTGTCCCGGCTGTCGGGCATCTTTTCGTTCTCGATGAAAAGAAAGACAAGAAATCCAGGGGGTGGACATATCCTGTTTTTGACGTTGAATGGAGGCCGACCTTCAAGGATAAGAACAATACGTGGTCAAAGAAATATTATGATAACATAGTCCGCCTTTCAAAGGATGCGGGTGAGGTGATATCCGCCTGCGATTATGATATAGAGGGCTCCACGATAGCGTACAACATCATAAGGTTCATCTGCAAGAGGGATGACGGGAAAAGGATGAAGTTTTCGACGCTCACAAAAAACGACATATACGAGGCATATTTAAATGCGACAGAGCATCTTGATTTTCCGGTGATAAACGCAGGGATTGCAAGGCATCATGTTGACTGGTTCTTTGGTATAAACCTCTCAAGGGCGCTGACAAAGGCATTGCAGCTTTATAACATATTCAAGGTGCTCTCGACGGGGCGCGTGCAGGGTCCGACGCTAAAGCTCCTTTACGACAGGGAGAAGGAGATTGCCGCGTTTGTCCCAAAACCCTTCTGGCAGCTTGAACTGAAAGGGGTTTTGAAATCGGCTGAAATCACGGCAATGCACGTTTCCGGGCAGATATGGGAGAAGGATAAAGCAGAAGAAATTTTCAGGAACTGCGAAGGAAAAGATGCAATCGTTTCCGATGTCATAAAGAAGAAAACAAAATTAAAGCCTCCGTATCCATTCGACCTTACAACCCTTCAGAGAGAGTCATACAACCTTTTCGGATATTCGCCGAAACAGACGCTTGACATAGCGCAGACGCTCTATGAACAGGCATACATCAGCTATCCGAGAACATCGAGCCAGAAGCTTCCGGCAAAGCTCGGGCACAAGAACATTATAACAAAGCTTTCTGCGCAAAAGGAATTTGATACGATCTGCATGGAGATTCTATCAAAGGGTAAAATTGTCCCGAAGGAAGGGCCCAAGAAAGATCCTGCGCATCCCGCAATCTACCCTACAGGGAACATGCCAAAAGACCTTAACAAATACCAAAAGAACATCTACGAACTCGTTGCAAGAAGATATCTTGCGACATTTGCCGAGGCCGCCGAAAGAGAGTCCATGAAGATAGTGATAGGCATTGGCGATGAAAAATTCGAAACGACCGGAACAACAACCGTAAAGCCCAACTGGATAGCATATTACGGAAGATTCGCAAAATTCAAGGAAGTGCAGCTTCCTGCAATCTCGAAAGGGGATATTGTGGAAAAACACAAGGTTTCGATTCTCTCGAAGATGACCCAGCCGCCAAAACGCTACACGCAGGCATCCGTACTCAAGAAAATGGAGGATCTTGATCTTGGCACAAAGGCGACGCGCGCCCAGATTCTTCAGACGCTCTATGACAGGGAATACATAAAGGATGCATCGATAACGGTGACAACGCTTGGCAGGGTTGTTATCGAATCGCTTGAAAAATACTCTCCGGAGATAATATCCCCCGATATGACGACAAAACTTGACAAAGAGATGGAACTTATTCAGGAAGAGAAGATGTCAAAAGATGAAGTGATTGAACATGCCAGAACCGAACTTGAAAAGATACTCAAGAAATTCAAGGAAAAGGAGAAAGATATAGGCACTGAGCTAAAACAGGGCTTTCATGAGATGGAGGAAAAGAACCGATACATCGGGCAATGCGATAAATGCGGTGAAGGCCGCCTTATCGTCATCACATCTGGAAAAACGGGAAAAAGGTTTGTGACATGTGACAGGTACCCTAAATGCAAAAACACATTCGGGCTTCCCCAGAAAGGAAGCTACAAAATCCTGGAAGAAAAATGCAAAATATGCGGACTTCATCTTGTTGAAATAAAGGCAAGGGGAAAGAGACCGTGGAAACTTTGCATAAAGGATGGCTTTGTCAACAAAAGGAGTAATGACCAGAAGAAGGACAAGGAAAAGAAATGATTATTCTTATAGAACCTTTTTTACCTTCTCTATATCAACATCCGTGTTTATGCATCCATCTCTTTCAAGCTCGACTGTCTGGCTTGGCATATCAATATTCTCAAGCGCCAAAATTAACTCTTTCATGCACGCGATTCCTATGACGCCTTTTGGTTTGTATTTGTTTATTACATTGAAGACCATCGAGCCTCCGGGAACTGTGAATGTCCTATGACCCTTTTCAATGGATATTTTTCTCACCTGCCAGACCTTGCATCCCTTCACGTCACAATGCTCACAGTCGTAACCATTCTCTGTCATCTTGCCCGGGCACTTATCTGCTTTTCTCATACAATGGGGAATGAAAACGATGACATCT
>JAADIF010000017.1:20007-35018 GCA_013151465.1 Microcaldota archaeon | reverse complement strand
TGTGGTTTTCGCCTTTAAGGAGGTTTCTGACTATTTCTATCTTATAGTCAATGTAATTTTTTTGTGACATATGTAATATATTTGTTACATTGTTATTTAAGCTTTCAAGCTTTCGCACCGCAAAAAAACTCCCAAAAACCCGCCCGCATGCCTGCACAACCCGCAGACGCCTTTCAAAAACAGAAAATATGGGAAAAGATAAAATGCTGCCAATTTAACATGAGCCGTCCCTGCAGCAAACGCCGGTATTCACATAACCTTTGATTGTGTTTCCGCCAGAAGGAGTATATTCAACCTTGCACCACAAGATCTTGCTCCATTTGGTGGGGTCTTTGCAATTTTCGTTCTCGTCAATTATTTTTGCCTGATTTCCCTTTTCAATCTTTCCTACAATATCTCCATCTAAACTGGGTTTCTTCCTCACATTGATATTGTGCTGATAGGAACTGCCTGCCTTGCAGTAGACTTGTTGTGTAGTGGTTTGTTGATCGCCATTATTATTGTTTACATTGTTATTGCCATTACTACTGCCGCTATTACCTGTTAATATTTCTTTAAGTTTTTTAGCGTTAGCGACGCTCGGAACACAGCATATCTTGTTATTTTCATTCCCGCAATGGTAGATGTAGTATTCTCCTTTGAAACTTTCTCCATCATTTAGTTTATTTTTCCATCTATCAAGATCAAACTGATCGTAATAATCCCCGAACTGTTCATCTGCGATTGTATTCTTTGTTATCTCGCATCCATCTCCGTCAAGATCTGCAGACCAATCGCCTTTAGGAGTTACGCAGATTCCAGGTGGATGCGCAGGGTTCCGTCCTTCTTACTGCAATCTTCAAGCATCCTCTTGACATAACAATTGTTACCGTCTTCACAGTATTGCATATCATCATGATCTTTCACCGGAAGCCATCTATTTGGCCGTGTTGGGAAACAGCCGGCATTCGATTCTCCTCCGAATCTTTCCCTGCACTGTTTGTCTCCGCCGGCGCACGCGGGCATGTATAATATCTCGTTCGTGTTCGTGCCTTCCCTGATCAGGGGTTGCCTGTCTCCCCTTCTGTTTTTTACAAACACCTTTATGACGGCGCTTTCCGCTTTCCTTATAAGTGCCTTGGTGCATTTGTTGTCAATAGCATTTCCCTTCAATTTCAACGACCAGCTTCCATCGTATTTTCCTCCTCTGACCTCGTTGAAATGCCCGTTTGTAAGCAATATCTTATTTGCACATTCAGTAATCTGTCCTCCTCCTTCCTTTTCCACACTGAACTCAATTTTCACCAATTCCTGCTTTCTTACCCGGTTTGCGGTTATTGTTATGGCAGCGTCCTCAAGGTCCCCGCACACGTCGTCACCTGACACTATGAATGAGAGCTTCGGCGCGCCTCCGCCCCCTCCGAAACTGTCAAAAAGGTCGCTTCCGGCATCCTCGACCGCTTCCTGAAGATCTTCAAACTGTCTGCCTATATCTTCAAGCCGTTGCGTGCATCCTGCCATCTGCTGGATTATATTTATTCCGGCGTATGCCGTCTGAAGGTCATTTGCAGGTCTTGCATTCTCCGCGTTTCTTGTTATCTGCTCAAGACAGGACTGCAACTGCATCATGCTTATCACTATCTGCCCTATCTTGAACACTATCTTGTAATTTCTCAGGACGACTGAACATATCTTGGCTGTGCCCTCGCCCACATAGCTCATGCCCTTTCCTACGTAATCAGTTGTCTTGCTCTTTCCAAGATGTGAGACAACATCCCCGGCAAGGCGAAGCATGATACAGCTCACGCCCCATGCAGCACCCTTTCTTGCCTGTCCCATAAGGTCATTTCCGGGATCTGAGAATGCCGCCTTCTTCCATTTCTTGTAAAGCGGATTCAGGACAAACCTAACCAATAAATAACCCAACGTAATCGATACAATCAACACAGCTGTCCAGCAGTGTCCACCACATTTATCATCCTTGCCCGTGAACAATCTCCTTATGAACTGCCATATCTTGTCAAGACCTTTCGCATCTGAAGACGATTTCGCCACATCAGCAATATTTTTTATCTCTTTTTCCTGCTTTGACTTTGCACAGTCGTTGATGGTCTTTCCTTTGTTCCCATACTTATTCACTTTATTTTGTTGGAGGCAATGGACGCCACCGTCATTTGCCTCAAACCAGACACCGCCTTCCTTAATACATGCGCCGCAATCTACAATTATATTCTCATTTTCATCAAATTTTGAATCATTGTCTGTGACATCTATTTTATCTTTCCATGTTCCGCTGTCGCACCTGTGGTTTTTTCCTTCATTATCTTTGCCTTCATGACCATTATCAATGCATCTGATAGCATTGCTTTGTTTCATTGCACACTGGCTGCTTCTGCAGCACGCTTTGTCGTTATTTTTGCCATTGAGAATGTTATTATCTCCGGTTATATAATTTTCATCAGCATCATCGCCGCAGCATTTATTATTTGAATCACCATTCCAGCCATCTTTGTTCCAGCCGCCGCTTGCCCCATTCTTGCATTTATTTTCATCATTGTCGGCATCCCCTGAAAACACCCATTTCGGATTGCCGTCTTTAAGTGAACATACAAAAGGATCATCGTTGTAATAGCTCGTCGTTCCCTGGTCGACGCATTCCGACCTCGCGTTGACGCAATCCGTCTTCTTGTCGCAGCACGCTTTGTATTTTTCATCACTGTTGCCAAAAGCTGTCTCTATATAGAACTCATTGTCGTCATCGCCGCAGCAGTAATACCCGTCGTCTTTCCTACCGTCGTCGCAGCCCTTGCTAAGCCATCCGTCTTTTTCGCAGAGGACGCCGTCTTTGACCCATTTTGCTTCGTTCCCCCCGCTGGAACTCTGCTTGCATTTATTTTTATCCGTGTCCCCGTCAAGAGGAACCCATTTTGTATTTCCTTCGGTTCCCTCCGCGCATTTGTATTTGCCATTCGGGTCTTTCTTTCCTTTCGAGAAGCATTTGACATTGGCTCCTGTCCCGTACACACAGTCCGTCTCGCTGTCGCAGCAGGCGCGGCCTTTATATTCATCAGCATCATCACCGCCTGACGACATCACAAAGAACTCGCCTGCATCATCGCCGCAGCAGCCGGTCTCGCCTTTCTTTCCTTCTCCCGCATCCTCGCCGAAATAAACGCTGTTCCCATCATCATTGCCTTTGCAAACTGCACTGCAGTCATTAGGATTGTCGTCGCAGTCCAACCATCCGAAATTTCCACTACAAAATACAAATCTGTCTTTGCTCTCCCCCGAAAATTTATGGAGTTCATTTTGCCCATAACATTCATTGTCTTTTACACAATCTCCGGGAGTGCAACAGCTCTTATCGTCTTTTTCGCAGTCCCATTCTATGTGTTTTTCATTATCTTGGCATCCCCATAACATTTCAGTCTCTTTTAACTCTCCATTTACATCTATCCCACAACAGTATTTATCTCCACGCTTGGGCTCGAACCATCCGCAAGTTACTCCCAACATCCCTTTTGCTTCCATGCGCTCTCGCATTGCTCCTTGTCGTTCCTTGGGGTGGTTGATGTCATCTTGCTCCATTTGTTTCCATCTATGCATTTGTATTTGAAGCCACCTATGTAATCGGTGAAATCATTTACATCATAACATTTGTTATCATACACACAGTCCGTCTTCTTGTCGCAGCAAGCTTCTTCATACGATGTCGTTCCGGATATTTCAATACTACTCTTTATATAAAATTCTTTTGGATCATCGCCGCAGCAGTAATACCCGTCGTCAGCATCGTCGCAATCGTCCTTCATGAGTCCTCCCCATCTGTTCGCTTTTTCGCAATATATCACAGCATTTAATATTTTGCCTCCAAGCGAACTGCAAAATTGTTTCATTTCATCGATTCGTGAATTATCGGCATCGTGCCATACAACGTTTCCATTCACAAGAACTGCTTTTTCCAGATCATTCGAATCGTCTGCCGTGTCTATCATTTTGCCTGTTTCATAAGCTGTTCCATCAAAAGCTACCATATTATCTGTATTACTATCCGCATCCACGCACGCATAATCGTTATCACTCTTGCACTTTGCTCCAAACCCTTCTCTACACTCTACTTTGACCTTGCCATCTGGACACTCGCCGCCAAACGATACTGGACGCGTATATGGCTTGTAGTGATATGGCATGCTGCCCAGGACGCCTGTGCCCGCAAAAATTGCAGACGATGTGAATTTCTTGGGATCGTATGAGCCATCATCCATGCCTGCTGATTTGCCGTTCTTATTTTTGGATCCGGCATTGTCTATGTCGTTAACATCGAACTTGAATAAGTTTGCGCTTTTCTCATAAATGGAACTTGATGCAGAACACACAGCGCAGAATGCGGCAAGAAATATCATCTTTCTTATGATATTCATATACCTTTCCGTCATCTTCTTCGTATCCTCCAGCTGCTTCTCGTAAGAGATGAGCTGGACCGACTTTATCCTCTTGAGCGTTGCGCTCGGAAGCCCTCCGACCTCAAGGTTTGCTATTCCCTTGCCGGATGCGTAGGTGAAGGTCATGTACACCTTCAGCTTGCCGAGCCTGTATTCTCCGACCTCCTCGATATTTGATTCTGTCTCCGCTCCGGTAAGCTTCTCCGTATGTATTGTCTGGGGAAGTATGAGATTGCACTGGTATGTCCTCTCATACTCCACGCTTCCGGGAGGCATCTGAAGCGACACCTGCTGGCAGTTTATGCTTATCTGCGTATCCCTGCCGTTCTGGTTGTCAAGAAGCGCGGCTGTTGCGGTCGAGAACTGCAGGTCCGGAGGAAGCGGATATGCATCCGAGACCTTGTTTCTTGAGTCCTTGATGGTCACCGTGAAGTTCGTGACGCTTCCCATGACGTAGCATGTCCCGTCCTCCTGCATCAGCTGGCATCGCGTCGGCATCGGAGGCGATGCCTCCTTCACAGCGACAAGCTTGTATTCGCCCTTGCCGGACCCGACGACGGCAGGTATCTTGATCGACGCCTCCTTTGTCCCCTTGACCTTGAGCATTATCGTCCCGGTCGCAGGTGACATCGGGCATTTCGTAAACAGTGACTGCTTAACAAAGAGCGTGCATGTGTAAAACTCATATCTGTGCTGTGCATCATAGCCGAATGACTGGCCGCTCGCAGGGCTTTTTGCAGGATTGCATACGACATACTCATCCCCTGCCTGCTCGCCTCCTGTCGTTATCTTTCCCTTGCTGTCATACGCATTGAAGCTGTAGCTCCACTGCAAGGGACTGTCGGGCTCCTGATGAAGGATATCGGCATAATCTATCTTGAGCCGGCCTATCGTTATTGAATTATCTTTCAAGCAGTTCATGTTCATATTGCCGTCAGGCCCTTCCAGTATCTCTATGACAGGCCTAAGAGGCGGCGCGTGGACGCTTATGTCGGCTGATCCTGAAGGGTTTATCCTCTCGCCCTCGGTGTTCCTTATGCCGACACGCACATAGAGCTCGTGTTTTGTGATGCTGTCTACCTCAAGGCTCCTGCAGTTGATTCCCTCCTCGCTG
This sequence comes from Microcaldota archaeon, assembly GCA_013151465.1. Taxonomy (GTDB): domain Archaea; phylum Aenigmatarchaeota; class Aenigmatarchaeia; order QMZP01; family QMZT01; genus JAADIF01. The sequence goes on along the minus strand of JAADIF010000017.1, from coordinate 29,483 downwards.
AGCACGACATTGACAGGTATGGTGCACTTTATGCGCGTCGATTCAACCGAACACACCCTGTCAAGGACGGATATCTCCTTGATATTGGTTCCGTCCCTTCCGCCTACCCTTATCTCTTCTGAAACAAGGCTAAGGTCTCCTGATATGCCGTCTATTGTTGCTGTAAACTCTATCTGCGACGGGTTGTTCTGCCCTGTCCCCTCGCAGTATATGTCCTGCGGGGATATTGAGACACCCTTTAATTCTGCCGCCCTTTCAAGGACGTCAAATTCAAGTGCAACGTCCGTGGCAACGGCGTTGCCTTCCTTGTCCTTTGCGGTAAGCTCGAACTTTGCCTGCGCTCCTGCCGCCCTTTCGGCATTGTTCTTTATCTTGAGCGTAAACGAGCAGGATATTTCTGCGCTTTTCTCGTATTCCTGCACTACGCTGCAGCTTATGCCTGTAATGTCGGCAATATTTGATGCCTTTGCCCGTGCAGAAAGAGGTGATGCGAAATCAAGATCATAGCTGTTCTCCACAAGCGTTCCTGTCATCTGCACCTGTATGCTGTCACCCGGATAACCCTTGATAGCAGACGGCTCTGTGACAATGTTCTCGACACGGGGCTTGTCCTTTTCCTGCATCTCATTGACTTCAACATTCATCACCTTGACCATGCTGCTGTCCTTCACAGAGAATACTACGGAAAGAAGCTTCTTTCCACCTTCCCCATTGAATGTGTCTGCATCCTTGGATATGTCAAACTCTACATTCTCACATGAATAATACGCACGGTCATCCGTAGTGCTTGTCTTCTGGCACGAAAGCTGCTGCGGGCTTTTCCTGTCGTATGAATATTCGAACTGAGGATTTGCAGGGGCGAGTGGTGATGACGGGTTTGTGATAAACAATCTCACGCTTCCTGCCGACTTCTCGCCAAGCATAAACGGCTGCCCTGTGACGTAGAGCACCTGAAGGTTCGGCTCCGGAAGTGTCACAAACATCGGTTGGGGATCGCTCACAACCTCCACAGAGCCAAACGTCATCTTGAGCATGATATTGAAATGCTCGCTTCCGAGCGAGCATATATCATCCACAGGGATGGGACATGAATATTTAGCGGATGCAGCCGCCTCGTTCTCGCTGATTTTCTGGCATGTGACAGTTGAATATGAGGCGCCGTCATCTATGCTGTAGCTTGCCTGAGGCGTTCCTTCAGGCTTGTTTCTTACGGATGCTGTCAGGACGACTGCCTGTGTATTTTTTGCATTGTTGCAGTCAAGGTTTGCAGAGCTCGCCATCCTTATCGTGAGAACGGGCTCCGGCGGCTCGCACACACTTTCCTGGTATGTGCCCGAGCAGCAATAGCCGGTGGAGTATTCGGTTCCGCCGCAGGAACAGGTTGAAGTTATCATCCCGTCCTGGCAATCAGGAACCTGCTGATTGCATGCGACAAGCTGGAAAGCGTTTGAGCAGCAGTAGCCTGAACCCGGATTGAACACTATGCCGTTGCACTTGCAGGATGCTGTAATTTCGCCGTCCGGGCAGTTTGATGGAGGCGGCTCGTCTGCACAGGTGCAGTCGCTCTTGCACCTTCCCGGGCAGGCGGAATCATCAGTCCCGTCGCACTCCTCGCCTGTTTCCTTTACGTTGTTCCTGCAGACAGGCTGGGGGTTTTCCCTTACAATTAATGGATAATAGCTTGAGGTAAGCGTCTTTACGCCGTTTAGCGTGTATCGCAGCTTGAAATCAATGACATGGTAACCTTCATATCCGTCAGGCATCTCGACATCTACATCGCAATCATAATATTTCTTGCTTGCGCTTTCCCTGTCAAGCGTGCAGCTCATCTTCTCATACGACTTGTCAGCATATTTGAATTCGAAATCATTGTTTTCGTCATATTCTATCATGTCAGCATTTCTTACGTGCAGATAGACGCTGAGCGTCCTTTTCTCGTTGGTCTGGATGACGTTGGGCGTGATGCTGTCGATGCTCATGCTTGGCGGTGGGAATGATGCATGCAGTGTGAATGACTTGGTAAGCTCGGTTGAGCCGTATGTGAACTTGAATGTCATCTGCAATGTTTCCTGCCTGAGGGAGCATATCTCATCATCTGGAATCGTGCACGAATATGACCCGCTGCAGCTGACGGACTTGAATTCCCCGTTGTTTATGCTGTATGTCACCGAAGGGTTTCCCGGATCATTATCAACTGAAAATCTTGCAATGACGCCGGGCGTGTTCGGAAGCCCGCACTGGTAAGGGTTCAGCGACACCCCATCGAATCTCAGAACCGGAGGAAGTCTTTCGCAGGTGCAGTCGCTCTTGCACCTTCCCGGGCAGGCGGAATCATCAGTCCCGTCGCACTCCTCGCCTGTTTCTTTGACATTATTTCCGCATTGCACTTGATTGCAGGGCGTTGTCTGGTATGTGCCTGAGCAGCAGTAGCCGGTGGAATAAAGGGTCGGACCGCACATGCATTCAGATGTTATCTGGCCATCAGGACAGGCGGAAGGCGGCTGAGGGCATACTGTTGTCTGGTATGTGCCCGAACAGCAATAGCCCGTGGAGTATTCGGTTCCGCCGCAGGTGCATGCTGATGTTATCTGGCCTTCCTGGCATGTAGGTGCCGGAGGCATGTTTGCGCATTCACTGTTCTGGTGCGCTCCTGAGCAGCAGTAGCCGGTGGAATACGTAACGCCGCCGCAGGTGCATGCTGATGTTATCTGGCCCTCGGAACACTGCGGCGTTGGAGATTGCGTATTAAGAAATATAGAAAGGGGACTGCCTGTCTTCTCTCCTTTCGGAAAGGAAAAGAGAAGCTCCTCGCTTATGGCTGCAAGGTCGCTTCCTGTAATCTGGGATGCCTGAAACGATGGTATCATCGTTCCCTGCCTATCAATATCTATCAGGTTTCCGCCAACCGTTTCAACCGCCGTCACAGCAGAGCCGCCGACGGTCGAATACGAAACCTTCTCCGTCCATGTGCCGGGCACATAATTCGATGTTTCTGCGTAGTGCTTTGCATCATCCGGGCTTATCTGGTCTTTGAGGTAAACAACAGCGTTTGGAGCGTCGAATGAGTTAATTTCGTAATTTATCGGGAAAGTGAACTTTATGTTCGTCCAGCTTCCCGTCCAGAATGCATTTGCTCCATTTCCTACCTTCGCAAATATCATTATATTAGCGGTGTTATCCTGCGCAATGTCATACCAGATGCTCTCTTCCTCGAATGTAGCCGGCACGTCAAAGACCGAAACGGAGGGCGGCCTTCCGGCGTTGATGCATTCAGACGGTGAAAGATCCCTGCACCTGAAAAGATAGACTTTCTGCAAATCATAACCGGGCTTTGCCGAAAGCTTTATTTTCACAAATTGGTTATTATGCTTGCGCTCAAGAAGGACATCCTTGTTTATGACATCAGAAAACATCTTTATATCTGCCTGTGCCTGCGTCCCACCTGTCCCGATGAATGTGAACTGGGCGGCATGGGCAACAGGCCATGCAAGAAAAAGGTATGTAATGAAGATGGCAAAAACCTGTAATGCTATCATCCCTATATCATGTGCAAATCTTCCGCCGTTACCATCGCGTTTTTCCATCTTCATCAGAATGCACATCCTTTCGTAACATCGCTAAGCTCCGATGTCGAGATGACTCCTGCTGCGCCAAAACATGACGCAAGATTTGCCATCTTCGACGACTGGCTCTGGTTTATGGAAGCGTCCAAAGCCCCGCCGTCTGTCTCGTTTACTATGGGTAGATAAACGAAAATCGTATCATCCCCTTCGTTAATCGTAAGCGTCGTGTTTATGATGCCGACAACCTTCTGCGTGCTGTTTTCCATCGCAACCGCCCCGACGGCGAACGTGCCGGGATAAAGCCCTTCCTGCTCGATGCTGCCTATTATATTTTGGTCGTCATCAGTATTATATACTACTATTTCAAAGTCCTCTCCTGTGACAGCGTTGGGGTCTTCCGGATAGAAATCTATTATTGTCCTTATGTCAGAGCTGCCGGCTTTCTTGAATCCGGTTATAGGCATCTTGGTGCCTGTAACCTCATATGTTGTGAACTCTCCCTCACCCGTCTTCCCTATGGCCTTCACCGGGACTCCGTAGATGTTTATTGTGTACGCTCCCGCACCTTTCACGAGGGTAACATCAAGGCCGTCAAGAAGCATCGCAGAGATGAACTTCCCGTACGTCCTGTATCCCTCTTTGTAAACCTGAAGGTCAGACATGATGCAGGGTATCTTGAGACTATCCGTTGACATTATGTTCCCGTTCTCATCCGTCTTGCCGAGGGAACATTCGTAAAACATCACATCAGCCCCTTCTATGGGGTTTCCCGAGCTGTCTTTCACCGTTATGTTAAAGTCGCATTTGGCGTTAGTTATGCACTCCTCTTCGTAATCGGTAGTGCCTGAGAAGACATCAGCGGTGCATGTATCATCCGGCTTGTTGTCCTTTACGCTCACAAGTATTGCAAACCTGAAATATTTCCCTGTTATCTCATCTTTGACAGAAACGATGACAGGGTACTGGAAAGAATATTTAACATAATAAGGCCCCATGCATACAGGCACTGTCGGCATGACGGGGCGCGCAGCTATATTCAGCGTCTGGGGGGTGCTTGTAAATTTTCTCTCAAGCTCGCTGTCCCAAGACGGCGGATATGAGAACTCGGCATTGATGTCGCTATATGGCTTTCCGCCTGCGCCGTTTATGTTGAAAAAGATGTTATCGTCAACATTGAACTGCTCACCATTCCATATTATATGGCTCATGGTATAGCCGATTATGAGTTTCATTGCCGAAAGAAGCTCTTCCCTTGTCCTGACTATCCTTCTTCCGCATTCAGAGACAGAGCCCGCAAGAGGCATCCATGCATCCGTCTCAGGATTTGACCGCGCCATCGATGCAAGTGTCGCCGATTCGAATATGTTGTATGTGTCGCTGTCCTTCGTAAAGTCCTTTGCGAAATTTATTATCTCATAAAGGTTTGCCGGAACAGACGTCTTGTATGTCTGCGAGAGTGCGTTGCCGTTCACTGTTGCCGGGAGGTTTACCTCGACATCAACTCGGCCATCAAGAATCTTCACCCGCGTGCTCAGGCGGTTGGTCTCAATCTTGACATCCTTTCCGTAGAAGTCGGATGATTTCTCAAGGTTCTCGGCCACATAGTCACTGATTGCTGCAGCAAGCTCCCTTTCAACATCGGGAGCCATCGAATTTGAGCACGCCTGCCAGACAGGCACGTTCAGACCGCCGTATTCAACGTTTGTCACCTTGCTTGCATCTATATATCCGCCGTTGTCATACGCTTTGTCTATATTTTCGAGCGCTCCCTTACGTATTAGGTTTGTTATAGCGTCCCTGATAAGTTTGCTCTCATCGTTTGTTCCAAAACCAGATGGTTGACCGGAGAAGTTATGCGGCTGCATAACAAAATAAGCAGCGACCACGCCGAGAATCACAAAGGCAATAACAGCAACAAGCTCTGCCTGCCCCTTCACCCCTATATGCATATACTTTATTTGTGCCGGGGTGCTTATATGTATTAGGCGTTTCAGCATATGGGGCAGTAGTTCATTCTGATATTAGTCAGCCCTATCTTGCCCCCGCCTTCAAATTCCACGGTTATTGGTATATATTGCTCAGAAGATGAACATTCTACCGAAGATAGGTCAAGAGGAATTTCGTGTTCGTTTGTTATGGAAGCCGTAGTCATCTTTCCATCTGCTGTCACTTTCAGTTCGCCTGTTGGTATTTTCATCACCCTCCCCACTATAGCGTCATACGCAGCTGCCGCGTTGTCGCCTGCGAAGGAGAATTCACCATCAGTGTCGGGACAGGACGGGGCACTTGACCAGGCGCATACAGCCTCTTTGAGATTATCATCGTCTGCGTAAGCTATCGTATAGATATCTATTCCTGCATCTTTTGTTTCATCTGTGACGCTGGTGCCTGATGCAGGATTGGGATCCTGGGTATCGGGGGGATAGGGAGCGCCGTCTGTAAGCAGAACCATTACAAGCTTCTTTATGGCAGGATGGCTGTCTTTGTAATCGAGAAGCATGTCCTTTGCAGCTTCTATTGCATCTTTCGTATGTGTTCCGTATGAAGTGCTGTAATGGGAGATTACATCTATTAAATCATTCTTGTGCTCCTCAGAAAGCAACCCTATTGGCTGAGCGGAGACGGACCCCCCGAAATCAACAATGCCTATATGGAGAACATGATATTCGTCTGCGGAGTACATCTTGTTTATGCTTTCTATAAGGGCATTAAGCGCAAGGTTTAATTTGCATTCCGCGTCGTCGATGGGCCATATATGCTCTTCCAAATCGTTGTTATCGTTGCATTCTGAAACCTCATTTCCATATATGTCGTAAAGCATCGAATCTGACGTATCTGTCACAAAGACAATTGCCGTCTGGGTCGTGATGGGTATCTTTTCAATTTCGGCAACGGCGCTGTTCTCATCGAATATTCTGCAGGCTGGAAATTTCAGTGTGGCAGCATCGCCACTCTCAAATATATGTTCAGCCCCGTCAATGAACTCCAGATCAAATTCATCATAGTTCCCATCGTTGCATGCCCATTCGCAGTTCACGCAGCATGCGCTGTCATGCCCCGAATCGCACTCCTCATCAACGCCGTCACCGTTTGGCGTCTCGACAATGCCGTCACCGCAGAAAGGCCCTGTCGGGGGTGTTGCCGCGAGACTGGAAAGGTCGCAGTTTATTTGAACCGGATTTATTCCGGCATCTTTAAGCGCATCCATCATCTTTGTACTCTCTGCATAGCTTATCGAATCATCTATAAGCCATGGGTTGCTTTCCTGTATAATGACAACAGGATAATAAAGGCAAAGGTGGTCGATGTTTTCCGGTATTTCTATACTGTCGTTGATGTAGCCTATCATCTTTCCGTCATATTCCCTTTTCACAAAGCCTGTCACGTTGTATTTTATGGGGTTTAGCATTGAGATTGTTGAACTTGATGTTATCTCACCGTCTTCGTCTATATTCTCTGCGATGAGTGCTATCTGCTCACCAGTGAGCATGTTGGGTTTTATAGGTGTCAACGTCGCGGATGCGTGCAGGTATGGCGATGAGCTTCTCAGGAACCTGTCGATAAGGACGGGTTGGAACATCACATCGTAAGAGAGGTACGTATCCCTTTCCAGGCGGCCTGATGCTATCATAGGAACTCCCATGAAGAAAATCTCGACTTCGTTCTTTCTTTTTTTCATGAAAACATCGACTGTATTGGATCTTTTCGTTGCCACCATTTCCCCATGGCTCATGAAGCCGTCTTTATAGACAGAAAGTTCCCCGATTCTGCACGGGATGTTTGCCGAAATGCGCCCCCACGAGTCTGTCTTGCCGAGATAACATCTATCAAAATAGGCATCGGCATCTTCCAGTGTATGCCCGGCAGTGTCCATAACGTTTAACTGAAGAGAACAGCCTGCATCATCGATGCAAAGCTTCTGGTATTCCGTTCTTTCTTCTGAAACGTCTGCCGTGCATCCGCCAGGCACGTTGCCTGTGACGTCTGCCATGATGGCGAACTGGAACCACTGGTTCATCATTTCATCTTTTACAGAAATTATGACAGGGAATTTGTATGAGTAAGAAACGCCATATCTGTCAAAACAGAACGGGGCAACTGGAAGCTGCATGCCTGCTATGTTGGTTGACACTGGCTTTACTACTGATTTAAATGTTGAGGGGTTTGAAACAAAATAATCATGTAGATTCCATTCTGGGTAATTAAATACTACGTCAAGATCATATGACTTTCCTTTAATCACATCTATAGGATAGAAAGGATTGGAAGCAAGACGAAGGCCTCCCTTTTTCCAGACAATATGAGTGATCGTATAATTTATAGCTGTGCTTATCCCATCTTCAAGCTCTTTTCCTGTTTTGAATATTGGTGGCTGATAGCACCCGATACGTGTATCCACGATGGGCACATATTCATCAGAGTAGGGATTCATCGAATCCATTGTAATGAGTGATGCGAGTCCGAAGAATTTTGTTTCGTTTTCTTCTTGGGTGAATTCTTTTGAGAATTCCATTATTTTTTTGAGGTTTGAAGGAACCGATATGTCATATTGACGTAGTATGTCGTATCTGCTGACATCTGCAGGAAGCGTAATTTTTGCCCTGACGCTTTCGTCAAGAATTGAGACCTCCGTGTGAAGCTCTTCAAAATGAAATGTTACATTCCTCCCGTAAAACATCTGGGATTCGAGGTTTCCTACAATATAGCTGTTTATTGATGCTGCGATCTCGCTCTCTATATCTGGTATGCTTAGTGTGTTGCATTCTGACCATACCGCAATCTTGGAGCCTGCGGCGTCTATCGTCTTCGCTGTCTGCATGTTTGCGAATCCGCCCTGGTTGTAGATATCGACAATGGCATTTCTTACGGCTATCTTCATAAAGTTATTGACAGAGTCCCTTATCGTCTTCTGTTCATCCGCAAGCCAGGGGATCTGGTCGTTACGCGTTTGCGGGCGGGGCGAGAGCAGGAAGAAGAGCGCAATTATGACTATTGCAACAAGCCCTGCGATTGCAGCAAATTCCAGCTGCCCTTTCATTCCCCGTTTTCGAATCTCTCGCTTCATCCGCAGTTTCCTCCGTAATTCAGCGTATATGTTACGCTTCCCGTACCGTAATCAAATGTGAAGTCATACGCCCCTTTATTTGCTTCGTCGTCGGGAGATCCTATCCCGAAGAGATCGTCTATATTGTATATTTCGCTTCCGGAAAGGCGGGTAAACGTTATGGCTGATGAAAACGGCCTTCTTGACTGTTGAATATCCAGTTTCAGCACAAAATTGTCGTCCCTGTCAAGTTTTTCCGCATTATAATCAATTGTCAGCATATCCCCGCTGCAGATGGTATCCCCGCTTGCAATCTCCCTGTCACCGACTTCGAATGAGATAAACACGTTCGATGGGTTCAATGCATCGTTAAAAGATAATGCGGAATTTGTGGCTTCAGATAGGTCTGAAATATAATCAGAATATGATGATGCATAATCTGACATGGCGGCGGCATTGCGTGTCATCGAATTTTTCCTTATTTCCATTTGATTTTTCGTTTCTTTAAGATGAATCATGCCATCCCTTGCGACAAAATATATATTAAGAAAAGAAAGCCCTTTTATCGCATAATCTGTGTAGGTCTTTATGATCGAACATGTATTAGCGATAGCTCTTGCAGGAGGCCATATAAACATTATAGCTATTATCGATATGCACGAGACACATTCTCCGCATTTGTTCACTCCGCATTTCATCGTACAGCCAGCAAAACCTACGGGAGAAGCACCAAAAATGACGTTTAAGCCATAACAATTTATGCAATCATAGATTCCGCACGAAAGGTCATTTAATACCCTTTCCGCAAGTTTTGCGGGGGCACACGATGCGAATTTTACAGGATTCTTTGATATCACACACGCCAGACT
>JAADIF010000017.1:0-20002 GCA_013151465.1 Microcaldota archaeon | reverse complement strand
GACTACCGAATATGCTATCCGCATCGCGGCACGGTATATTTGTATCGAAGTTCTCCATTTCTTCTGGGCTTTTTATCTTCTCGAAATCCTCCAGCTTTTTCATTGAGTCGTCCAGAAGTTCTGTGTAAGCCTCTAAAAGACAGTCAAGAAGCATAGGACCCATCGTTCCTATTTTTTCGAGAACCGTCTTGCCGAGAGTGCTGTCAATAAATTTCTCAAAACTTCCATATTTTTTTTTCAGAAGATATTTTATCCCGTTCTTTACGCCGTCACTATAGAAGACTGTTGAAAGCACGGCACCGGCTGAACAGCAGCAGACGAGATTTTTAAGTGTCTGAAGGGCTTTCATCATCTTGTCGAATTCCTCCTTCTGGCGCATCGCGTCTTTTTTCTCTTTTTCAAGTTTCGCCATCCTGTCTATGTCGCTTTTGTCCTCGCGCTTTGCCTTGTAGGTTATTGTCACCGTCTTTGACAATGTTGCGTATGTGCTCAGGCGCTTGGCGTTCACGGTCACGTTCAATATCTCATCAGCGGAGTCGCCGCTGACGACATCTTCAGGAACAAATATATTGCATCTGTATCTTGCCCGGTTTTCCCTCGCATCTGTTTTAGCGCACCTCATCGTTGATGCCTCTTCGGTACCGATGCGGTATGCGGCTGTCATGAGGTTGAGCGGCTGTATCGAATTTCCGGTTATCTCAAAGATCAAGGGCTGCTGTGGATTGTTTGGATAACACGTGCCGTCATCACTGACCACCTGGCAATCAATTGTTTTTTCCACTGAAACTATGTTCAGGTTGAGGTTAAGATCCTCCTTGACTGTGCGCGCATCAAACCCCGCTTCAACAACGCCCTTTCCCGTCCTTGCCTGTATTGTTATAGGAAACGTCACATCAGGCACGCATTCATCAAACGCCGAATATGGCACATCAAGACGGCACGTATAAAGGTCGTCCCTGCTGCCCGTCGTTATGTCGCCCCTGTCTGTAAGCTTGCATTCGATCAGCTCGCTTCCGTATGAAGAGCTTCCGTTTACCGTAAAGCCCCATTCTATTCCGCCCGTTATAGTTTCTGCGTGCCTTACCCTGACAAGCGCCTCAACAGTGCTTCCGAGCTGGCAGTTCACATCAGGAGAAAAATATGCACCGCCCTCTATCTCGAGCGAAGCTGATGTGTCGCTTCCTATTACGTTTGTCTCTTTCAGCAGAACAAGTTGCGATGAGCGCGATTGTGAGCTGAGTGTTGCTGTTATTATGAGCTGTATTGAGGGGTAAGGGGGCGGGCAGGAGGAAAACTTACTGAGTACGCTGTCCTTATCAAGAGTGCAGTGCATATCTTCATTGCTTATCAATCCTCTTGTCGGGGTGCATGTAAGATATTGCGTCACGTCATATGAATCGGTGCCTGATGCGATAGTGGCCCTTATATCTGTCAGGTCAAAGCTGTCGCTTGATGCATAATTGTCGACAAACATGGTGAACCTTTCATATTTTTCGCCTCCGCACCTCAACGGCCCGAAATCATCGGAGGGGCTTATCTGCAACGATATGTCAACCGGAGAAAAACTCACTTTCCTTAATCCGTTCATCCGCCCAAACTCTGCCGCGGCTATCAGGGGAAGGGATAGGATGAGATATGCAGATAAAAATGATGCAATTGCTAATATGCGCCCCCTTTTCATAAGCAAATATTAATTTTCTTCATTTAAATTAAGCCCAAAGATTGGGTCGGGATGTGATATATAAATCATGCATTCTAAACATTAACAAACAGTGGTTTCATGGCAGAAAAGGTTCAAAAAAAGAGCGAAACATCGAAAATGAGAGGAACTGACGAAAGAGAGAAGGAAAAAAAAGAGCGGCTCGATCTCATCAAGAAGTTTACAAATACGGCAATCAAGAACCACAAGAATCTTATACGTTCTGTTGTTCTTTTCGGCTCCACTGCAAGGGGGCAGTGGAGAAAGGAATCCGACATAGACATATTCATCATAATAGATGACACTAAAAACAAGATAAGCCCCACAATGAAGGAGTCGACGGAACGCGACTTTGAAAAAATAGCAAAATCCATCTCGCCTCTGATATCAGTCCAGCAGCCGTATCTTCTCAGCGAATTCTGGAACATGGTAAGGACAGGCAATCCTATCATCTTTAATTTTGTCAGGGAAGGTGTTCCCATTTATGACAAAGATGTTTTCACGCCGATAAAGAAGCTTCTACAGATGGGGGAGATAAAGCCCACTCAGGAGGCGGTGGAAAAATACCTGGAAAGGGCTCCAAAGCGCCTGCGCCGCATAGAGACATCGAAAATGTATATGGTCGCAGAGGACTGCTACAACTCTATGATAGAATCGGCGCATGCCATCCTGATGTTCATGGGGAAAAATCCGCCCCGCCCTAACGAGGCGCCGGAAGCCCTGAGAAAATACGCCGTAGCGGAAGGCTTTCTCGAAAAGAAATATGCCGACTGGCTCGAAGAGGTCATAAAAATCAGAAAGGATGTCGAACACAAGAAGATGAAGCGTATCAACGGAGCGGAGATAGACAAATGGATAGACAGGACCGACAAGTTCATAAAAAGGGTTGAGAAGGCTATAGTGAAAGTGGAGCTCATGAAAAGGGAAAGCATTGTGAAAAAGTCACACTCAATAATGACTGAGACGATAAAGACTCTTCTTAACTCGGTCAACAAGAAGGCCGGCGACGACGAACTGAGGGAACAATTCAAGAAACATATCATCGACAAGGGGATCGTCCCTTCCGAATATATGAAGATATATGACGATATCACACGGATGAAGAAGATGGTCGAGTCCGGAAGGGTAATAGACATACCAAAAGAGGATATAGTGACAGGAAGGGAGAATGTAAGAAAGTTCATCAGGGTTGTGGGAAAGGCGCTTAAAAAATAGCTCCGCTCACCCGAAGAGGGCTATATAAAACTCCCCTGTCCTGCTGCCGCCATTTTTCAATGCATAACGGTTAGGCACGCCGTATTCTTCTGCGATTTTCTTGAAAATGCCTGCCTGGTGCGCGGTCATGGCATATAGTTTATATTCTTTGCCTCCCTTTACGGCTTTTCCTGTGCCGTCATCATATAGGACGACTTTATACCCGTTTCTTTTCAGCTTCTCTATGTCATCTATCATTTCAAATGTGTTCCATGGTTCTGTTTGAACTTTGACATTTGTCGGAAATCCCGGTATTATTTTCTTGAAATCAACGCTATGTGCATCAAGACCGTCCATATATCTTCTGAACGAATCCCTATCAGCCAGCCTGACATCCAGCGGGCTTGATGTATATGTTTTCGCAATAATTTCATCTGCCCCCGCCATCTGGTAATCCCAATAATTTGTCAAGCCATTAGGACCGACATCACCGCCTATCATAATATAAGGAGAAGGCAGTTCTAACATCAGGAGATACTCGTCCCCGAGGGCGTCCTTCAACTTTTCGGTATCATCGGGGCTCATAGCGATGCCCCCTTTATGGTTCCATCCCCATCTGCAACTGACGCAGATTCCTCCAAGCCCATACTCTGCAAGCGGTTTTCTTAATGCATATGACAACCTTTCTTTATCCTGTCCCGCAAAAGCTCCGAAAGCGGGAGAATCGCCGTCAAGCAGCAGTACTTTTTCCTTACCTTCGGGAATTGTCTTGATAATTTCTCTGTCCACTTTCAGGGAAGAAGCATCAAATGGCGTTTCTATGAACGCGCCGGTATAGTTGTCCGGATGCCCTAACGCTTCCATTGAATATTTATCCTTGGGGGTTGCCGTTATGAACAATTCATTTTCCCTAAGTCTCTGTTTTGGCCCCGTGATTTTTTCGGTGCAACTTACTGACCACATACCCGCGACTGATATGGCTGTGGTTGTGACTGCTGTTTTTTTAATAAATTCCCGTCTCTTCCATCTCTTTGGCATTTTCACCACTATTATGTAATCTTTTAAGAATAGATGATTGGAGGAAAGATTTAAATTTATGAGTCACAATACTCTCAGAATCCGTAAAGGCGTTTGGCGCGAAGCAAATCTATCTCTCTTCATATCGTTCTATGAACCTGATTATCTTATCCACAACCTGCTCCTTGGTCATATTGCTTGTGTCTATCACGAGGTCATAATTCCTCTTGTCAGAATAGTCGAACCCGTAGTATCTTAGCCAGCGCTCCCTGTTCGTTTTTTCCCTCTGAAGCATCTTCTTTTCGGCCTCATCAAACTCCCTGAAGTCCTCCTCGCTCCTTTCCTGCTCAAGGCGCCTTCTGACGCGCACGCCTATATCTGCGTCAAGGAAAATCTTCACGGAATTTGGTATGAAATGGGCGGCAAGCCAGGAATCCACAACTATATTATCCTCGTTCTCTCCAATCTTTCTCTGCTTTTCATCAATCATCCTGTCCAGGGAATCATCCTTTGCCTCAAGCTCACCGAGCTCGACTATGTTAATCTCCATCTCCCTTGCAATCTCGCGCTGGGCGTCGCCCACTGAATAATGCCTAAAGCCCAGCCGCTTGGCGAGCATCTTTGCAATAGAACTCTTACCCGAGCCGGCAGAGCCGGAGAGCGTTATTATCATCTTACCATGTCACCAAAGTCCTCTATTATGTCAACAAGCTCCTTCTCCTTGTCAGGAATATCGAAAATAAGCGTGCCTTTTATATTGTACTTCATTATCGCCTTGATGACGTATGAGAGCTTAAGGTCTGATGAGCGTATTGATTTTATTCCTTTTATTCCGGAAGGCCCGTATGAAACCCCCGCATATATGAAGTAGCTGCTTGAAAGCCACTGCGGCGTTATTTCCTTTCTCATGGAATCTATTATGAAATCGAAATCAGACGGCTCCTGCAGGCCTCCCGCGCTTCTTGCATGGACATTGCCCCAGTTTATTACCGGCTCCGTTCCCCTTGTCCTCTTCACTATCTCGGTGACGTCTTCTGTGCTCCCGACCTCGCCTGTATGCCCCGTCGTCTCTATTCCTATCTTTCCTTTCATGCGCGTGTCGCCTATTATCTCATTTATTTTATGGACGACAAGGCGGACCGCATGGTCGCGTGGAACCATATTGTAGAAATTCGGTCTTACAACAAAGCTCCTGAGGTCCATCACCGAGGCTATATTAGAGAATATCTTGAGCTTGTCGTCAAGGAGCGGCTCTTCCGGGAGGTGGGTGCATCTTAGCCCAAGCTCTATATTGTACTTGCTTGCAAGCATCTTTATCTTTATGAGGTTGTTGTAATGCTCCTTGTATATGTCCTGAATAGTCTCTATCGAATCAAACGGCTCCTGAGGCATCAGGAATGCCTTGAGCCCGACCTTGTAGAGCTCGTCCAGTATCTTTATGATGTCTCCGGTGCTCTTGGCTATCGGGATGTCATCAATGCCTCCGGCAACGCCTACTCTCATGCCCAGCCGTTCCTGAATCTTGAGGTATTTCTTCCTGATAAGCATATTCTATTATATGGTGGCGGAAGTTAAAATATGGGTAAAGGATATATTCCTACTTCAAAGTAGACATAATATGGATGTGGATTATTAATATCCGTTCAGATAAATTATAAACATGCTTGTGAAAGATATAATGGTGCAGAGCGTCGTGACGGCCCCAAGGAAAACGACAGCGGTCGAGGCGGCGAAAATCATGTCTGAAAAGGGTATCGGCTCGCTTCTCATAGTTGAGGATGAAAAGCTTGCCGGCCTTGTGACAGACAGGGACATACTTACCAAAGTCGTTGCGAAAGGCAAGGACATACACCAGACAAGTGTGGATGAGATAATGGCAAAAGAGGTCATATACGTAAAGCCGGATCTGGATGTCGAAGATGCGGCAAACGTGATGATAGAGAATGGCATAAAGAAGCTTCCCGTAATTGAGAACGAGACGCTTGTCGGCATAGTCACGGCGACAGACATAATAGCGGCCCAGCCAAAGATAATGGACGAGATAGGGGCAATGGTGTTGTTGTCAAAGCGTAGCAAGCCGATTGCCGGCTGATTCTTAGAGAATTGACATTGCGATAATCATCACAACAGCAGATGCCAGTGGTATCGTTATGTTGTCGTTCGGCCTTCCGAACGCTTCTGCAATTGCGCCTGCGGATGAGCCAAGAAGCGCCGCAACCGGGTTCACAAAGAAAATTGATGCGATAAATGATGAAATCAGAAAAGCGGACGTGCCCTCAATTGTCTTGTTTTTTGCTATTTTGTGTTTCCCCAAGCTCATGCCTACTATCGTCGAGGCAGAGTCGCCCACCGCAAGAATGGCACATGAGGCAGATGCAACAGGCAAGGGGAATAAGGCGAACGTTATTCCGAACCCCATGAAGAGCCAGAACGGACCATGGAAGAAGCCTGTTCTCTCTTCTTCAATCCTTGCAACCTTGAGCGTCATATCCCTGAATCTCTCCTCGATTTCATCAAGCTTCCGAAGAATCCTGTTCATGCGGCGCCTTTCATATTTAAGATATATGGAATACATGAAAAAGAACGAGGCCGCCATGAAAGCGTAAATGGAAATCAGAATGCCTCCAAGGATTTGCGCCGCAATGACGAAAAGTATGCCGGACAGATGTATAAGCTGGCGAGCCAATTCCTTCCCCCCTTTCATATCGTCCAATGAATCGAGAATTTTGTCGGCTTCCATGAAACTTTTTTTATTTCGATACAATTAAAAGGGATTATACGAATTGTCAGCACTGCTATATGTGTCTATTCTGCGAAACTAAGGGAAAATTAAAGAAAAGATGTAAATCTTTCCCGATTTGTTCGCTTTTTATGAACAAATGTTCATAAATATAGAACAATAGTTCTAATTTATAGAACATAATATGGAAATTTGTGATATAACCTATGCTTCCATCCGCAAGCAGACCATCGTGATTAAATATTTTATGTCGGACGATTCCCGTAATTTTACATGTTTTTAACAGTTGGCTGATATAGATTAATAATATGATTGGAATTATAGAAGATGTCATTGTGTACATGATAACATATTTTTCAGCCGCCTACTGGCTTGCGCCGGTAAGCTTTGTGATAGCTGTTCTCATAATGTCCTACACGCTTTTCATATGGGGCCTTGGGTGGGCATGGGAAAGGAGAGTTGCATATCCAAAACCATATCCTGAAGGAAAAGAGCCCAAGGTCACAGTTGTCATAGCGTCATACAAATCAGCAGACACCATAGGGGAAACGATAGAATCTGTATTGAAGAGCAAATACGAGAATAAGGAGATAATAGTGGTGGATGACACCCCTAACAACAGCGTAGCCGACGTATGCAAAAGCTTCGACGTAAGGGTAATCCATAACAAAAAGCGTGAAGGAAAAGCACGCTCGCTCAATAAGGCTATCAAAAATGTCAAGACCGATCTGTTCCTTTTTCTTGATTCTGACAGCATCATAGATGACAAATTCATAGGAAACCTTGCAGCGTGGTTCAGGGACGGAAAGGTAGGAGCGGCATCCCCTCGCTTTGATACAAAAAACAGGGACAGCACACTCGGAAGGTTCACAAGTTTCGAGAGCTCGTTCTGGTTTACTCTTGCCCGCTCGCATATGTATTTTGGTTCGATGATATCGTTCCGGGGGTGCGGGGTGATGGTGAGGGCGTCAGCCCTAGAGAATGTGGGCGGATGGGATGAGACGCTTGTCGAGGACATGGCACTTGCCGGAAAGCTTCTTGCACACGGATACGTTATAGCTCACGACCCGCGCACGACCGTCTACACCGAAGAGCCTGAAACGCTGAAGTCCTTCTACAGGCAGAGGTTCAGATGGGGAAAGGGCGGCCTGTTTGCATTCCTTCGCAACAAACGAGTTTATGCCAGGTTGAAACAGGTCATCATAGGGATGGTCCCGCACGCCCTAATGGTTTTCATGCTACTGTCGCTTATACTATACCACAGCGCCTTTACCATATATACACTCATACCTTTCTCGGCGCTCTCATACCTTTCGTTTGAATCGACGGTAAAGCTCCTCCTTCTCATAGGCCTTTTCTTTTCTGTCTATTGGGTTCCTGCAACCCTTGCAGGCATCACACATACGATCGTCTTCTCCATAAGGGGATTTCGCAGTACGAAAGAGCTTGCATTGCTTGTTCCGTATGTGCTCATCTATATGCCATTGCTGTTCATCATATATGCCGCCGGGATACTCGCAGGCATGAAGGATAGGATAAAATACGGCAGGAATCTAAACGAGCTTAATGTCAACGAATGGAAAAAATAGCAGCGCTTCATTTCTTTTGCGCAAGAACGCCTATTATCCTTCCTACTTTGTTTGCACATGCATGGTCCTGATCCAGGCGAAGGAATCTTCTTCCCGGCATGAATCTAAGCGAGCGCTTCATGAATGATGTAGAGCTGAGAAACATCGGGGCAAAGAACCATACAAACGACGTGACAAATTCTCCTCCAGACCATTTCTGCGGAGTGAGCCCTGCCTTCATCACCCTTTTTTGGAGTTCGTGTCTGGTGTATGGAAATTCATCTCCGTAAACCCAGTTGCCAAGCTTTTCCGAGATGAATTTTCCCACTACATATCCAGGGCACGCCTTGTTAGGCACTATTATGAGCGCATTGCCGCCTTTTTTAAGAATATCTGAATGTATGTCAAGGATTTCCTGCCTTCTTGGCGGCAGGAAATGTTCAACTACACCTTCCGAGTGGACGAAATCGAACTTTCCACTTTCCCTGAAATCGAATATATCTGATTTTATGTATTCTGCATCTATTCCCATCTTCTCGGCGTGTTTCTTCACTATGTTAAGCGCTTCCCTGCTTCTGTCCAGGAATGTTATTTTTGCACCCATGCGTCCCATCAATATCGTGTTAATGCCCGTTCCGCAGCCAAGCTCTATTACATTCTTTCCCCCAAAATCCATATCTCCTATGAATGTCTTGTAGAACTGCCACATTATGGCACCTTCTTCCTTATACTCTATGTCTGAAATTGAGTTCCACAGTTGTGACCATTTTTTGGCATGTTCTTCGGGAGAAAGCATTTAATCACGTCTTATGTTTTTATAGGTCAGATTATATAACGTTGTACTTCTATATTAAAAATTCATCTGCAAATAATAGCCTATGGACATAAGCGATTATAACAAGCATTTTTATTCTGATGTTTTTGCGAGCAAGCATGACATCTATTATTCGGTGCACAGAAAGAAAATTGAGACAGTCCTCGGCCTTCTTAGCGGATTTGAAGGGAAGAACGCGCTTGATATAGGATGCGGCGATGGCTATATTACCGAAATCATCGGAAAGAGCATATCAGCGCGGATGTTTGGCGTTGAAATCAGTGCAGATGCCGCAAAAAAAGCAAAAGAGAAGGGAATAAACGTAAAATTGTTTGATATAACCAAGGGAAAACTGCCCTTCGAAAGTGATTTTTTTGACATGGTATTCTGCGGGGATGTAATAGAGCATGTATATGACACCGAGAAGCTTCTGGAAAACATACTCGATGTTCTTAGGCCGGGAGGCACCCTGATTTTGTCAGTGCCAAATATCGCATCGTGGTATAACAGGGGTTTTCTGTTGATAGGATGGCTTCCAACATGGGTGGAATCAGCCTCTAAACTATATACCGGAAATCCTTTCATGAAAAATTCGGTGGGGCACATACGGGCTTTCACCGAGAAGTCGCTTTCTTCTCTTCTTGATATCATTGGATTTGAGAATATCGTTGTCAAAGGGAGTCCCATACTCGGTAATGGTATGTATTCAAGCAGATACGAAAAGATATGGAATATTGTAGATTCGGCATTTGCAAGAAAGGTCTCCCTTGCATCTGTCCTTGTTGCAAGCGCGAAAAAACCTAATAAATGAGCTCGTCCAAATCTATTCTTAGACCATCGCATTGGTGCATGTATATGAAAAAGAGCATTGTCTTCAATAGCATAACAATCAATCTGCCAAAAAACATTATCCAATTTTCTGTCGGGGCGTTGCTTTTTGTTGCCATGTTTGGGACGTTCGACGTTGTTGGAGCTCTGTTTGCAGCGGTTGCTTATCTTGTTTTGTATTCATCGGTATATGTCTACAACGACATGATAGATGCAGGCGACGATGCGAAGCACCCGCACAAAAGGCAATGGAAGCTTGTTGCCAGCGGCCTGCTTTCTGAGCATGCCGCACGGAAGGTTTTATGGATCATGCTCATAGCCGGCGCGGCTTTGTCGCTTTTCGTGAATCCCTATTTCATGGGGCTGATGCTATTTGCAGTCTTGTTGAATTACCTACACTCTTCACCCCGCACATATTTCAAGGGCAGCATAAAGAAAACAGCGGCAAACATGACATTGATAGAGTTCCTTAAATACTCTTCCGGGTGGTTTGCCTTTACAACGAACGTATCAAGTTTCCCTTTCTGGATAATTCTTACCCTCTCGCTCGCATACACCATATCCTACATTGTCTATAAGGCGGAGGATACATCCGTTATAACAAAACAACATACAAAACTCCTCGGAGCTTCTGTGGTAATTGCATTTATTGCATATTCCATATCGTTATTCGCTTACAGCATGCCCCTTGCAATGGTACTGATGCTCGTGCTGCCGTCCATGATGATTTTCATGTTCAGAAACACGAAACGCAGATATAATACGCTAAACAGCGTAATGACTACGCAATTGCTGCTGCTGTTCACCGTCATATTCTCACTTTCCATAATATTCATACCGCCTGCAGCGGAGGCAAATGAGAATATAGCCATGGAGCTGGACAATTATGCAGAGACGATCAAAAATGGCCTCCCATACAGCGTTGTGGAGAAAATGGATGTAATGGCGGTCGATTTACAGAAATACAAAGATCTCAACGATATATTCGACGATTTCGGGAAGAAAATAGCACGGTTAAGGCTACTAAAAGCCAGGATTTTTCCCAAACCTTTTCTGGAAGAACGTACCTAAATGAGGTTTCATGCCAGTGCGTTTTCCTTCAATTTTAGTTCTGCCGGCGGCTATTGCATCAAAGATTGACTTCATGTCGTTATCGCTGTCAATCATCGTATAGGCAGCACCTATTTCATAAAGAAAATGCGCATCCGATCCTGCAACCATTGGTATCATGTTTTCGGTTGCATATGCACGCGCTTTCGCGTTGAATGAGGAAAAGATTGACCTTGCATTAAACACTTCAATCGCATCTATGCTATTTTTGATGAGCGATATGTTATCTAGAACTCCCCTTCTCATTTTATCGAAAGGGTGGGGCACTATCAGAAAACCGCCCTGTTTTTTGACTTCTTGCGCAGTCATCTCTATACCCAGACCGCTTTTTATGGTTTTCTTTATGTTCAATGCTATTATCTCACCGTCTCCTGTCTTTATCTCCTCTCCCGGTATGACGGTAAGATCAGGGGCAATGTCACGCGCTATCTTCGAGGCTTCAAGACCGCCCCAAAGCACATCATGGTCAACAACCCCTATCACGTCCAACCCTTTCTCAACAGCTGTCTTGATAAGATCCGGGGGTTTTATGTTGCTATCGGGAGAGCGATATGTATGAATATGAAAGTCACATTTTAGCATGTACAAGGCTTTTTAAGATAGTTTTATAAGATTAACTGCAAATTCAGGGAACGGGCACATTTTTAAATGATAATCTTATATAAATTAACCTATCTAATTAATGGAGAAGATGTAGGTGTTTATATGGTTCATAGGAGCACAGGATATAAAAGGGGCACGCGAAGAACTTTCAAGCGTGATTTCAGGTCCAAATTCAAGGTCACGCCATTCATAGAGAAGTTTGAGATTAACCAAAAAGTTATAATAGACCAGAATCCTTTCTCACAGGAGAGCATGCCCCATTTCAGATTCAAGGGCAAGATTGGCGTAGTAACGGAAAAAAGAGGAAGGGCACTAGTCGTGAAAGTATCAGATGGAAAGAAAGAGAAGACCGTCATAGTTACGCCAGAGCATCTCAGGGCAGCAGGTTAATGGTGATTTAAGTGAAAATCAAGGACGAAAAGCCGATTTCATGGCCGGAGGCAAGGTCCATTCTGGCCGCAAGAAGCAAGCAGAAAGAGCTTGGCTATGAGCAGAAGAAATCTCTTGATCACCTGAACAAGTTCGCAAAAATGACAAAAAAGGACCTCAAAACCCTAATAGACGGGCTTTCGAAGATAGAAAAGCTCAATGAGAGACATATCGTCGTGCTCGCAAGTGTGCTACCCAAGACAAAGGACGAACTCAACATGATTTTTGCTAATGAACACACGATATTAAGCGATTCAGATAAAGATGCCATCCTTAAGCTTACAAAACCACTCTCACCGTGAATGCCGTAGGCTGCGGAATAGATAAGAGGACTTTCTCAGATAAGAAACCTTTTAAATACACTTTTTCATAACTTTATAATACTGTCTTCGGCGAAGTGATGAATATGCTTAGGAAGGATTTAAAGAAAGACGAATGGGCCCTCGTGCTTGATTTTCTTCAGCACGGTCATGCGGGCATGAGCAGATCGCAGCCAGTTGCACAGGTAATAGGAGAGGACTTTTTTTCGCTGCTTGAAGTCATAATAAAGGAAGGCGAAATGCTTAAAGTCGGTGATAGGGTCTATGTCGGGGACGGTAAAAGGGATGTTGTAAAATATATCAGGAAGCGTCTCGATATAAACGAGCTGACGACAGGAGCAAGAGGCGAGCTCGAAGATATGCTGTTACACATAATAGAAGAGAAGAATGACAAGTTCCTGGATTTCTTCAACAAGGCAGGACCTGTCACAACGCGTCTGCACAGGTTGGAGCTTCTTCCAGGTATAGGAAAGAAACACTTGTGGGCGATAATATCGGAAAGAAAGGAAAAGGAATTTGAATCTTTCGAAGACCTCAAAAAGAGGGTTCCGATGCTGCCTGACATAGAACAGATGCTTGTCAGCCGTATCATGAGCGAGATGGAGAATAAGGACAAGTATAGGCTTTTTGTCCCAAGATTCGAATCATCCTCTTTCCAGCGATAGTTCAGCTCTTGGTATAACCTACCATCTCAAGTATTTGCTTATGGTCTTTGTAATAGTCTGAGATGATTCTACCGACTTTCGTTATGTCTTTTACCTGGTTATCCACGAGCCATTTTAAGATAGCCTTTTTCTCTTCAATGTTTTCTTTAAGTTCGTCATCGTCCATCGCGGAGAAAAGTTTTATGTCATTTAGCGCCCTGTGCGGTTTTCCCCATTCTGTTATCTCGTCTTTAGACGGTATCCACTTGAATATAGTGTTCAATTCTATTCTTATCTGATCAAGTCCCGATGCAGGGATTAGTTCGGAAACTTCGAGAAGCCGCCTTATTCCTTTTCTTCTATCCCTATGCATGACGACTATGAGCTGAAGACTGCCGAGAAGGGCCGGAGCTATGTTTATCGGAGGATTCACAAGACGTCTGTATGCTTCATCAGCCGTGTTTGCGTGAAGCGTCGAATATACGGAATGGCCCGTATTTATTGCTTCGAAAAGGACTTCCGCCTCCCGTGTCCTTCGTATCTCGCCGACGACTATGCGGTCAGGCCTCATCCTAAGCGCGTTTATCATGAGATCGAGCATGCTGACCTCACCACGCCCCTCGATATTTGGAGGCCTCGTGGTCATCGGAAGCCAGTGAAGAAAATCTGGAAGCTGTATCTCTCTTGTATCCTCGATGGATATGATTCTCTGCGTAGGCGGTATGAAGCACGTAAGGACGTTAAGAAGCGACGTCTTGCCGCTTGCTGTACCGCCTGCAACCACGATATTAAGCTCATATTGTATGGCAAGCCAAAGGAATGCCGCAACATCAAGAGAAAGGGAACCATCCTCTATGAAGTCCGTTATAGTCCAGGCACGCCTTGCAAATTTTCTGATTGTCATCGTGTTTCCGGCAGAAGATATCGGAAACAGTGTAGCATTTACCCTGTCACCTGTTGTAAGATATGCATCAAGAAGTGGACTTAAATTGCTAATCTGCATCCCGACGCGTCTTCCTATCTGGGCGGCATAGTTATAAATCTTATTTTCGGACTCTATGACGACGTTTGATTTCAGCCACCCGTATTTTCTGTCATAAACCCATACAGGCTCCTTGGCGTTGTTGACCACAATTTCCTCCAGATTCAAATCCTGAAGAAAGACCTCGAGCGGTCCAAGCCCAAGAGAATCCTGTATGAGTATCCCTATGAGTGATTCTTTTTTCAGATCTGGGAGGTTTGGGAGGTATTTATCAATGAGCTGTTCCGCTTTTTTTGTAAATCTCTCCTTGAGCTGTTCCGTTTCTTTCGGATCTATTATCTCTGTGGTGTTCAATGTCAAATCCTCTACTATGTCATGTCTTACATGCTCAAGAACTGCCTCTGTCGCCTCTTCTATGTGCGGGAAACTCATCTCGTATATGGGAACGTATTCCTTCTTATCCTTTATTATCCGTATGGTTGCTTTTAGTTTGTCTGCCTGCAACTCGTACTCGGCGACGATTTCCTGTTTGTTTTGTTTTGTTTTGTTTGCGCCTGATGCTGAATGCCGCTTTAAGGATGCTGAAGATTTTTCTGTTTTTTCTTTCTGGTTTTTTCTTTCCGCCCCCAGAACCTGTTCTTCCTTTTCCATCTTTCAAACCCTTTGCCCTTTTAGCTCCTTTTTTCTTGAAGTGAAGAGCGATTGCCATCACAACTATAATTATAATTGTAAATAATGTGGATATAATTAATAACATGTCCATATCTAAATAAGGTTCTGATAACATATCAAACGACAACGAGAGGCTGTTGAACATATCCGGCCTGTTTTTGTATGCGATTGAAAGCATAAGAAATACGAATGCCAGAGCTATACCAAGTGCTTTCATCTGCCCTCTTCTGGATTTTCTTTTATTTTTATTATCACCGGCTTTCCCCTTTTTCTGCATTTCTCCGTAGATGAGCAAAGGCTCGCCAACCGGTGGATAATGGACCTTTAGAAGGCCATCCTCCTCAAGAATTTCACCAAGGCGTATAGTTTCTTCTGTGTCTATTTTTAGTTCTTTTGCCGCTTTTGAAACGGTCATGTTCTTCTCTTTAAGAATAAGTTCATAAAGCCGGTCTGCATCTGTCTTCAGGATGTCTTCCTTCATCAAATCACTCAACATAAATGCTCTAGAAGCTCAGTTAGTCCATACGACTGCGCCTTTTCGCAGTTTAGCTTAAACCAGCCGGGAAATCCCCTAACGCTATATCCGATATAAGTTTCATTTGCAAAATATAAATAATCCACAGTGACCTGATTCTCCCTTACCGGAAGGCCCTCCATGGAAAGATCCTGGATGTTTACAATGCTTTCGATACCGCCGGTAGATTCCATAGTGCTGTTTTCCATCCGATTTGTTATATTAGGCCCTATACCGACAAAATAATACCCGTCCTCGACTGCCTCCCTGAAAGGCAGATGCCACACAGCTGCGGTTTCTTCATCTATATATACAGTATCGTAGTCGCTGCCATTGATAGTCCCGTTCACGGTGACTATGGCACTTCCATTTCCTGTATTATAGCACGAAATTCCGGAAAGGGATAGGTTTATGCTGTTTTCAGATATGATGCCTGCGAAATTCCTTAAGACGCTGTCTGAGACGGTAGCAGCATCAGAGATTAGCAGGATTTTTCCAGACGGAGCCGTATCTGCCGGGTCCGTAGTAACTTCTCCGCTGCAGCTCCCGCTTGAATTTACTCCTCCGGTAATGAGCTTCTTTGCATTATATGGGTACGGATAGGAGACTATCGTCCTTTGCAGGATTCCGTATGTGTTCAGCGGATAAAGCGGATCGTCGAGATTCTCGATGGATATGTTGACTTCCTTTTCCATGTTATCTATGTCTATTCTCATTTCAGTTGTTTCATCGTTTACGGATATATTTACGTCTGATGAAACTGTAATTGTAAATGCGTATGAAGAAAAATGCATATCATTAAATGATATATTAGTTTCAAAGTTTGTTTCCACTTCTGATATCTTGCTGCTCCAATCGGTAATGGTATTGTCTATCATTATGAGGTTCTGGGTTCCGTTTATCGTTCCAGCTATCATAAGTGTTGTCACATTGGAAACGGCGTCCTCCAACGGCGTTCCCTGCAATATTTCCCAGTTAGTGGCTGATATAAATGCCCTTTCTGCCGATATCTCCATCGCCTTTTCGAAATCCGACTCCATCGAATCGCGGACAATTGCCATCTGTTCTGCAACTATGCCTTTATATATATCGCCTCTGCCTTCCTGCTCTGATATAAGATGCATCGATAAGAAAAGCACCATAGGCATGACTAGGACCATGGCTATTATGGAATACATCTGTCCTTTTGGATTATTCATAAGAATAAATTGCATTTTCGTGTTGAAATAATGCAATCATTTACAGATTTAAACTCACACGGCAAATTCAAACCATGAAACTCGTGACAGAAGGCGCCGCGGGGTTTTATGTCCCGGACGAAACGCTAAGAAGAAATTCTGATGTCTTCTACAATCCTGAGATGGCCCATGCAAGAAATGTAGTCATCTCGCTTCTTTCCATCCACAGAAAAAAGGTAGACGATGATTTAGTCGTCCTTGACCCTATGGCAGCTTCCGGAGTCCGGGGAATCCGTATCCTCAAAGAGGTTGAAGGAATAGAAAAGGTTGTCTTCAATGACATAAATCCGCACGCTGTGAAATACATAGAAAAAAACCTCAAACTTAACAAAATCCCTAAATCAAAATACGAGATATTAAATGAGGACTGCAACATACTCTTCCTTGAAAGAAGGCGCGAGTTCGATTTTGTAGACATTGACCCTTTCGGCTCTCCGGTGAATTATCTTCCCAATGTCTGGAGCGCCCTTAAAAAAAGGGCAATTCTTGCTGTTTCTGCAACAGATACAGGAGCTCTCTCCGGAACATTCAAAACCACATGCCAGAATAGATACGGCGTGCTTGCAGAGAAGGTTGACTTTTTCAAGGAATTCGCCGTTTCTGTTCTTACAATGAACATACAGAAGGAGCTTGCCCGTCATGATATTGCATTCTACCCTATCATTTCGCACACAAAACACTATTTCAGGGTCGTTGGATTTACTGAAAGAGGCAAGGAAAGGGTGTCACAAAACCTCAGTAATATAAATTTCACAACTTATTGCCCTTCCTGCTATCAGAAATCTGTCGGCATCAATGAAAAATGTCAAAATTGCGGGAAATCTGCAAGAATAACAGGGCCATTATGGACCGGAAAATTGAAGGATTCCCAAATATGCGATGCCATCCTTAAGGATATGATAGCAAGAGGCTTCTCAGATACAAAGGACGTTCATACGTGTGTGCAGGAGATAGACGAACCGTTCTATTACAATATCCATAAGATATGCAAAAATCTTGGCATATCGGCCCCGAAATTGGGCGATTTCTTCAATAAGCTTGAAAGCGAGGGATTTGCTGTTTCGAGGACGCATCTTTCTGACCTCGGCTTCAAGACGAATGCCCCCGTGCGTATTATAGAAAAAATATTGAAACAAATGAAAAGATAACTATTTGAATCTCTTGAGGCCTTTTCCCTTCTTTGATGCAAGCACGACAATCACGCCTACTATTATGATTGCAAGAAGGGCCAGTACGACATAATTCCATGTCCCGTTATCCTCAGGTTGGACAGTTCCTGTATGTTCTATACCTTCAGCATTTTCTTCATTTTCTTTTTCCTGTACAGGTGGCTGTGACGGGGCTTTAATGCATTCACCATCGCTGCAGCCGTCCTCACATTCTGTCTGAATATTCCATGCATTGTCCTTGCACACGACAACGGAATTACCATCGCATTTCTTCTCGCCGTTCGTGCATGTTTCAAGTGGAGCTTTCTTCGTTTCTCCTTTCACCACATACACACTGAATCCTGGCGAGACCGACTCAAAGTAATAATATCCGTCATCACTTCCTGTCATTGTTGTTTCAAGCTTCACCCATTCGCTGTTCTCATATCTATACATCGCGATTGTTGCAGGATCTATGCCGTTTTCCGCAACCCATGAAGATGAAACCTTAAACCTTATTATGGTATTATCTATAACTTCATCAGGAATGGAAACCGATATGTCAAAATAGGAATATACATGCTCATTCTCTCCGGTGGGAGAAGTCACAGAGGGTTTATCTTCCTTTCTTACATTGACTTCCACAAATGTCATATCTTTTGTTCCTTCCTTTGTTGTTATAGTGATTTCTGTTATGCTCAGTATGTCTTCATTCTCTATGTCAATACTGGTTTTTTCATTTGCCTTTACCATCGATATTATATGTTTTTCTTCTGTTTCGTTTCCCTTCTTCTCTTCTTCAATTCCGCCAGTCGTCGCTGAAGAAGAAGCGACACATGAATGCGATGAACATGAATATCCGCTGTCACATGCAACGCACGAACCGCCTGAACAATAGCATGAAGAGTCTGAGTCTGAGCATAAAGAGTTGACATTGGTGCATGTTCCTTCGCTCCCACTCACGTTGCATCTGTTGCACGAGCCTGAACATGCGCTGTTGCAGCAGTATCCGTCAACACAGTTTCCGCTTGAGCAGCCGTCGTCATATGTGCATGCAGCCCCGTTTGATGCCTTGCTTGCTGTCAGGTTAAGCTCTGTAGAAACATTGTCCAGGTCACATGTAACGTTAGATTCAGAAGATAATATGCCATTGACCCTTATGCCGACGGTGTCTTCGTCACTGCAAGGGACATTAAGAAGGTAATAGCCACTCGCATCAGAGCCCACAACATCGCTTGCAACCTTTGAACCGCTTATGAAGGCTTCAACTACTGCCCCGTCTGTGCTTGAGCTGCCGTCTATCGTAACGGTCCCCCACCAGCTTGCTCCCGGAGGAGCATCGATTGCATAAACAAATGATATGGAAAGGAGGAAGATTGCTCCAAATATCAACGATGCTAATTGTTTTTTCATTTTTTCACCTTTGTCCTTCTTCCTTCTCTCAATTTCAGTTTATCTCCAGCCTGTCTGTCGTGTTCATTTTTATGTAATAGACTTCGGCAGAGCCGTTATATGTGAATGATGTGAAGTCATTTACAGGCCTGCCTGGGACATATGAATACCATGTCCCGTTGTTTCCAAGGTCTGCCCATACGGCTTCGTAATTTCCGTCAACAGATGCAAGTACGGTTGTCACATTGTTATCTGAAAGTTCCGTCTGGTCTATAAGCCATTCAGGAAGGGCAAACGCATTCCAGCCGGAAAGCCAGTAGTTGTGTTTTACAGCCGGCCTTGTCACGTTGTAAAGAGAGCGCGTATCAAGGTCGAATGTTACCTGCGTTCTTCCGATGTTTCCCGCAGAATCCCTGCATTTGAAGTAATATGTGTAGTAGCTATCAGTCAGCGTCGAGAGATTCGTAAGGTGGTTTGTCCCGCCGGTTGTAGTAAACTGCGTCATTGAGCTGAACTGCACATCCATCAGGGAATATGCGCATGTCGCATTTTCTAATGTTGTCAGATTGAATAACGGTGTATTATCCGTTATTGAAGGCGATGGCGCATTTACGTATATCGTAGGTCCGTCAGTGTCTATGTAAAGCGTTTCTAATGGGCTTGAGGCGTTGTTTCCTGTTGATGGGATGTTATGCCCGACATAATCTGTGCCCGTTACATAATATTCAATCCTGGAGCCGTTTGCAAGGCCTGTTGTCTCTATCGTTGCAGTATAATTTGTCGCTTGAGACTGAGTTCCTGTCATCGTCGTTGTTTGTTCAGCCCCGTTGGGTACAAACTTATAGTGCAGTGTTATTGATGATGCGGTAAGCCCAAGGTCTCTTACCTCCACCATTATGACCTGGCTTGCTGACGGCTGTACATAGCCGGTTGTGTAACCTATTACTGAATATGGCGGGTCGTTGTCTATCGTGAAGACAACTGATTCTGTATTGTTCACATTTCCTGCCATGTCTGTTCCTATCACTGTGAATGTGTAATTTCCGTCCTGAAGTGTTGTCGTGTCGAATGATGCTGGGTAATATCCGCC
>JAADIF010000004.1 GCA_013151465.1 Microcaldota archaeon | reverse complement strand
CAATCTTTTCGATATGGAGAATGAGCCGCACAAATCCATGAGAAATCATGTTGTCCTCTTCGGGTGCCATAGGATGGGATCAAACGTCGTTAAATATCTAAGTTCTATAGGAGAGAAATTCATCGTCGTTGACCAGGATCCTCAGGTCCTAAAAGAGCTTAAAAGGAGAGGCGTCTACTGCATATATGGCGATGCGGAAAATGCTGAAGTCATCAAAAAGGCAAATGTCAACAGCGCCAAGATAGTGATATCCACGATTCCCGATGTTTATTCAGCATCTTTCATAATAACAAAAACGAAAAGAGTGAACGGGAAATGCAAGATAATAGCAAGGGCACACTCGAAGGACGAGGCACTCAAATTATACAAAGCCGGAGCTGATTTTGTGCTGGTTCCGGAATTCGTGACAGCGAATGAGATTGTCAAATTCATCAGCCAGTTTCTGGAGAATAAATGATCTGTTGTCGGCAGAGGTCAATATATGGAAAGTGCATTGAAAGTATTCGGAACGAAATTCTGGGCAAAGACAGAATATGACCAGCATTTCATGATAGACGAAAAGATCCTCAAAAGGATAATCGATGCAGCCAGCATTGGGAAAAACGATATTGTTCTTGAGATAGGTCCAGGAAACGGCTCACTTACAAGGCTTCTCTGTCAGAAGGCAAAAAAAGTCATAGCTGTTGAGATCGATAAAGAATTATGCGATATAATCAGAAAAGGGCTGAAAGCAAATAACCTTATATTGGTAAATGATGATGCGATCAGATTCATGCGGCATGAGAAAAAGAATTACAATAAGATCATCTCCAATCTTCCGTATATGATAGCAGAGCCGCTTTTCATGGAACTTATGAAAATTGATTTTGATGCAGCGGTCTTTACTATTTCCAAGGGTTTTGCAGAAAGATTCCTGGAGGATATGTTTTCTGGGAAAGCCACTAAAATCACATTTCTTTCAAGAGCGTTCTTCCATGTTAAGAAAATCTGCGATGTGCCAAAAAAATCATTTGAACCGCCCCCAAGAAAAGGGTCTATGGTCATCTTTGTCAGGCCTTTTGATATGGAAGAATACAAAACAAAGAAGATTGAATATCTTATAAGAAGTATTTTTCTCCTGGCAAGAAAGAAACTGAAGAATGCATTAATGGAGGCCTTCATCAGTTATGGCAAGCTGTTTGACGGAACGTCTGTTACAAAGAATGAGGCAAGAAACATTGTAAAGAAACTAGGCATCATTGCAACTATGGAAAAGAGAGTTGATATGCTGACTAGTGATGATTTCAGAAAACTCGCAGAAGGGTTGAAGAAAAATGCAGAAGCTCACATTCCTGCGAACGCTTCTTCATCAGGATAGACCTTGATCCCTTCCGAGGTTATTTTATAGGGGTGAAGCTTAAGAGAATGATCCGAACCCCTCGATTTCCATATCTGTATACTTCTTGTAAATGCTGACTGGAAGCGCTCATAATATAGCACGACAACAGAATCGGCAACAAACTCTTCAACTCCGTATCTTGATATGCCTTTATTTTCTCCGGGAAGCATCTCCGAAACAATTATTGTAGTGCAATCAAGCTTTCTCAATATCATCGAGAGATTGAATATCATTCTCCTCAATTCTACAGGATCTCTAAGATAAAGACCAAGAGCCGAGATGGAATCGATGACGACTCTCTTTGCCTTTATGTCCCTTACAGAATTTGAGATTATATCAAAGACATCCTCAACATGGTATGGGTCATATTTGATGAAATTGAACCTTCCATCATTTTGTGGCGTGTCCAGATCCCATCCGAAAGTAGCCACATTCGCCTTTATCGACTCTGGCTGCTCTTCGAATGACAGATAGACGCCGTTCTCCTTGAACTGCGTAAGGCCTGCATATATGTATTGCGTGGACATTATCGTCTTTCCTGCACCGGATGTGCCGGATATCAGTATGAGTTGGTTCTTTATGAAGCCGCCGTTAGTTATCTCATCCAGACCCGGTATCCCCGTCTTTATCCTTTCTTCCATACGTTTCACAAACAGTTTATTTTTAACTTAGATGTCTTTTTAAGTTTCTATCTATAGTTTTGAACATATTTAAAATATAATCAACCGCTAGCCGAGAAAACCTGCAAGACTTGTCTGTTTTTTCTCTGCTGAAATAGCGGCAAGCCTCTTTTCTGTGCTTTTGACCCTCTCCTCCGAAAATCCATGATCGGTAAGGAATTGTGTAAGACCTTCCCAATCAGTTTCATTGTCCTTTATCTCAACATCTACAGATTCGGGGTTTTTGAAAAAGTCAAATATCTCCCTGAAATCGACATCAAAATCCCATTCTATATTATTCAGAAGGGCGTCGACTGTTGGATTCTCCTTTACCAGTTTTAGCGCGGTCTTTGGACCGATTCCTTTTACTCCTTTCGGATTGTAATCAGTTCCCACAAGTATTCCGAGCATTATCAGCTGGTCACGGTTTATGCCAAGATTGTTCAGCACGGTTTCAAGCTCTATGAGTTCTGGTTTTATGTCCGAATAAAGCAATTTTCCTGCAACCTTTCTTTTGCCGCTTATGTTCAGATTCTTGACAAGGCGATTGCATCCGAAAAGAAGTGAATCCCAGTCCTGCGAGCCCGACGCCCATACAACACCTTTCGAAACCATATAAGCCGCCTGTGCCTCTGCCTCGGAAGGCGCCTCCACAATCTGAATACCCATCAAATGCAAAAGTTCTTTTGCTTCTTTAATCATATCTTTATCAAGCTTTACAGCTGCCTGAGAATAAAGGCGTATTTTCTCGATGTCGCCTTCTTCTCTTGCGATCTTGAGCTTTTCAGCTGCTTCCTCTCTCATCTTTATACGGCTCTCCTGCGTCTTTCTCTTAAATTCCGGGTGTTTGCCATCAAAGACAAAAACAGGCATTATTCCATTTTCCATAAGTTTTGTCGTTCGGTAGAAGAGCCCGGATAAATGGCTTGTGATTCTTCCCTGTGAATCTTTGAGCGGCTCACCCGTGAATCTGTCGCGTATGCTCGAAAGGAATTGATATATAATGTTATAGGCATCCATTGCCATTATTCTGCCGTTAAGCTCGTCAAACCCGATTTCCCGAGCATCCACAAGTGATGAAAGGTTTACTCCCATATGCATTACCTATTGTCACATATTATGTATGGCTATGACCGCCCTTTTTCCTTCATTCAGAAAGCTGTGGAATATCTCAAGTGCTTTTTTCAAATCTTCATGGTATAGAAGCACTCCTGCTTTTTCTGCCAGATATTCTGCTTCCGGAGAGATTGTAATCTCATGTTCAGTTCCATCTGCCACTATCACTATTTCTGGTTTTCTCTTCAGGAGGCGTTTTATGAATTCAGAATCAAAAAGATGGAATTTTTCTATCTCCTCAAACTTGTCATCCCACCATGCAATGATATCGGAATAATGCACCTTTCCCTTTATTGTAACCTCTCCGAACGTTACGGAATCTATCTTTACCATATTGTATAGTTTAGATAAGTTGTTTTAATTATTATTTCCATAATTTCAATATGGCAGAAGAGTTTCTTGATATTGTGGACAGCAAAGACAATACAATCGGAAGGGCGCCAAGAAGCCATATACACAACTCAAAATTATGGCATCGGGGAATTCATATAATCCTGCTCGATAGTGACGGCAGGGTAATTCTTCAAAATAGAAGTCCAACAAAAGACAAATGGTCGGGAAAGTATGACCTCTCTGTATCAGGTCATGTAAATGCTGGGGAGGGTTATGATGATGTTGCAAGAAGGGAAATCTACGAAGAACTCGGGATAAAAGGGATGGAATTGAAAAAACTCATAAAGCTGCGCCTTGATTACGGAGCACACGACAATATGATTTCAGTTGTTTTTTCTGGAAAATGTGATGGGGGCTTTTTGCTCGACGAGGATGAAACAGACTTTCTCGTCTTCATGAGCCCTGAGAAACTCAGAAAAGAACTTTCAGAAAATTCTCATAGATTCGCAAGATGGACCCGAGAAATCCTCAAATGGTACCTTGGGATGGAATCGCAAATCGAATTGATTGAAACCTATTGAGAGGAGAACACTTC
>JAADIF010000029.1 GCA_013151465.1 Microcaldota archaeon | reverse complement strand
GTAAATTTTTCATATAATCCTTAACTTTCTTGCAAATGCGGATGTTTACGATCCAGGTTATGATCTTGAAAAGGCCATATCATTTGTCATGAAGACCCTTCCGCGAAAAGGTCTTCTTGTCATAATATCCGATTTCATCGGCCTAAAAGGTGAATGGGATAAGATTCTGAGGATCGCAGGAGAGAAATTCGATGTGCTTGGCATAATGATAAGGGATCCAAGAGATGAGGAACTCATTGCGGCAGGAAATATTGTCCTGCAGGATCCGCTTTCTGATGAGCTGATGATAGTAAACACAGGAAAGATTAAGGAAAGGTATGAAAAATTTACACAGGATGAGAAAAAATACATAAAAGAGATGTTTTCCAAGGGCAATGCAGATATGGTGGATATAAGGACCGATGAGGATTTTATTAAGCCCATCATTCAATTTCTTCTAAGAAGAGGTGAGCGCGTATTTTAGAGATGAGTTTCACCCATCCCCAGTTCCTGTGGTTCTTCTTAGCCCTGCCTGCGCTTCTTGTCCTACATTTCATAAGCTTGCGTTACACGAGAAAGCAGGCACTCATGTTTGCCAATTTCCCTGCAATAGAAAGGGTTACCGGTCAAAAGCTCATGTCCAAGAACTATCTGCTTCTTGTATTGCGTATGGTGACATTTTCCATATTGATACTTGCTATATCCGGGCCTGTCCTTTGGTATACAGGAAGAAGCAGCAATTTCGATTTCGTCCTTGCTATAGATGCATCAGGAAGCATGGCAGCAACTGACTATAATCCGAACCGTCTTGAAGCGGCCAAGGAAGCGGCCAAGATATTCGTAGAGAACGCGCCTATAGATTCCAACATCGGAATCATATCGTTTTCCGGAATCCCGTTTCTTAAACAGATGCCTATGAATGATTTTGAAGTTGTAAAGAACGCAATAGACGACATACAAATAGAATATGTTGGAGGAACAGCTATAGGAAGTGCCATCATAGAGTCATCTACAATACTTATGGGCGGAGGAAAGGCAAGACGTGTCCTTCTTTTGACAGACGGCCAGAACAATGTAGGCCCGGATATAACCGATGCGATAGCATATGCAAACGACAAACACGTCATAATCGATACCATAGGTCTGGCCACCAAAGAAGGAGGTAACGTTCCTGGAACAACATTTGTTTCCGTTCTCGATGAGGAAACCCTAAAAAATATCTCGAAAAGTACAAGAGGCGCATATTACAGGGTGGAGAACGAAACTGAACTCGCAGAGGCGTATAGGCGTCTTGCGATAGCAAGCGAGCAGAAACTCTCAGAAAATATCACTGTCCATACGCTTTTTCTTGCGTTTATACTCTTATTCCTCGAATGGGGTCTTCTCAATACAAAATTCAGGACTATTCCATAAGATATCCGGAAAACGGACGGAAGCAATTTAAACAAACTATAATAAAATGTCTTTAGCGGTGATTTCTTTGCCAGATGTTGATGAGGATATAGTTGTTGCGTATTTTACAATGGAGATAGGCCTTACCGAGAATATGCCGACTTATGCAGGCGGGCTCGGGATACTTGCTGGAGATGTCGTGAAGACGTTTGCAGATCTTAAAGTGCCGGCAGTCGCTGTTACGATGCTCAACGAGAAAGGATATTTCAGGCAAGTTCTTGACGACGAGGGCAATCAGACAGAGGAAAATGAAATATGGGATAAGAATAAATTCATGAAACCTCTTCCTAACAAAGTTGTCGTAACACTTGAAGGGAGATCTGTCGTTGTACGTGCATGGGAGCATTATGTCGAGTCACCCTCAGGAGGCAGCGTTCCTGTTTATTTTCTCGATACGGATGTTCCGGAGAATACAGAATATGACAGGACATTGACAAGTCATCTTTACGGAGGCGATAGCAGATATCGCATAATGCAGGAAGCTATACTAGGCATAGGCGGCCTCAAGCTGCTTGTCGATATAGGTTATGAGAACATAGAAAACTATCACATGAATGAAGGACACGCAGCATTCCTTATACTGGAACTTCTCAACAGGACAAAAAACGAGGAAGAGAAAAATTACAAGAAAAGATATGATTTTGACAAGGTCAAGGAAAAGTGTGTTTTCACGACACATACACCTCTTCCGGCAGGTCATGATTCGTTTGATACAGAAATGGTAAAATCTATTCTCGGTGCTGATTATTTTCCTTTCGACAATGTTGACATACCAGACAACAGGAAATTTAGCATGACCTATCTTGCATTAAACCATTCGCATTACATAAACGGGGTCGCAAAAAGACACAAAGATATAACAAGCAGAATGTTTCCAGGATATCGTATCCATTCGATTACAAACGGGGCGCATTCTGCAACATGGGTTTCTGAGCCTTTCAGGGATCTTTACAACAAATATATACCGAACTGGTCACACGATCCCTTTAGCCTGAGATATGTTTTTGGCATTCCCAAAAATGAAATCTGGGAAGCTCACATAAAGGCAAAGGAGAATCTTTTCAATCTCATCAAAGAACTGACAGGCGAAACCCTTGATATAAACGCACTCACGATGGGATTTGCAAGAAGAATGACAGGGTACAAAAGGCCAACACTTATATTTCGCGATATCGAACGCCTTAACAAAATGGCGGCATCAGGTGTAAAACTTCAACTCATATTCGCAGGAAAGGCACATCCGAAAGATATAGAAGGAAAGGAGATAATAAAGGAACTTTTCAGAATAAAGAAACGCCTTGGAGAAAACATCAAATTCATATTTCTCGAAAATTATGGCATGAAAATTGCAAAACAGCTTATATCTGGTGTCGATATCTGGCTCAACACGCCACAACGGCCTTTCGAAGCATCTGGAACGAGTGGGATGAAAGCATCGCACAATGGAGTTGTCAATTTCTCAGTGCTTGATGGGTGGTGGATAGAAGGCTATATAGAAAAGGTGACAGGATGGTCGATAGGACCCAAGGTTGCAAGCCCGGACCATCTGGCAGACGATAGAAAGGATGCTGAGGATTTATATAACAAGCTGGAAAAGGAAATAATGCTGATGTTCTACCGCGACAGGGAGAGATGGATAGAAATAATGAAACATAGCATAGCGATAAACGCTTCGTTTTTCAATACACACCGAATGGTCCAGCAGTATGTGATGAATGCGTATATATAAGGCGAGATGATGGTAATATTCATTGGTCATAAGCGGCATAGAAAGTTCACAGATTCTATTGCAATGAACGTTGCAAAAATAGCAAATATAGAACCGGCAATCTTTTCCTATGAGACAACAGTGTTCAAAGGGTTTAGTTCTGATGATTACAACGTCGGTGAAAGAAAAATAAAGTTTCCGGAAAAATTGATTGAAAGTCTTGATTATGACAAAGATGTCGTTCTCATTGTTAGGGGAGAGTACAGCAGATGGGATTCCGATGCGCTGTTTATGGAAACATGCCAGCTTATCGATACGTTAAAAAGCGGTCTTCCAAATATGAAAGGAAGAAAGGCGCATCGTTTATGCATCGTGTTACCGAAAGAAGGTTATGTCAAACAAGATAAGATATTCAAAGACGATAATGGAAACATGATATACGGAGAATCCATAAGCGTACTTACACAGCGCAAAGTTCTGAAATTGCTTGGTGCTGATATCATCCTTACAGTCTATCCGCACGATTTTCGCCTGCCAAAAGACGAAGAGGGCTGGATAAGCACGACAACGGGCAAAGGTGAAGAGTTGCAGAACTGGACAGGGTTTGCATGGGCAATAAATCCGTCATCGCTTCTTGCGGACTATTTCATCAGCAATAAAATCAAGATAGATATAGTGATAGCTCCGGATAAGGGAGCATACGATTTCGCAAAATTCATAGCCGAAAAAATAGGTGCGCAATGTGCCTATCTTGATGCTCATCGCTCGCGAAAGGACGCAACCAAGATTACGACGAGAAACATGTTAGATGTGAACCTTACCGGAAAGAATATACTGATACCGGACGATTGGATACTTACAGGCAGCAAGACAAAAAATGCCATAGATATCTTGAAAGGCGGAGAGTTCGGAAATCCTGATAATATATATGTATCCGTTGTTCACGGCGAGATGACAGGCGACACGTATAGAGAATTAGTGAAAAGAGGGATAATGCTGCTTTGTTCAAACACAATAGAAAACCCCGAAGCTACAATAGACATCACGCCGCTTCTTGCCAAAAGGATAAA
>JAADIF010000081.1 GCA_013151465.1 Microcaldota archaeon | reverse complement strand
AATGTGGTTCTTGTTGATGTTATAGAAGAAAAGGTCAAACAGATAAATGAAGGCAAAACACCGATTTATGAAGAAGGCCTTGAAGAAATGCTCAAAAGGAATATTGAAGAAGGCAGGATTAGAGCAACTACCGATATAACAGACGCTATAAAAAATTCTGAAATTACATTCATTTCCGTGGGCACTCCGTCAAGAGAAGACGGAAGCATTGATCTCGTCTACATAAAAAGCGCCGCCGAAGATATAGGGAAAGCGCTTAAGGAAAAAGATTCATATCATGTCGTTGTCGTCAAATCCACCGTCGTTCCCCAGACTACTGAAAACATCGTTTTGCCTATCATCGAAGAACATTCCGGAAAAAAAGCAGGAAAGGATTTTGGCGTTGCAATGAACCCGGAATTTCTTAAGGAAGGGAAGGCCGTTTCTGATTTCATGAACCCTGACAGGATAGTGATAGGGGGAATAGACGAAAAATCCATCTCCACCATTTTTGAACTCTATAAGAATTCTGACTGCCCTATAATCAAAACGAATCCAAAAACGGCTGAGATGATAAAATACGCTGCTAATGCATTCCTTGCAACAAAGATATCATTCTCAAACGAGATAGGAAATTTGTGCAAAAAGCTTGGCATAGATTCCTATAAGGTCGCAGACGCTATCGGGTACGATAACAGGATAGAAAGAAGATTCCTCAATTCTGGCATAGGTTACGGAGGAAGCTGCTTTCCCAAAGATGTAAAAGCGATTCTTGCGAAGGGAAGGGAAGAAGGTCTTCAGATGAATCTTTTGGATTCTGTTGAGAAAGTCAATCAGAATCAACCAAATCGCATACTTGAGATATTGAAAGAGGAAATGCCAGAAATTGAAGGGAAAACAATAGCTGTTTTGGGTCTTGCTTTCAAAGGTGACACCGACGACATAAGGGAAGCGCCATCGATAAAGGTGGTTGGAAATCTTCTGAAAAACGGTGCCAAAGTGAAAGCATATGACCCCAAAGCCACTGAAAACTTCAGAAAACTTTATGAAAACGTTGAATATTATGATAGTGCGCAAGACGCAATTAAGGAAGCTGATGCCTGCCTCATTCTTACGGAATGGAAAGAATTCGGACCATTAACTGATGACGATTTCAGTTCAATGAGAAATAAACTCATAATAGAAGGCAGGAGGATACTTGATCCCAATAAAGTACACGGATTTGAAGGAATTTGTTGGTGAGAATAACTTTATTATTTTTCTTTTCTTTGATAAAATAACTTAGTTATTCTAACTAATAATGACAAAATAATAAAGTTTATAAATAGAAACTCCAAAATAACTAATATGAATTATATCGAAAGAGAGATCGAGAAAGAAATAAAGAAATGGTTTGATGATAGGGAAATAATAGCGATAAGGGGACCGAGGCAAAGCGGAAAAACCACTCTATTAAAAAGAACGAAAGAAATCCTAATAGAAAAAGGAAATTCAGAAAATAATGTGCATTACATCAGTTTTGAAGATGATATCGAAAGAATAAAATTCGAGGAAAATCCAAAAGAATACATAGAATTCTATCTCGATAATGACAAGAGGCACTATTTCCTTCTGGACGAAGTTCAATATGTAAAAACATGCGGAAAATCACTTAAGCTTATTTACGATTCCTTTGATAATGTAAAAATAATTATCACGGGCTCTTCTTCATTTGATTTGACCACGTTAGGCAAATATCTTGTCGGAAGAGTTATATTTTTCACATTGCTTCCATTCAGTTTTACAGAATTTATCAGAAGCAAAGACAAAAGATATGAAACCATTCTAAAAAAACATAGAATCTGGGACATAATCAAGGCAGGAAAGAAACTCAAAAAGACAATTTTCATTCAAGACATAAACAAATTGCTTTCAGAATATCTGACATTTGGCTCATACCCACGAGTGGTGCTTGAAAAATCAAAGGAAAAGAAAACCGAACTTCTCAGAAACCTGTTTAGCACATATATCGAGAAAGATATTGTTTTGCTGTATGGCGTAGAGCAAAGAGANNNGTAAAGCTACTGAGGGCAATTTCCTCTATGCTTGGAAATGTTGTGAACTATCAAACATTATCAGACATTTCTGGCCTTTCGTACAAAGAAGTGAGAAAGTTACTTCCCCTACTCGAAGATTCATATGTTTTGTCTTTGGTGAGACCGTTTTATAAAAATTTATTAAACGAACTCAGAAAGAACCCTAAAATCTATTTCATAGATTATGGATTAAGAAATTTGATGGCAGATAATTTTGAAAACCCATTTTTTGATGCTCTTTATGAAAATTTCATCTATAATATGCTCATGCAGAAATTTGATGTTAAATACTGGAGAACAGCGGCAAAAACTGAGGTTGATTTTGTGGTATTATCTGAAAACGATTCGATTCCAGTTGAAGTAAAAACAACGCCGAAAATAACGCGCTCATTCAGAAGCTTCATATCGCATTACAAACCAAAAAAGGCGTTTATCGCAAACCTAAATGTAGTCGATATCAAAAAAATTGATGATATTGATGTCATAATGGCGCCGTTTGTTTATTTTATTAATTAGAATAAATGAAATAATAAGTGTTGTATATGAAAGCCATAATACTTGCTGCGGGAAAAGGAACGCGTCTTAGGCCCCTTACATACGGAATACCAAAACCTCTTCTCCCTGTAAGGGGAAAACCGATGCTTGACTGGGTCATAAGAAGCACATTATCAGGGAATAATATAGACGAGGTATTTGTCGGAATTTCAGGAACTACAGGAAAGGAGCTATATGAAAGGATACTGTCACATACGCACGGCATCTGCATCGATAGTTATCTGAAGCATATAGATTACGGCGTTCCTGTAAGCACCGTCACGACACCGCAGCGGGAGACTGCTGGCGATATACTTCATATTTTGCAGGAGAACAATATAGAAAAAGGAACGATTCTTGTGGCATACGGCGACAATCTGACATCCTTTGATGTGACAAAAATGATAGATTATCATAAAAAGTGCAGGGAAGAACTCGGTTGCTCTGCAACTGTCCTCCTTTTCGAAGCTCCTGAAGAAGAGGTCGAGAGGTTCGGAATAGCGGATATCGAAAAAACAGAATCAGGATTTACCTTAATAAAGTCGTTTGTTGAGAAGCCAAAAAAAGAGGAGGCCCCATCAAATCTTGCAAATGGCGGCTATTACATACTTGAATTAGAGGATATAATAGATATGTTCCCGCAGAAGAAAATGAAGATGGAACAATCAATATTTCCCAAACTCGCAGAGCAGGGCAGACTTGCAGGCTTCGTGACAAAACTTCCATTCTGGCTGGACATATCCACAGTAAAAGCATATGAAGAAGCAAATAAAATGGCGCATGAAGGAAAGATTATTGCGCCGCCAGAACCTAATGGGAACGGTGTATAAAATGAAGACATGCCTTATTACCGGAGGAGCGGGATTTATAGGTTCCCATTTCTGCGACAGGCTTCTTAAAGAAGGATGGAAAGTGATTTGCGTTGATAACATCATAACAGGAAAAACGGCCAACATAAAACATCTTTTTGGCAATAAACACTTCACCTATATACAGCACGATGTGACAAAACCACTGGAAATTGAAGGTGATATTGATTATGTCGTTCACATGGCTTCAATTGCAAGCCCCATACATTATATCAATTACCCAATAAAGACATTGAAAGTTGGAACGTTGGGCACAATGAACGCCCTGGGACTTGCAAAAGCAAAAAATGCAAAATTTCTTTTCACATCTACATCGGAGGTTTACGGGGATCCTGAAGTCAATCCCCAGCCCGAAGACTATTGGGGACATGTGAATCCTGTCGGGATCAGAAGCTGTTATGACGAATCCAAGCGGGCGGGGGAGGCCCTTGTAATGGCATACCACAGAAAACATGGAATTGACACAAGAATTGTTCGTATTTTCAATACATACGGCCCTCGCATGGCTGCAAATGACGGGAGGGTTGTTCCCGCCTTCATAACACAGGCGCTTTCAGGAAAGCTGCTCACAGTATTTGGCGATGGAAAACAGACAAGGAGCTTCTGCTATATTTCAGATCTTGTTGAAGGCATATGGCGTCTTATGAATTCTGATTATAGCCTGCCTGTGAATCTTGGAAATCCCACGGAAAAAACAATGCTGGAGCTTGCAGAGCTTGTAATAAAACTGACAGCTTCAAAATCAGAAATCACGTTCAAGCCGCTCCCCGAGGACGACCCAAAACAGCGCTGCCCGGATATAACGCTTGCCAGAAAATTGCTTGTTTGGGAGCCGAAGGTTTCTCTTGAAGAAGGACTTAAGAAAACAATAGAATATTTTGAATCAATTTAAGTTATAATCTCAAAATATTGCTATGACATTGGATGTGTGTGTCATAGGCGATACTTTTTTTGATATTGTCATAAAAATGACCAATTCTTATATTGCCGGCGGTTCATACACACCGGAGATGAAATTTTCCGCAGGCGGCCTTGCCAATGTCGCCGTCTGGGCAGCAAGAAACGGCGCTGAGACGGCTTTTTGCGGCTATGTGGGCAGAGATGCACTTGGTAAAGCGTATGAAGAAGACATCCACAATGAAAAGGTTGAGCCCTATATTTTAGTCGCAAAAAATGAAAGGACGGGGCTATGCGTATCACTGTCTTCGGGAGCTGAAAGGACCATGTTTGTCAGAAGAGGTGCGAATGATTCCTTATCGATTGACGAAATCATGAAAAGGATACCTGATGCTAAGTTTTATTATTTTGCCGGATATTCGTTCGGGAACAGAGAAACTGGAAAGAAAGTCAAGGAAATAATAAGAACTCTTCACGAAAAGAACGCAAGAATAATATTCAACATTGGGGCATCAAATCTTGTTTCAGAAAATGAAAGCGATTTTGTGGACATTGCACATATGTCAGATATATTAATAATGAATGAAGACGAGGCAATGTCATTTGCCAAAAAAGAAAATTTAAGTGAAGTTATAGATGAGCTTAAATCAATTAATGTGAAATTCATAATAACGAGAGGAGAGAAAGGAAGTGTGTCTTTTGACGGTAAGAATGAATATGCAATTGAAGTGAAAAGGGTGGAAAATGTAATAGACACAACAGGAGCAGGAGATGCGTTTGCCGGCGGCTTTTTGGCCGGAATTTCAAAAGGAATAGAGTTCAAAGATGCAATTGCGCTCGGACATGAGACAGCTGCAAAGGCTATAGAAAGGATGGGTGCCAGATGATGTTCACTATTATAATACCGGCGTATAACGAGGAAAAACGCATAGGAAAAACGCTGGACGAATTTTCGGAATTTTTTGACGGGAAAGGAATCGACTATGAGATATTAGTCATAATGGATGGTTGCACGGATAGGACGCCTGAAATAGTCAAAGTAAAATCAAAGAAAAACAAAAATATAA
Source organism: Microcaldota archaeon (assembly GCA_013151465.1). GTDB lineage: Archaea > Aenigmatarchaeota > Aenigmatarchaeia > QMZP01 > QMZT01 > JAADIF01. Next base: position 870 of record JAADIF010000081.1, on the reverse strand, counting down.
GATTCAAAATATATCCGGAAAAGCAGGGAAAGGGGGGTGCCCTTTTGAAGGGTTTTACTCTTTCCAGAGGAGATTATGTCGCCTATACAGATGCAGATGGGGCGACGTCCCCGAAAGAAATGTTCAAACTACTTCAGATGATAGGAGATTATGATGGTATCATAGGCTCCAGATGGATGAAAGGATCTGTTCTTTCCGTAAAACAGCCTCTCATGAGGAGAATAGCAAGCAGAGGATTTAATTTGCTTACGCGACTTATTCTGGGTCTCCCATATAAAGATACACAGTGCCCTGCCAAAGTGTTCAAAGGAAAAGTTGTAAGAGATGTTGCAAAGAGTCTTGTGGTCACAGATTTTGCAATAGATGCATGCATACTTTACACTGTGAAAATACTTGGGTTTAAGGTCAAGGAAGTGCCTATATCATGGGAAGATAAGGAAATGTCGAGCTTAAAAATGAGAAAAGCGATACCCAAGATGTTTTATACTGTTTTAAAGGTCAGAATTAAAACCATTTAAAGACATTTTAGATTATATAAACACCAATTATTTCGGTGTATCTATGTTAAAAAAAGCAAGTAAAGTTCTGCCGTTTATAGGAATCATTATTCTCATTTATTTGATAATGAGGAGCGGCCCCGAAATCATTATAAATACATTATTTGAAATGAATATCCTGTTTCTGCCCCCGGCCGTTGCATTATTTCTCCTCTATCTTCTGGTTCAGACTTACAAATGGGGTTATCTAGTAAAGAAGCAGGGCATGGATATTGATTTTGTTTCTCTGTTCAAAATATACCTTATAGGCTCATTTTATGGTATTATAACGCCGGGAAGGGTAGGAAATTTTATACGGATAAAATATCTCAAA
>JAADIF010000072.1 GCA_013151465.1 Microcaldota archaeon | reverse complement strand
TATATATCTTTATCTTTTCCTCTTCTTTCGCAATTGTGGTGCAGACGCAAAGATCCTTTGGCAGACCACATTTAGGGCATATCTCTGACATTACTTTTTACCCACCTTTTCTCTTTTAATTGTCTTTATCCTTGCAATAGTTCTTCTGAGTTCGCGTATACGACCGGGGCTTGTAACAGTCGCCCCTATGGCCATGTTCGCTCTCTCCTTTGCAAGTTCTAACATGAATTCATTGAGATTTTTTCTGATTTCACTTTCGTTCATCTTTCTGATATCTTTCTTTTTTAGGATAGCCATAGTCATCAATCCTGCTGCTCTTTATCATTATCTTTTTTTGCATCTGATATTTTTTCATTCTTGTTTGAATCATCATCGTCAACTTTAACTTCCTCGTTTTCGGCGTTGCCTTCAATTGCAACATCTTCTTCCGCTGCAATCCCCGGGACCTTTTCTTCTGGATTCAGACCCCTTTCAAGGAGATCCTTCTTTGTAAGAATATTTCCAAATGTATCCATGAAGTATCTCATTATCCTTACCTGTATGCCTATCTTTCCAAGCTTCACAAGCGCCTCGGAAAATCCTGTATCTACAAGACGCTCCGCTGTATCGCCGCAATATTTGAGATAACCGGTAGAGAATTTTTCCGTTCTGCCCTTGCTTCCTCCCATCTTGCCGGATATTATTATCTCAACACCTAAAGCACCGGCGTCCATTATCTTCTTTACGAAGAGGTTTCCTATCTTTTTGTAATTGTTTCCGCTTTCAAGCGCAAGCGCTATCTGCTTTGCAACTATCGTAGCATCAACATCCGGATTCTTTATCGATTTCACATCTACCTGAGGATTCTCTATCTTGAATCTCTCTTTAAGGCGATCTGCAAGCTCATTTATCTTTCTCCCTCCGGAACCTATGATGCGCCCCGGTCTACTCGTATTTATCACTATACGAAGGCCAAGCGGGGTCCTTTCTATATTTATTTTCGAGAAGACTTCCCCCTTGAAATAATCTTCTATAAATCTTTCCATTCCAAGCCTGCTAATCACTTGATCAACGAAATGTTTGTTCAGTAAAATATCAACCACCTAACTCTGCCTTAAGACCACCTGTATATGCGATGACTTTCTCTGCTGCCTTCTCATCTTGAACCTTCTCGGCCTGAAGAACGAAAAGGCTTGATGAGCCGATGCCATTATTATGAGTTTATCAGTATCAAGACCTTTGAACTCTGCATTTTTTTCTGCAGATTTCACAATGTCAAGTATCGTCGTTGCAGCTGATGTATAATGCTTCCCATCCAACGACAGCGTTTCACTGGAAAGGCCTTCGAGCAGTTTCTTCCCTTTCTGTAGATTCATCCTGCTTATCTTCTTGCATATGATTTTTGAATCTTTTGCTGATATGGAAAGACCTCTACCATAGGCCTTTGCAGATTTCTTTGGATTCAGATTCAACGTATATTTCAGCATCTTTTTCACCGATATCTTGCATATCTACTTACTTCAATGGTACAAACTTGCTCGATTTGGTTGCACCGAAACCAGGCGATGAGTGTTTCACTTGTTTTCTAGTGAGTATGAATTCACCTAGCCTGTGATTTATCATCTCCGGTTTTATCTCGACGGACTCATACTTTCTGCCGTCGAAGATTCCTATCTTCACACCGACCATTTCAGGAAGGATCAGCATATCTCTTGAATGTGTCTTGTGGAACTTCTTTGGTTTCTCTTTTATTTTTTCGAGCAGTTTCTTCTGGACAACTGTAAGACCTCTTTTAAGTGTTCTCCTCTCGCGCGCAGTAACTAATTTTGCATATTCATCTATGCTCATCTTCGATATTTCGTCCCATTCCTTTCCTCTGAATATGAATTTCTTTGCCATAACAATCACTTTTCATCATTTCTTCGTCCTTCCAGTCCTTTTTGCAGCTATTGATCCGATTTTCCTTCCAGGAGGTGCGTGTCTTGATATGGTCTTGTGTTTGCCAAGACCTGAATAACCGCAACCGAACGGATGGTCAACCGCATTCATAGCAACTCCGGAAGTCCTTGGATAGAGCTTTCCTTTTTTGTGCTGCACTATCCACCTTTTCCCCGCTTTAAGCCATGGTTTTGACGACCTTCCCTCACCTGCGGGAACTCCCAAAGTGGCCATGCATGTACCCTTTAACCTTTTCTTCTTCCTCGACGGAAGCTGGATTATGACATCATCTCCGGATTTTGAGATGACAAGAGCAAACGAACCTGCTGCCCTGCATATTTTCGGTCCGGATCTTGGATATGTCTCAATAGCGAAAACAGATGACCCTTCAGATACTTTCGAAAGAGGCATCACGTACTTGTTAACGCTTTCGCCGACTTTTATGCCTTGAGGGGCTATTATAAAGCCGGTGCTGTTGTCATCATAACTCACTTTGGCCACGGGTGATGTTTTCAAGGGATCGCTCACTATGTCTGCAACCACCCCGCTGGATTCTCTGTATTCGACCTTTACATTTGAAGGCTTGCTTGGAACCTTGTATGTCAAGGACCCTTTTCCCCTTCTCTGCGGTATTATTCTCTTACCCATATTTTTCGCCCTTGTTAGACGTCAAATCACATCATACCTAACTGTGAAGCTATATCGGAAGCGTTATAATCTGGTGCAAGCTTCGCTATCGCCCTTTTCTTACCCTTTGTCGTTACAATCGTTTTGATGTCAGTAACCTTGACGTTAAACTGCCTTTCAATCGCATCTTTTATATCTTTCTTCTTGTATTTACGGTTAACCATCAACACCAGCTTATTCTCAATCTCAACCATGTTCATCGATTTCTCCGCAAGATGCGGATATAATATAACATCCCATGGCTCTATGGATTTTACCGGCACATCTTCCTTTCTGACGTTTTTGTCTACCATAAACATAAACACCTTTCATCTCTTATTTTTCTTTTCCGAAACTCTCCAGAGCTGATTTTGTCCATACGGCAACCCTTCCAGGATGGGCTCCGGGAGCAAGCTGCATCACGCTCAGCTTCTTTGCCGTCGTCACATCGACTCCCGGTATGTTCTTTGCTGCATCGGCTATCTTATTATTTTCCTTAACTATTATCAAAGGGCCTCTTTTCTCTTTATATTTCCTTCCTCTCATCTTTCCCTTTGTTCCTCTTATCTTCTTTTCAGAGCACCTTTCAAGCTCCTTTTCAAGACCAAGCGCATTTAAAGCACCAACAACATCTTTTGTTTTCTTGAGCGCTTCGAAGGAATCATCGAGAACGAGGGGATAATTCTTGACATCTGAGATCTTATGACCACGAAGAGAAACAGCGTCTTTATCAAGTGAAAACGAAACAGCAGAATAAAGGGCAGAAAGCCATTCTTTCCTGTTGATTTTAAGCGCCCATATCTTGTCGGCTTTCGGTGGATGCGCCTTTCGGCCCTTGATTGCCTGGGGCACGATTCTTGCCCTGAAATTCAAAAAACCCATACCGACAATCCTTTTCATTCTTGCCATTTCCCTGTTCATCATGCTGTTTCTTTTTGCTCTTCTACCATGATAATACGCAGACGATCTCTGACCTGCCAGAGGATCTGCCCCGTATGGCTGCCTCATCTCGCTCTGCTCCGCAAGAAATGCTTTTTTTATCATATCCTTTCTTTTGTAAACTAACAGAGCCGAAGGAATCTCGACTTTCCCAACTTCTTTTCCTTTGGTATCGTAAACCGGAACCTGCATGCATATCGCCTTGCAAATTATGATAATAGGAACTGCCACTCGCAGAACCTCTCTGCAAATACCTTATATATGGATAATGCATTTAAAAGAATGCACTATCTTTCAGCCGACCGATCTTAATCAACATCTGGCGCATCGACCTTTTCGTTTGAATGTTCGCGCCGTCACATATTATCGGCCGACTTTACCTTCTTTCCTTTTACCTATATAATTTTCTTATATAGATAAACTATTACCCTATTATATAACCGTATGTTTTTAAATGTATTGGTTACTCAATGGTTCTGGGACAAGAATAAAAGGTGATAGGTTCTGTCAGGAAATTGCATCAAACAGTACTGTTTTTAGAGAGTTTATACTGTTTAACTTCATCTTTTAGATGGGCATTGGGACAAGTTTTCCCAGTATCCACAATTCATTCAATTTCAATCGATAGTCATTAATAATATGGGTTAGGTTAAATTCATTTGTGTTTTCCCAAATAATATATCATGAGAATAACGCCTAAGATTGCACAGGAAATGATTTCTGTTCTTGACGAAGTCAGAAAAGAAATGCAAAAAGAAAACAAAAACTCAAAAGAGAAATATCCGTATGCAGA
>JAADIF010000012.1 GCA_013151465.1 Microcaldota archaeon | reverse complement strand
GCTATTTCTGATGTCACATTATCCGCTACAACGACCAAGAGACCTTTGCTATATTGAAGAAAGTGTCCTACCAGTATATCAGTATATTTTGTTAGTTTTTGTCCCATCTCAAATATGATGCCAATAAGTTTTTTATTATTTAATGGGAGTTACATAAAATTAAATAACAATCCGATATCATGATACCGGCATGCATATGAACAGGGATTGGATGCAGGCCATTCCAGTTAGTGTATCCATATACTTATATAAATCTTTACACAGTTAATTATTGACAATCAAAAATGCTGTTAGACCTATGACACTTAAGGAGGGATGAACATGGCAGCAGGATTCGTGAAATTCGAGACACCAAAGGAGCTTGCAGACAAGATATATGAGGCGATACAGCTTGCGGCAAGCACCGGAAAGGTGAGAAAGGGCGTAAACGAAACGACAAAAAGCATAGAGCGAGGTGTATCCAAACTCGTTGTTATGGCAGAGGATATAAGCCCCGAAGAAATTCTTATGCATATTCCAGTAATATGCGACGAGAAGAAGATTACATATGTATATGTGCCGTCAAAAGCGGAGCTTGGAAAGGCGGCAGGGCTTGAGGTTCCGACGGCCGCGGTTTCAATAGATGAGGAAGGAAACGCAAAAAAGAACATCGCTGATATAGCATCAAAGGTTTCCGCCCTGAAGAAATGATATACATCGGCGCAAAGATGCGCCAGATGATAGTGTGATGATTTATGGCATATCCAGCAGAAATCCTTCAGGTCATGGAAAGAATCGGTCTTAAGGGTGTCACCCGCGTAAGATGCAGGATACTCGATGGTCCGGACAAAGGAAAGGTTCTCACGAGGAACGTTTCCGGTCCCATCGCAAAAGGTGACATCGTGATGGTCAAAGAGACCGAGATGGAGTCCGTCGGCTCGATGGGAAGAGGTAGATGAGGATGAAATGCTCATTTTGTAAAAAGGAAATACCCAAAGGAACAGGGAAAATGTTCGTCAAGGCAGATGGAACGCTGTTTTATTTCTGTTCCTCAAAATGCCAAAACAATTGGAAGCTGAAGAGGGATTCCAAAAAGGTTAATTGGGTAAGAAAAAAACAACCAGAAGAAAAGAAGAGCAAAAAATGATATCTGCCGTTTCCCATAAATATCCTTTCTTTTTTGTGATTTTATGGTAGATGAAAAGAATCTTGCAAGGATTGTGATTCTTATTGCAATCGCTGCAGTGATTCTGATAGCCTCCTTTAGTGGGGTTGGCATATTTGGAAAAGATAAATCGATTTCCGTTTCGTGGGATATAGCAGTTACTCTTCTGCATAATGGCGAAGTGGAAAAAGTTGCAGCGGATAACGGAAGCATTTTCATGTCACTTAAAAACGGAAAGGTTGTAAGTACAACAGAGCCGTATGAAGGTGCGATATTTGATGAAATCAGAAAATGTGCAGATGCATGTAAGGGCATAATCATATGATATTGCCGTTATAATCAGATAATGACCAAGTTATGCAGCAAGCCAGAAGTTGGAATGGATCTGTCACTTTCTTTTGTATTGAAAAGCGCAATGCTGAAATGGTATAGCCAAATTTAAACTATTCTAATGAAATTTATAATAATAAAATAAATCGCATTTCCTATTTCCTTTTCATGGCCTTCCATATCCTCTGAAGGGCGCTGACATTTGACACCACTGCGACGAACGCAATCACATAGACAAGATACGTGACATTAAATGACGCAAGCGCAAGCCCTATGAAAAGAAGAAGCATCCTTTCTGCGCGCTCAAGAAATCCGCCCTTGAGTTCCTCCTTCACAAGCCCTTTTTCCTTCGCTGCCGATTTTGCATACGTTGTCATAAGCGCTCCGAACAGATACAAAAACAGCCACGCCTTTGCCGGCATAAGAAACTGAGGGAGAGTTATCAGGAAAAGAGCAAAGACAACTATGAACTCAACGTATCTGTCTGTTATCGTATCCAGGTATGCGCCTGTCTTGCTCGCTTTCCCTGTCGCCCTTGCGACCGAGCCGTCGACAATGTCAATAAATGCCGATGCGAGCATTATCGCCGCCGCCTCGGCAAAGTTATGCATGATTATCGAATAAAAGGCAGCAAACGCGAGCAGAAGCGACAGAAGCGTCCACTGGTTTGGCGAAAGCCCAGCTTTCGCAAACAATTTTCCTATCTTCTCTTCCTGTTTTCTGAAGACGCTACGCCTTTTGTAGAGCATATTAATATTTATCTTTTTCTGCTTAATAATGGGTATTGGTTCAATTCTCTATACTTTCTGAAGTTCTTCACAAACATATACTCTGATATCTATATATATTTAACTATTACTAAGTGACTAAAACTATTTAAATAATAAAGATAATTTATCTATCAATTGATAGTAATGGAGGTGTTTTATGAGTAGTTCTTACGTAGTAATAGAAAATCTCACTTTTGTCGGTCCAAAAGATGCACGTCGACTTGAAAAAGAAGGATATATGGTTAAAGGAAATAAAATATACGTGCCTGCAGAAAAGTGTGATGGTGATTGTGATTATCTTTCAATGCTAGATAAAATACGTAATGATATAAGACGTGGAAAATAAGATTTTATTTAATTTCATTTATTTACCTTATTTAGGCTTCTTATTCTATATGATATCTTCAGAATTTCGTTTTAGCCCTTTTTTGCTTATGAACTTTTCAATAACTTGAAGAAGAACAGAATCTTTTATTATCTTGCTCCCATTTTTAAGAAATATGAATGGTGGTGAGTTTATGGAAGCGCTTTATATGGATGACTCGTATCTGAAGGAATTTGATGCGAAAGTTGTGTCAGTAAAGGACGGAAAGTTTGTTGTCTTGGACAGGACGGCGTTCTATCCGAACGGCGGCGGCCAGCCGTATGATACCGGCAAAATGATAAGGGGCGATGAAGAATTTCCCGTTGTTTTTGTCGGAAAGTTCTCAGGGCAGATAAGCCACGAAGTGGGAAAGGAAGGCCTGAAAGAGGGAGATGAGGTTCACTGCATAATCGATTGGGACAGAAGGTATCGCCTCATGAAGATGCATACAACAGCTCACATCGTGAGTACGATAATCAATAAGGAGACAGGCGCGCTCATAACGGGGAACCAGCTCGGGCTCGACAAGTCGAGGATTGACTTTTCCCTTGAGAATTTTGACAGGGAGGCCTTCGCAAAATATATCGAGATGGTAAACGATGCCATTTCAAGAAATCTCGATGTTGCGGTAAGCTCTATGCCACGCTCTGAAGTTGAGGCAAACCCTAAACTTGTAAAACTTGCAAAGGGGCTTCCGCCTGGGATTGAAACGCTTCGCATGGTGAAAATCGGCGATGTCGACATCCAGCCGGACGGCGGAACGCACGTCAAAAACACATCCGAAATAGGAAAAGTTGAACTCGTAAAGCTTGAAAACAAAGGAAAGAATAACAGGCGTCTGTATTTCACGCTTGTTTAATTTTTTTCTTATATTTTTCAAAAGCTATGGTAAGAGAATTTGTCAGTTTTTCATTTCCGCTATTTATCATCTCGTCCAATTCCTCCGGTGAAACAAACCTGATTTCCTCAATCTCATCTTCCTGCATTTTGAATGGCCCATCGCTTTTGCACAAATATATCCTGTAAAGCTCCCTATCCTTTAGCCCGTTTTTGTGGTCAAACACAAAAAGTCCATCCTCAATTTTCTCAAGAGTGTCTTCTATGCCAAGCTCTTCTGAAAGCTCTCTTTTGGCCGCTTCATCGTATGTTTCTCCAGAATCAACGTGACCTGTCGCGGACAGGTCCCAGAATCCCGGTGATATCCTCTTTTTCTTATGCCTTTTCTGGATGAGAATTTCCCCTTTTTCATTGATAACAATTATCCAGACCGCCCTGTGGAGCAGTCCCTTCTTATGCGCTTCATCCTTCGGGACAGGACCAATCACGTTGTTTTCCTTATCAATATAATCTATCATATCGTGTGAAATAAGTTTAACCTCTGGACTCGTATCAATATCCGCAAAAAATAATCCAATGACATCCTTTAATGTATGCATGATTGTTTCAGAGTGTTCATGAATCATCCATACAAGCTCATCAATCGAAACAAACTTCACTTCGGAAACCTCGCTTTCCTGAAGATTGAAGGGTCCTTCGTGCTCGCACATGTAAAGCATGATAATCTCGTTTTCAATAAGGCCGTTTTCCATTTTCTTGTAATCGTATATCTTTGCCATCTTGTAGAGCGGCGCCCTTATTCCTAATTCCTCCTCAAGCTCCCTTGTAGCAGTTTCTTCATAGCTCTCCCCAAAACTTACGTGACCAGCTGCCGAAACAGCCCATTTGCCGGGTGCAGTGTCCTTTTTTGCGGAGCGCTTCTGTAT
>JAADIF010000045.1 GCA_013151465.1 Microcaldota archaeon | reverse complement strand
CTCGTTCATTTTGTCCTGAAGATGAGCAAAATATAATGTCATGACAGTGCCGTGTGAAACTATCAGTATTTTCTTATCAACATAGTACTTATCTATCATCCTGATAGCGCTTGCAAATCTTTCCAGTGCGTGCCTTGCACTCTCCCATCCAAGATCGGTAAAATCAAGATCCTCGAATATTTTTCTTTTCATTTCGTCATACTCTTCTTTGCTCATCAATCCGCTTGCGTCCCTGTTTATTTCGTTTAGCTCCGGCATGCGAATTATCTTCTTGTCCGTTTTATAAGAAAACGGAAGCGCTGTCTGATACGATTTCATTTCACCGGAAACTATGATTACGTCAACATCATCAAATATCCCCGATTCAGCAAGCTCTTTTGCGCAACGTTTTCCTCGTTCTGTAAGAACCCATTTGCTGACCGGAATAGCAGCATCCTTCTTGGTTTCGGCATGCCTTAAAAAGATGATAGTATTATTCATTCATGAATCACCGCACATATGTTTTCTTTTCTTTGAGTTTGAGATTAATATAACCAAATATTCGAATGATTTATCCAATCTTAGATACTCTTTCAATGAGATCAAGCTCATAATTGCCCTCGCGCGTGATTATGAGCGTCTCGTATCTTCTCACAGTTTCCGGGAAGGTGTCCTTAAGCTCTGTCAGCATCGCAACAAGGTTTTTGAAAGAATCGGTTTCAACTTCAAGCTCAAACTGCCACGGGCCGACACATGATATGACCGCCATTATGTTCGGATGCCTTCTGCACCAGTGCAGAATGGAATTCTGAACATCAACGGTCGCATTCTGCAGATGCAAAAGGACCTTGTAGTATTCATACCCGAATTTTGAGACATCTATCGAAGGGCGGAAATAAACTATAATTCCCGCATGTTTGAGGTTCTCTATCGCTCTTCTTATCGTCTTTACATTCTTTCCTGTTTTTTGAGAAAGCTTTGCGTAGCCAATTCGGGAATTCTTTGAAAGAAGGCGCAGTATCTCCATCTCTGTCTCTGTCATTTTCTGCAGCCTTGGTCTCTTCTGAAACGATGTGCCTATGAGCTTTGACCTGTTTTCCAGAAGATAGCCGCGTGTATGGTATTCAAAGCTCACGTTTATGAGGGTGACAGAATCCCTGATAATCTTTCCCCATTTTCCCTGCAGATGTGTAAAAAAGTCATAGAACTCGTGCGGATTTCTGCAAAGGACGCAAATGACAACATCATATGCGCCTGCACATTCAGAATACCACCATACGCGAGGGTGTTCTGACACAAAACCGTAAAAGCCCTCACGCTCTTTGTCATTTCCCATCTTTATTGAGAGCCAGAGCTTCCAGACGGTGAGCCCGAACTTTGAAGGGTCAAGCAGGCAGTAATAGCCACGGATTATGCCTGTTTCCTCGGATTTTTTGAGCCGGTATTCTGCAACGGTTCTTGATATGCGCGCTTTCTTTGCTATCCTGCTGACGGGCATCCTTGCATCTGTTTCTATTGCTGCAAGTATCTTTCTGTCAATTTTGTCGAGCTGTTTCATATGAGAAATCTCCGTTTTAGAACATATGAAATACCTTTATTTAGTAAATATTATGATTCGGTTATTTAAATATGGTAGTTCATATTGCAATCTTATTGCAGAACACAGGCGCAGGCATTATGGGCAAAGGTTACGGAAGGATAGTATCAACCGAATGGGCAAGCCCGTGGCAGGTTGATCATCTCACGGCGAAAATGGCGGCAGCATCCACAGGGTTTTTTGACGGAAGGAAATACCGCTCTGACATTTACGTTTCTGCAATGCCTACAAAAAAGGGAGCCATTTTTTACGTCTATGGCCATCAGACGGTTCCAAGAGACGTCAGAGAAAAATACAAAAGGGAATTGCAAAAATTGATAGATGAAAGCGGATATGTCCAAACGGCTCAAATTGACGGACTGCCTTATAACAAACATGGAAGATTTAAAATAAAATTCGGAATAGCGGAACAGAAAGTTGACAATCATCATGGCATAAACGGGAATGGAACTCTAGGTGACAGCGGGCCGCATATAGCTTATGCAACAGACGAAACTGCTCAAAGGATACCGCTGGAAAGCGTGGCAACAAGAGAGCTTACAAACAAAATCGCTTACGAGGCGAGAAGAAAAAAATTCTCGGAAATAGGTCCTGACATAAAGACAACATTCACTTATGAAGTTCTTCCTGATGAAAAAACCATAAGAGTCCTTCAGGCAAACATAGCTGTGCAGCACAGAAGAAACTTTGACGACAAAGTGAAAGATTATGTTCTAGAAGAACTTGTATTCCCGTATCTTGATGAAAATGGAATACAATATAACAAAGACAAGATAATTGTGAACAGAGCAGGGGAATTTGTAATGGGAGGGCCGCATGTTGATGCAGGCCATAGCAACATGCGCTCTGCATATTTTGTCCATGGTTCCCCTGAAAGGTGGAGCTTTCATCCGGAAGTTCTTCTTGGAGTCGGGAGAACAGCTGACAAGGATTCTGTTTTGTTTGCAATAGCAAGGTATATAGACAAATTTGTAGTTGACAGCGGCGAAATGCAGGAATGTGCTGTCCGCCTCAACGGCGAAATGGGAGGAAAGGCGGTTCAAAATTTTTATATTGTCCAGATAAGGGGAAATAAAAGCGAGAGGGAGATAAGGCAGCTCGAAAAAAAGTTATATCAGCAATTTGGTTTGCATGATTACAACATTATCGTTGAAAAACTCGGTCTGGGCAAAGCAGATTCATATGACCCGCGCATGATAGAATCCGGCTTATGGGGTCCGGTGGAAATAGAGAAAGAAAACGGAGAGCGTTATATTCCAAGCATTCCATGGGAAAATGCTGCATAGCCCGAATGGGAATTGTCATAACATATTTCCATCGGAAAATAACAAACAATAAAACCAACCTCTTATAATTATTAACTATGTTAACGCTCATCCTCCTCATCTCAATGGTTGTATTTTCGGTTCTGGCTGTAAGGACAAAAGACCTTCTTTATGCATCGATATATCTTGGAGTAGTATCAGTTTTTGTCAGTGTTCTTTTTGTGATATTGTCCGCACCAGACATAGCGCTTACAGAGATAGCTGTCGGAGCAGGGCTGTCAACATTCATTTTCATTGCGGCAGTAAAGAAGACAGAGAGGATGGAAAAATGATGGAAAGAATAGGAAAGACGGCTTACGCCGTCAGACACAACTCAAATTCAGATACAAGTGGAAGAAAAAAATCACGCGACCGGACGCAACTCAAATTCAGGTGAATGTGAATTAAATAAAAGTGGGGGAGAAGATGTCACAAATTTCGATGAGTATAAAAGAAATAAAAAGGAAAGTTGCCTTTACAGTTGTCATGGCCATATTCATTTCATCATTTATGTTTGTAGTCAATTCACCTTCGTTCGGCAGCTTTAATGGGTACAAGGAAACACCACAATACTATATTTCAAACGCTCTCAAAGAAACAGGTGCTGCCAATGCTGTAAGCGCGATTGTATGGGATTACAGAGGGTTTGATACGCTTGGAGAGGAAACAGTATTATTCACTTCGCTTGTTGCGATTTTCACGGTATTGATGATAAAAAAGGATTAAGGGAAGAGTATGGATATAATCATAAGGACTATTGCAAAGGGAATTGTACCATTCGTATGGCTGTTTGGCGCATATATTATCCTGCACGGTCATATAACTCCCGGAGGATCATTTTCAGGTGGTGCAGCCATTGCGGCAGGTGTGGTCATGCTTGTCATTGCATACGGAACAAAGAATGCTGAAAAGGTTCTTCATGAGGACAATCTGCATCTGCTGGAAGCGGTTGCCGGCATCATACTTGTCTTCCTTGTCATAAACGAGATGTTTTTCAGGGAACAGACGAAGGTTCTCATGGGTTATTTCAATATCATAAGCGCCGGACAGGTTCTTCTGCTCAATGTGGCCGGGGGGCTCATGGTGCTTTCAGCACTCATAACCATAATCTATATGTTTTCAAGGAGATAGCATGATTCTCATTTATCTATTCATTGCAGCGCTTATGGGCATCGGGATATATTCAACTATAATGAAAGATAACATGATAAAGAAAGTCATAGGTCTTGGAATAATGAGCCATGCGGTGCATCTATTCATCATCAGTATGGGATACAGGGCAGAAGGCATAGCCCCCATAATGACTAATGAAAATATGTTATCATTCTCTGCGCTTGCTGTTGACCCTCTTCCGCAGGCTCTTGTGCTGACGTCCATTGTCATTGACTTTGGCATAACGGTGCTTGCGTTGGCTATTGTTGTCATGCTTTACAAGCATTTTGACACGTTAAGCTCAAAACTTGCCGGGAGAATGAAAGGTTAAAGTGATACTATGATTGTTGCCCTGCCGATAGCGTTTCTGATGATAGG
>JAADIF010000069.1 GCA_013151465.1 Microcaldota archaeon | reverse complement strand
CATAAGAAGATAGTCAAGAGATTCAGAAAAAACCATCAAGAAATGTATAGAATCTATACTCAAACAGAAATATGAAAAAGAGGTTATTGTTGTAGACGGGATGTCTACGGACAACACGGTTGAGATTATAAAAAAATTTGAAGATGTGAATCTTGTTTTCGAAAAAAAGAAAGGTATAGCCCCTGCTAGAAATACTGGCCTTAAAAATGCTAAAGGGGGTTTTATTGCTTTTGTTGATTCTGATGTTATTTTGCCGGATAAATGGATAGAGAATGCTCTCGAACTGATAAAAGCATCTGATATCGCAGGGGTTGGCGGACCCGGCTTGAGTGCTGAGAAAAATATTGTTTCTGAATCTCTTGACTATCTTCTTATGAGCAGGGCAAGTGACGAAGAAGTTTTTGTGGATTCCATCGCAACAATGGATATTTTGTATAAAAGAAAGGCGATAAGCGGTCTCTTTTTCGATGAGTCGTTAAAAACCGGAGAAGACCCTGACTTCAATTTCAAATTAAGGGAACGCGGATACAAGCTTCTTTTCTCGCCAAAATTATGGGTATGGCACAACCACCCCACAACATTGAAAGGACTTCTAAAGAAGTGGTACAATTACGGAAAGAACTACCCTCGGCCGTTTCTAAAGCACAGGCAGATGATAGGAAAAGGATTTTATGCGCGAATGGCTTATATGCCACTACTATTTTCCCTATTTATTCTCGCATTTTTTAGCCAAATATTTGCATATATGGCCCTCATACAAGTAATAGCGTTATTTGCGGCATATCTTGTGAAAGGCGGTGGAAGGGTAAGAGCAAAAATATTAATCCCCTTCGCTGTCATACATACATTGAAGCAGCTAGCGCAGATGATGGGGATATTCGTATTCATGCTTTCAGAATTAAAGCCAGTAAAGCGCAAATAGTTTTATCAAATTATGATTGCAGGTAATTGTATGGGAAAAAATCACAATGAAATTAACAAAAAAACCGTATTTATAGGAATAATTCTGGTTTTGTTATACCTTACAATTGCATTTGATGCGCTACCGAAAACAGGGCTTACATGGGATGAAACACGTCATCTTTCAGGCGGCAAGGCGCGTGCATACTCCATATATGCAGCAGCAACAGGAAAGCCGCAACTGGCAATGTGCGATTTGGTTAATCCGCCAATGGATAAAGATACAAGAGACAGATGCTGGAGCGGCCGGCCGCGCCTTTCGCAAACCGTTTCCGGATTTACATGGGCATTTATATGGTTTGTTAATGGAGGAAAGCTTGATTTTTGGGAATCAATAGCAGCCCACAGGATGGGGACTCTTCTTTTTGTTTCACTCTGCATCTTCTTTTTATTCCTGTTTGCGACAGAGGCCTTCGGGCTTAAGGTCGGCATCTTTTCAGCGCTCTCGCTCATATTTATTCCAAGATTCTTTGTCCATTCTCTCTATGTCGCACTGGATGCTCCGGCAGCATCCATGGTTTTCATTTCTGTGTATTTTTTCTGGAAGGGTATGAAAAGCAGAAAATGGGCACTTATGGGAGGTGCTGTCTTTGGTCTTGCTCTTGCGACAAAAGTTAATGCATATTTTGTCCCCATGATAATTTTTGCGTGGTTTATTGCCGGCTTCAGAAACGAGATTTTGCAATTTTTAAAGAATATGAAAAAGCAGAATCCGCAATTCTGGCCGAAAAATATACTTAAGAGCGTCCCTCTCCCGGTTTACACTTTCATAATCATATCGCCAGTTGTTTTCTTTTTGTCGTGGCCATGGCTCTGGTTTGATACATTAACACGCTATGCAGAACTTCTTCATACGAAAGAAACCATAAGAGTAGTTACATATTATATGGGCGTTTCGTGGGACAATATTGTAAATCTGCTTCCGTGGCATTATACATGGGTCATGATTGGCATGACCGTTCCTGTGACTATACTCGCGTTTGCTTTGATAGGGCTGCACAAACCTTTAAGAGATATAATAAATCCCAGAAATAAGGACAGTATACTCGTGCTTATGGGTGCTGTTGTTCCGTTATTTGTATTTTCATCGCCAATTGCGACCCTCCATGACGGGGTAAGAATATTTCTTAACGTCTTTCCGTTCATAGCGATACTGTCCGGTCTTGGCGCCGAACGTATTTTTAACATCCTAAATAAGGCATTTGAGAGGTTCAAGAAAAACCAAATCAAATCAATTTCTCATTTTACGAACAAGAAAAATCTAAAGTTTAATCTTACCATGATGAGTGCATTCATAATCGTCTGCCTGCTTATTGCATCCCCTTTCATTGTTGCATATTCCAGAGGGATGCCATATATGGCAACGTATTATAATGCTCTCATAGGAGGGCCTGAAGGGGCGTATGAGCACGGTTTTGATATGGATTACTGGGGAGAGTCATATCTTGAAGCTGCAAAATGGCTCAACGAGAATGCCGAAAATGGATCGATCGTTTATGTACCTTGGGCAACCAACATCATGGAAATGTACAAATATGGAGACATAGGAATGATAGGCGAGAGGTTCAGAGAAGGCCGTCATCACCTTGGTGGGACAGTTGATTCTATAGGAGCAATTATGTTTGAACAGAAAGGAATTCTCAGGGATGATATAACAATAACAAACAGCAGCCAGTCCGCCGATTATGTGGTGCTTCTTGGCAGAAGAAATCTTGTCGAGCGAAAAAAGGATGACGGAAGCTTCTTTTTCCCAGAAGAACGGTCTTATATAGATAATTGTGTTCCCGTGTATACAGTAAATATAGATGAAGCGCCTCTTGTAATTATCTTCAGGGCAGATTGCAAAAATAAAGCGAATTAATCGGGCTTATAAATCATTCATTACAATAATATTGCACATTCACAGGTAGATCCATATGAAAGTCATGATTACGTATCCGCCGCTCTCAGGAAAGGGCTTTCCACTTCTTTCGCAGAACAGACAATTCCAGTGGTTCAACAATCCTACGCTTTTATATCCTCTCATTCCTGCTTCGGCTGCCACTCTTATTGACAAAAGGGGTTATGAAGTCATATGGAAGGATGCGATTGCAGAAAGGGTTGAATGGGATGAATATGTGCAATTTATCAAAAACAAAAAGCCTGGTATTGTTGCAATAGAGACGAAGACGCCTGTAATAAAGCATCACTGGAAGATAATAGACGAACTGAAGAAAGCTTCACCGGGAACGAAATTCGTCATTATGGGAGATCACGTTACTGCATTTCCGGAAGAGTCTCTTAAAAAATCTGAAGGTCTCGATTATGTTATAACAGGGGGAGATTTTGATTTTTCCCTTCTTGGTATATGTGATTTTCTTTCCGGAAAGGAAAAGAAGCTTCCAGCAGGGGTCTGGTACAGGGAAAATGACAAGATAAAAAATACAGGAAAATTCCAGCTAAATCATAACCTCAATGACCTTCCGCTCATAGATAGAGAGCTTACGAAAGGTTATCTCTACAATGTTGAATATAATATAAAAGTCCGTCCGTTTGCGTACACGATGGCTGGTAGGGATTGTCCATATCACAAATGCACATTCTGCGCATGGCCCGTTCTTTTTCCGCTTTTCAGGACAAGAAGCCCGGAAAGCCTGCTTGATGAGATAGGGATGCTCATTGACAAATATGGTGTAAAAGAGGTTTTTGATGATACGGGAACATTCCCTCCGGGAGAATGGCTCAGGAGATTCTGCAACGGCATGATTGAGAGAGGATATAATAAGAAGGTTAAGATCTCCTGCAATATGCGCGCAGATTACATTAACGAGAAAGATGCAAAACTCATGCATAAAGCAGGTTTTCGCCTTCTGAAGATGGGTCTTGAATCGGGAAACCAGAAAACGCTCGACAGGATAAACAAGGGTATAACGGTTGAACAGATAATAAAATCGTGCGAGATTGCAAAAAAGGCTGGTCTTGAAGTTCATCTGACTATGATAGTCGGTTATCCATGGGAGACAAAAAAAGATGCAATGAAAACATTTGAGCTTGCAAAATTCCTTATGACAACAGGAAGAGCAGATGTCCTCCAATCAACTGTCCTTGTTCCATATCCTGGAACGCCTCTTTGGGAGGAGGGCCTCAAAAACAACTGGTTCAGATTCGACCCTTATGATTATGAAAGATATGACATGAAAGAGCCGGTGTTCAAAACTCCCGGTATGACGCCTGAAGAGGTTATGGGAATATGCACAATGATTTACAAAATCTTCATAAAGCCGCGTTATGTGCTCAAACGTGTAATGGGCATACGCTCACTTGAGGATGTAAAATACTTGTTGAGAGGGGCAAAGGCAGTCATAGGGCACATGAAGGATTTTTCGAAAAATGATGCAAAGAAGAAACGATAAAGTTTTCTGAGTGAAATTAAATAAAAGGTCTTTGGAATGGGGAAATATACAAAAAGCAAAGCTGAGGGTTATGATCTTGACAAATTTGTTGAAGATAATCTCAAACTAGTTGTAGAGCA
>JAADIF010000061.1 GCA_013151465.1 Microcaldota archaeon | reverse complement strand
AATAGTGAAGCGTGTCAAAAAAAGAGGTGACAGAAAACTCTACATCGAACTTCAGGGGGATCTTCTAGAAGCGTTGAAGATCCTTGTGCTTGCCAAGGTCGAGAAAGGCATAAAAAACTCAATCATAGAATTCGAGACGGAAAAAAAGAAGATAGAAAAGATCAAAGATGAAGAGGAAAAGAAGGAAATAAAAAAGGCAATAGAGAATCTTGAGATTGAAATAAGACGGCTTCAGAAATATGTTATGCTCCTTTCAGGAACGAAGCTATGACGCAAATTCTTTATATGTCAAAATAATCCAGTGATTTGTGATGAATAGAAATAAAATGCGTGATATCGCTTATAAAAGAGGAAATATACTTACTGTCAGAAATCCTGCATATCTTGAAGTTGTCAGGAAATTTACGGTTGATGCGGTTTTGGAAGATGTAACACCAAAAGGCGATATAACAACCGAAGCGGTCCTCAGAAAGGATGTGCCAAGAACCGCTCATATTATTGCAAAGGAAGATGGTATCATATCCGGACTGGAAGAGTTCGAATGGTTTCTTTCGCGTTATGGTATACATGTTCATCCGTTCAAGAGAGATGGAAGCCGTATAAGAACAGGAGACGTAATCTGCGAGCTGCACGGAAACGAGTCTGCATTAATGAAGACGGAAAGAACAGGCCTGAACCTGCTCCAGCGCATGAGCGGAATATCCACGCAGACACATGAGGTCGCTTTGAAGGCAAGGCCATTGCTTATAGCAGCTACAAGAAAGACGCCGTGGGGAATGCTTGACAGCAAAGCAGTTCTTTTGGGAGGCGGGGCGACGCATAGATTAGGTCTCTGGGACTCCATTCTCATAAAAGAGAATCACCTTCAGGCGCTTTTGGAAGAAGGTATCTCAAATCCGATCGAAATTGCAATAAGAAGGGCATGGGAAATGAGAAAGAAATCTATTTTCATTGAGATAGAAACTCAGACCCCGGACGAAGCGCTTGAATCGGCCGAAATATTCGATATGCTCATTTCAGATACGAAGGAAACGGTTCCGTGCATAATAATGCTCGATAATTTCAAGCCCAGTGATATCAGAACGATAGTGCGTACATTGAAAAATGAAGGGGTCTATGACAATGTGCTGATAGAGGTCTCAGGAAACATAACGCCTGAAAATGTTGCAGAATATAAGGACAGCGGTGCGGATGTCGCATCTATGGGATGCCTTACGCATTCTGCTAAGGCGCTTGATATGACGCAATTGATAATAAGGAAGTAGTCATATGGAAAAGGATGCAATTGTGGATCGCATAAAATCTCTGAAGAAGGAAAAGAACGCAGTTATCCTTGTCCACAATTATCAACGCCCTGAAATTTACGAGATAGCAGATTTCATAGGGGATTCACTTGAATTGAGCCGAAAGGCAGCGGAGACAAAAGCCGATATAATAGTTTTCTGCGGCGTTCGGTTTATGGCCGAAACGGCAAAAATCCTGAGCCCTGAAAAGACCGTTCTTCTTCCGGATAAGGACGCCGGCTGCCAAATGGCCAATATGGTGACGGCGGATGATGTCCGCCGGCTGAAATCGGAAAATCCTAAAATTCCTGTCGTTTCATACGTAAACACGACGGCCGAAGTAAAAGCAGAATCCGATATTTGCTGCACATCCGCAAACGCCGTCAAGATCGTTGAATCACTGAATAGCGAATCTGTCATTTTTGTTCCTGACATTAATCTTGGAAGTTACGTGCAGCAGATGACCGGCAAGAATATTATACTTGCGCATGGTTTTTGCTATGCGCATATGCACATATTCCCTGACATGATAACCGGGCTTAAAAAACATCATCCCGAGGCCGTCGTGATTGCTCATCCGGAATGCAGAAAAGATGTGCGCGATATGGCAGATGAAATACTTTCGACCGGAGGGATGATAAAATTCGCCAAAGAGAGCCCTGCAAATGAGTTCATTATTGCGACCGAATCTGGCATGGTGGAGCGGCTCAAAAGAGAAATTCCATATAAGACATTCTATCCGGTAGAAAGCTCCGTCTGCATAAACATGAAAAAAATAACACTTGAGAAGGTTCTGGGATCGCTTGAAAATGAACAATATCGGATAGAAATAGAAGAAAACGTGCAAAAGAAGGCATATGCAGCTCTCATGAAAATGCTCAACCTGTAAGAAGTGGTTATTGTGGATGATGTCATAACAGATGTGCTGATTCTTGGCTGCGGCATTGCGGGATGTACGGCCGCATTAGAACTTGCAAAAAGCGGCGTTTCAATTTCCGTTGTAACGGCTGCAGATGATATCATCGAATCTGCAACAAAACTGGCCCAGGGAGGAATCATATATAGATGTGAAAGCGATCCTGCACTTCTTGAAGAAGACGTAATGAAAGCCGGTGATGGCATATCGAATCGCCGCGCTGTTCATATCCTTGCAACAGAGGGGCCAAAAGCAGTCGAAGACATTCTGATAAAGGAGCTGAACGTGCCTTTTGACAAGAAAGATGGGCGACTTCATCTTACAAAGGAAGCGGCGCATTCATGTAGGAGAATAACGCACGTTCACGACTATACGGGTCTTGCTATAGAAGAGGCCTTTATGGATGCGATCAGAAATTATCCGAATGTCCATATATACACAGGACATACGCTTATAGATATACTGACAAAATCACATCATTTTGCACAAAAGACGGATGATGATTCATGCGTGGGGGCATATATTCTGGACAGAAAGAATGATACAGTAAAAACATTTCTTGCGAAAAAGACGATAATTGCGACGGGAGGCATCGGGCAGATATTCATGAGAACAGTAAACCCACCGCTCAGCAGAGGGGACGGAATATACGCTGCATACAGGGCAGGGGCAAGGCTTAAGAATCTTGAATATGTCCAATTCCATCCGACATCGCTATACCATCCGGACGTGTCTGATTTTCTCATTTCAGAGGCAGTCCGCGGAGAAGGCGGAAAATTGAAGACAAAAAACGGTGAAACGTTCATGGAGAAATATCATGAAAAAGGATGCCTTGCGCCTCGGGATGTTGTCTCGAGAGCGATATTTCAGCAGCTTCTCGAAAGCGGTGATGATTATGTTCTTCTTGATGTAGCATCTTATCTACCATCCGAGAAAATAAAGGAATATTTCTCAAGCATTTATCAAAAATGCCTGAAATATGGCATCAATATAACAAAACAACCAATCCCCGTGGCGCCAAGCGCCCATTATTTATGCGGCGGAATAGAGGTTGATGAGCACGGTAGGACAAACATCGGGAATCTCTATGCGATAGGCGAGGCATCTTGCACCGGCGTTCATGGGGCAAACCGCCTTGCGAGCACATCGCTTCTCGAATGCCTTGTTTGGGGAAGACGCGCTGCTTCTGATATAAAAAACATGCTTGCAGATTCGGGTTATCCAAGCCCCGGGAATGTGCTTTCCTGGAAGTATACGCATAAGATAGAAACTGTAGATCCTGCACTTATCCAACAGGACTGGTTTACAATAAAATCAATCATGTGGAACTATGTCGGAATTATTAGAACCCGCAAGCGCCTTGAGCGCGCGGTTGCGGATTTGGAATATTTGCAAAAGAGAATAGATGAATTCTATCGCGATGCCAAGATATGTGACGAGCTTATAGGGCTTCGTAGTGGTGTCGGAACAGCCCTTTTTATTGCAAGAGCTGCTCTGAATAACCCCATAAGTAAGGGATGCCATTTTATGGAAAAAAGAGAGAACGGCATCTGATTAACTAATAAATTCCCAATACAAACATAATACCATGGCGACAGCACTTTTTATCGGAAGGTTTCAGCCGTTCCACAACGGCCATCTTGCAGTCATAAAGGATCTTCTTCATCAATATGATTATTTAAACATAGTGATAGGAAGCGCCCAGGAAAAGATGACAGAGAAAAACCCATTCTCTGCCAGTGAAAGGGAGGAGATGATACGTTCAACGCTTGAGGCAGAGCATATCCCGCCAAAATATTCAATCTATAGATTAAATGACGTCTTTGATGATGAGTTGTGGGGAGAGCGCATAAAGGAGCTCTGCAACTTTGATATAGCGTATACAAATAACGAATGGACAGCAAAATGCCTCGAAAAACAGGGCCTCGAGGTAAAAAATCATAAATTCTATGATAGAAGTGAGATAAGTGGGACACAAATACGCGAACTCATTCGCAGCGGCGGAGACTGGGAGAATCTCGTGCCCTTCCATGTGAAGGACTTCATAAAGAAGTGGATATTAAATCATGAAGGATTATTTGTCTGATATCTAAAGATGTGAAAAGTAGAAGTTTATTCCTGAGAACACATCACCAAGACCCGCCAGAAGCAACGGTTTTTTATTTATTCTCGTGGGAAGTATCAGCAAATTATCTTCTTTTGTTGGCTTTATATTGGATTGATCCAGACCGGCTGCCAATTCTATGGTTTCCGGAGTTATGTTTCCAAATGTGCGTGCG
>JAADIF010000008.1 GCA_013151465.1 Microcaldota archaeon | reverse complement strand
TGCAGACTTTATAGCCTTTGCGACGAGTTTTACGGCATCATCCAAAACCATATTTTCACTAAACCCTTCTTCAAGGACTCCGAAAGCCATAACTGAACCTGAACCGGTCGAAAAATATTTCTCCTCCATCACAGAACCGTCAGGCCCTAAGCTATATACTCGTGGCTTTGTATCATAACCACCGACAATAAGCTGAAGGTAATATGGATACCACTTACTTGAGTATAATATATTTCCTATCAGCGCGGCTGCAGATCCTACTGCCATCTTCTTTTCCTCATTGAGCTCGTAAAGGCGTAATTCTGCTTTGATATATCTGATTATTGCCTGTGCATCTCCTACCGAGCCAGCTATCGTCATCCCGAGATTGTCATCGATCTTATAGACCTTCTGCGCATCCTTGCTTGCTACAAGATAACCCATAGTGGCTTTTCTGTCTGCACCAAGCACGACAGCGTCTTTGCATACCAAACCCACCGTGGTGGTTCCCGTCTTCAATTTCAAATCATCAATATTTTCTTTCATAAGAATCAGCCTGTTGTTTTATTACGTCACCATATTTAAATAGTTTTATTATTATTCATTCTCCTTAACATCATTGCTTCATGGACTCCAATTCTGACATAAGATTCCATATGCGTGTACGGGCATATGACGATATGTTCGGATCGCCCGATGCTTCGTCAAGAGCGGATATTATAGATGCCAGCTTGACGTTTATATCTTCTTCGTCTCCGAGAGTCGCAAGAGACTCTTCGAGTGCCGTTCTTATTGTCCGCGGCATCCCATGATCATTCAAAACATCCTCTAAAAGCTCCTTTATCCTTTCTGAATCCATATATACAACCCCTCTATCTATCTTTTAAGATCGGTCAATAAGCGCCGATCCAGCAAAAATGACTATGATATCTTCTCTTTTATCTCATCTATTTTTTCTTTTATCTTCTTTTCGCGTTTTTCTATCGTTTGCAACTTGACCTCGATAAGCTCTTTTTTTTCTTCGAGCTCTTTTTTGATGTCATTTACATTCATCTTTATCATTATGTGGCCGGATGCCTTGTATGCGAATTTGCCCTCGCTCCTGGAAAGCTCATCGGATGCCTTTTTTACATCATTCATCTCCATTGTAAGCATATTCTTCTGTGACATCAGCATCTGCAGCTCGTGCTGCAACACCTGAGCTTGCTGCAATAACTGGTTGGATTGGATTGACATAATAATAACACCAGAATCTATTCGACCACTACTTTTTTTGTTATGGCGGCCCTTTTCTTCTTCAGTATCCTATACCCACAAAAAGGGCATATTATCTTTTTAATACGATTTATATCGATTCTGACATCTTTCCTGCATCCAACACATATATATGTTTCTTCTGTCATATCATCACGGTCTTAATACGGAACATAAGCCTTGCCGGCCATCTTGAATCCACACTTGCTGCATTTCCAGATGCCTGCACTTTCCCTTTTGAGTGTATTCTTCATGCAATTCGGGCATGTATGCTTGGCCTTGGAGATTTTCTCTATCTTATTTACCTCTTTTTTAATCGTGGAACCGTATCTTGGACCATATCTTCCTGCAGCCCCTGACTTTTTGGTCTTAGACATAATACATCACTTTTCATCCTGTCATATCTCTGAACTGATATTGTTTATAGCGAATATTGTTGATCGAATTATAAATCCTTTGCGGTCAGAACAGTTTTCTGAGCTCTTTTCCCTTTTTGACTGCAATTTCCATGGCCTTTTCTATTTCCTCGACACTGAGACCGGCCGAGAGACCTTTTTGCATAGCAGTAATATTCCCGTTGTCCTTTGTCGATATGGTGATACGCGCATCCATGACATCTTCCTCTTCCAGGCTGGGATCGATCATCAGATGGCCCCCTATCCTTGCGATTGTTACTGGTACAACCTTGTGGTTTACCGGAAGACCCTTATTTGTCTTCTCCCCGAAAACAACGACACCGTCTTCGTATTTTGGCATCTTTGCAGATAAGAGTGCTGCCATTGCTCCAAGGCCTGTTGCGTCTATGAGGTTTCCTTGATGATTGATGACATGGGTATCTACCATTACCATCCATATCTTTTCCCCTTCCTCGATGCATAATTTTTTCATATCTATTGCATGCGCTTCTCGGATTCCACGATCGACAACCCTTGCAAGTTCTATGGACTCAGGGCCCGGCGGTCCTGATTCAAACCGCGGAGAAGCCATAGGATGCAACTCCGCTCCGCTCATGAGGACGCCTTCATCTGGGGTGTCCGGAAATGGTTCACCGACGTCCATCTTAACGCCGACCATCACCTGCGTCTCACCAATTGTGACCATCGCAGAACCTTCCGCCTGTGGGACCACATCAGTTTCTATCTTTATCTTCCTGAATTCATCAAATGCCCTGCCATCAATCCTTCTCTGTTCTTTTGCAAGCCTTTCAATGAATCTTTTCTGGACGTTTATATACATAATAATCACTCCTTGGACGATGAACCGTCCCATTTATTCTTCAATGCCTTTACCTGTATCTCATAAAGCTTTTCGCATGCCTTTATGTTCAGCTTCAATATATTCTTGATATCTGTTTTGGTTAAATCCCCGTCTAGCTGAAGAAGTGTAACTTTCTTGCTTCTGGGAAGGTATGCTATGGGTAAATCACACGCTGTTGTTTTTTCCTCATCTCCTGTCAGGTCGACTACATATTCATCCCCTATTTTCCCTCCCGCTATGGAAGTTATGAGATCTGTCATCTGTATTCCGGCATCGGCAAGCGCTAAACTGGCGGCGTTTATGCCAGCTGTCCTGGTTCCGGCATTTGCCTGTGTTATTATTATATAGAGGTCTATTGCAGTTTTTGGGTAGTCTTTAAGATTTATTACAGATTCAAGAGCGGCTCTGGTAACAAGTGAGATTTCCTGACTCCTTCTGGATGGCCCGGGTCTTACCCTTTCTGTTGTCGAGAACGGCGCCATCATGTATGTGCATGTCAAGACGGCCTTCTCGTTGTCCTGTAAGTGTTTTGGGTGCATCTCACGAGGACCATATACTGCTGCAAACGCTATGGTTTTTCCTATCTGCACTTTCGCCGAACCGTTAGCATTTTTTATTATACCTACCTCCATCTTTACCTCTCTCATCTCTTCGGCCTTTCTTCCATCTTTTCTTGGCATAAACATCACTTCCCATCTTCTTCATTATTTTTTAGCTCGCCGGAAACATTATTTTGTGTTCCTAATTCATTCTTAAGGAAAGCATCGACCCTATCTGTCAGGCCGCTTGTATGGGCATAATCCTCAACCATTTCTATTGCCTTTATTGCAATATCCTCATTCTCGCCTTTGAGCCATATCATTCCATTCTGCCCGACGCTTATCCAGCATTTTGTAGCATTTTTTATCATGCTTATCATAGAACCTTGTCTGCCTATAAGGCGCGGAACTTTTGTGTTATTTATTTTGAGCACTCTTCCATCGACAAATTTCTTTGCTTTCGGATCCTGCATGGAAATATGTACAGACTTTGATGGTGAAACCATCATCACTTTTCCATAAATCAAATCTCCCGGAGCATAAATATCTGAAAGTCGTGTCCTGTTTGTATCGATGAACTCCCTGACACCGGAAAGAGGTATGAACGCCATATACGGTGCATTTATATCCACGACCCAACCGGCATTCTGGACTTCATCTATAACTCCTATGACCATGTCGCCGACTTCTGGCATATAAGGCCCTGATATCGGGACAACCTCAACGACCCTTCCACTTATTTTAAGTATGCCAAGCCGTCGCGAGCATATGACGTTGCCCTCACGAAAACAATTCTTGCCTGGAAGATAATCCATCCCTTCTATTAGAACCTCGCCGGGAACAACTATCTTTTTTTCATCCGCGTGTTCACCAGAATTGCTTGATGCATCTTGCTTAACTTCCTTAGTCATTTATATCGTCCTCCTCAGCATATGCTGCATATGTAACTTTGAAAACACTTCTCTCACAAGAAAACCAGCCATAGAGTACGACTGTTCTTGATAGTGTACGCTATACTATATTATATAAGAGATATTTATAGTTTTGCCCGGAGGCAAGAATTCAATAATTTGCCGACATTGTGTATGGGGTCGGTGGGATTTGAACCCACGATCACGCACTCCCGAAGCGCGTATCCTAGCCAAGCTAGACCACGACCCCGTTGGATAGTTAACTGTTATATGGGTTAGCTGTGCGATAAGACGCAGGTGCTTCGCACCTACGTCAAACACTCCTATGCGAAACTGTGTGACGATTAGTTTGTTCTCTTGTTATGCCGATACACTTCGCACCTACGTCAAACACTCCTATGCGAAACTGTGTGACGATTAGTTTATGGTCTTATCCAACACAGGCCTTCGACCATCTATCAGTCACTCCTATGCGAATCCATATAATGGTCAGTTGTTCCGTTGTTATGCATAGGACCGATATTCATTGTGAAATATACAAAGTATTGATTTACGACACCCGGATTCATCAGTTTGTATGTAGGCAATCGGGAATTTTCAGATTCAATTCTAACCGCCTGTATGGATTGATGTTTTAGATAATATTAGAGAAAACTTATAAATCAACAAACTAAGGATTGAACATAATCCGAAAGTCGAAATATTCAGAGGGGGATTTGATGAAGGGGGGCATTATTCTTGCTGCGGCGTTCGTTGCAGT
>JAADIF010000079.1 GCA_013151465.1 Microcaldota archaeon | reverse complement strand
AGTTAAATTTCCCAATTAAAACATTTTTTTCATCGCGGATTTTATTAGCTTCGTCCTGAATGGGCTTGTAATGAGTTATACAGGATTCATATTCTTGCCTATCTTGAGGATTATTACAAATAGAGCTATCAATCTTAAACTGGGAATTTGCAAGTGCTAAATTAGAGTGAAATGATAACAATAGCAAAAAGACAGCAAACGCCGTCAACCAAATCTTTGTGTAATTCATGAATTCTGCACCATGTGTCAAGCAATACACTACTATTGTTCAAAAGGTTTTTTATAATACAAACGATAATGTCCAACAGCAATTAATGATGTTTTGTCAAGTTAATGTTTGCGTTGAACACTGATTCATCGAACAAAAGTTCGATAAAACCACGAAAAATAGGTGGTTTGGCGAAGTCTTCGATGAATTGTATATCTGAGAAGAAAGTGCGTATCTGAAGATGCTGAAATTCATTTCTTTTTCAATTTTTCAATTCTTCTCTGAGAATGTCCATTACTATTTTGCCTTCGACCCTTCCGCGCAGTTTTGCCATGCACAAACCCATAAGTATTTTCTCTGCGCGCTCGTTTTTTGCAAGCTCTTTATTCTCTTCAATGATCTTTCTTATTATCATGCGGGTTTCATCATGGGAAACTGTCTTTGCTTTGCACTCTTTGATTATTTCTTCGATGCTCTTTTTCGGGTGTAATACCCTTTCTCTCAGAACAACGGGCATTATGGCCTTTGTTATCTCTCCCTTTGAAAGATATGAAAATATCTCTTTTAGGTCTTCATTTGTTATATCATCAATGGGAAGTCCCTCTTTCTTTTTAAGCTCCGCGAGCGTAACGGTCAGCGTTGTCGCTATAACCTTGGCATCCGAACCAGATTTCACAAGCTCCTCGAAAAGATTTCCGCGACCTGCTTTTACAATCTGCTTTGATATCTCCTCGCTTATTCCGTATTCTTTCGCAAGGCGTGGGATTTTATCGTCCCATAATTCTGGAAGGTTATCATTTATCTTGTCAAGCATCTCGCTTGTCACTCTTATCGGAAGGATATCTGTTTCCGGATACATTCTGGCAGCCCCCGGGAGCGGTCTCATGTATTCGCTATTTCCATCGTCAAGCGCTTTTCGCGTTTCTTCCAAAACGCCGTCAAGAAGCGCATTGATCCTGTCAGCTGCAACCTGAAGCGCTTTCTTTGCATCAGCAGGCGACGCAACGGCAATCATGAGGGTGTCGCCTTCTTTTGCCTTCATAAATTCGCCGAGCTTGATAAATTCCTTTTCAAGCTTGTATTTTTCAAGCTTTTCATCGGTGTGTATGACCCCCCTTATTCCGCCTTTGACTCTTACATAATTTGCTATCTCATTTCCAAGAGTGCGCGTGAGCGTGAGGTTTCTTTTCAGAAATCCTGCAAATCCCGGTATTTTCACGGCAAAGGTTTTTTTGCCTTTTGTTATTCTGCTTTCAGAATCCTTGAATATATGCGTTGCCTCTTTTATCTCGGATCTGAATTTCTTGAATCCTGCCTGCATAAGATCTTTCTTTATTTCAATCAATCTCATCTGCCGCTGGACCTCATAATCAACCCATTTGGGAATCATGTTGAGTTCCTGCGCTCCCTTGATTTCAACCCTTGCGCCTTCTCTGATTGAAACATTGATATCCTGGCGGATAGTACCAAGCCCTCTTTTTACCTTTCCTGTTGAGCGCAGTATCATTCCTATCTTTTCAGCAAGCTCTTTTGCCTGCTCTGGTGTCCTTACATCCGGAGTTGTTCCTATCTCAACAAGAGGAATTCCTAAGCGGTTTAAGCCAAAATGAACTTCCCTTTCCTCTTTTTTGAGTATTTGCGAAGAATCCTCCTCAAGGTTTATGTTCGTTATTCCAACATAGCCAAATGACGTTTTTATTTTTCCGTCAAAACCAATGAGCATCGTTCTTTGGAATCCGCTTGTATCAGAGCCGTCTATCACAAGTTTTCTCATCACTATTATCTCATCAGGAAGGATAGAGTTCATAAGCTCAGCAACTTCGAGTGCCGTCTGAAACGATGCAGGGTCTGTTTCATGCGGCGGCTCTTCATCGGTTTCCACAAGGCATGTCGTCTGGGGATACGAAAAATAATGGAATTCCTTGTTTTTCATTCTCTCTTCAGAAGCTGCGATATCGACCGTTCCCGTTTCACCTACAACTGGTCTCATCCTTCTTATAATCTGAAGGTTTGATTTTTCTTCAGAGAGGTCTGATGAACATTCGCAAAAAAGTTTTCTTCCTGTTTCAAGCTGCTGGTGTATTTCTATTCCACACTTCAGTCCAAGCTTTTCATAATCCATACATGCACCATTTTCTAGTAAAGATATGTTTCAGGAAGACTTCTTTTTGTGATTTCACCTGCAAAATCCGTAAGCATAAGTCTTTTTATTTCTTCAATATTCTGCGTATGTCCAAGGATCCATCCTAGTTTTGCATACGCCGTCTCGGTGAGCATATCCCCTCCGCAGATAGCGCCTCCATCGTGATAAAGTATTCTCAGGTTTGTGTATACTGATGAATGCAGCCTTCCGTAAATTGTCTGCGCAGTCCCCACGAAAGGAATACCATCTTTGGTGTATTTTCTGATTGCATCTATCCATGACTTTCTTGCGAATGTAGGTACATGGCCAAGGCCGCTTGTTTCAATAACAAAGCCCTTGTAGCCTTTATCAACATAGTAATCTATTACGCCTGGATCTGCTCCTGGATATACCCTAAGAATAGCGACATTGGGCTCAAATTTCACATCTGCCACGATAGGAGAATCGTCCCTTTTTCTGTGATTGCTGTTGATTATTTCTATCTTGCCATCCGGCCATATCTTAGCAATCGGAAGATCGTTTATTGGTCTGAAGGCATCTCTTCTTGAGGTGTGCATTTTCCTTACTTTTGTTCCTCTGTTAAGAAGACAGAAACTGTCATTCGTTTCCCCGTGCATACAGATATTGACACCTGCTATGTTGCCTGTGGCAGCATGCGCCGCACAGATTATATTCATTGCTGCATCCGAACTTGCCCTGTCAGATGAGCGCTGCGAACCCACGAGAATTACGGGCTTTCCTGGATTTCCTAGCATAAACGATAGTGCCGCAGATGTATAATGAAGAAAATCCGTTCCATGTGTAATTATAACGCCACGATTCTCGTTATTGAGCTCCTTTGCTACCTCCTTTGCTATCTTTATCCAATCTAAAGGATCCATATCTTCGCTCATCTTTGTGAAAGGGGCCACGCCTCTTATGTGCGCAATATCAGCAAGCTCGGGAATGTTTCCGAGTATGTCTTCAGCTGTCGAGAGTGCATAAACGCCCCCCGTTCTGTAATCGATTCTTGACGCAATCGTGCCTCCCGTGTTAATCATAGAAATCTTTGGTTTGTTCTTATCAAATAATTCAGATTTCTTCGTTCTGTTGCTGTCATCATTTTCTTTCCATCCTTCAATCTTTTTGATAGTTTCAAGAACATCTATCGAAATGCCGATGTTATAACCATTTCTAAGTTTTAGTGTGATCGTTTTACTGCCGCTGAAATCATTCTTTGGCATTAATGTGCCTTTCTTGGAAACGCCCTTGAAGCAAACCTCTATCATATCCCCGACAGAGATACCATTCTCATCAAGGAGTTTTTTAAGCTGTCCTAAATACATAGATAAGAATTGGGAATGAAATATTAAAATGCAATTACCTTTTATATAATCGCTTCCAAAAGGTTGATATGGAGAAATCGATGTTCATAGTCGTCGCAGCAGTCGTCATTCTTATCGCTGCTATTACTATAGTCATAATATCAGGGAATGGCTTGCTTTTTTTTCATAATGAGACAAGCAGTTGGCTTGGCTCATTGTCTGAAGAGAAGAATCCTGTTGGTAATGTCCCATTGAGCCATTTGTATGAAGGGAGTAAAACGGAAAATCCTGTTGCATACAAATCCCCATCCTCGCATAGAGCCAATTTATATAAAATTTATGCTGTATAGTATTATAATATGTTCAACGCCAAATTGTTTTTGATTGTGCTTGTTGCATGCGTGTTCTTGATGCCGAATGTTACAGCCGTTTCCTTAGGAGTCGCGCCGGGGATATTGAATGTGGGAGATGTCTATCCCGGCACATCAAAACTCGTCGAATTTCTCCTCATAACGACATCGACAACCGATATGTCGGTTTTTATGTCTCCAATAGAGCCGCATTTTGATTTCTTCAGCTCTAAGTATATAGGTCATTATATATTCATACCCGAAGAATCTTCAAATGAAGATGTCAGATCATGGATAAAATTTCCCGAGAACCCTATTGCAGTTTCACCAACAAATATTATAGTTTACACATTTCCAAACGGCGAGAAGGTCAGGGCAAACAAGAGAGTTAGAGCCATCTTGACAATACCAAAGGACGCCGATCCCGGTTATCATGTCGGGGCTATAAATTTTGCCCCTAAATTGAAGACATCAGAAGGCGGCGGAGGTCTTGCTACAGTCGCTGTTACGAGATTTCTTTATATCTTCTATGTAAAGCCGCTGGAAGGTCAGGAAGGCCCAAGAAGAGAAGGAAAAATCACTGACGTCGAAGCCCGGAGGTCTGCAGACGGTAGAGTAAGGATTGATGTTCTTTTCAGGAACACAGGAACAGATACAGTCCTTGCGAAGATAAACGATATGAAAATATATGATGATTTCGGAGAGCTTAAAAAAGTGGTCGAGTCGGGTTATGTCAGAATAAGGCCCAA
>JAADIF010000019.1 GCA_013151465.1 Microcaldota archaeon | reverse complement strand
GAATAATGTAATCATGTGGGCAACGAGCACAGCAAACGCTTCTGTTGTAAGAAATGAGACAGTTTACTTTACTGTTGACACAACTAATCCTCAGGTTTCGTGGAGTCCCTATGCCACTCCCTCTGGAACACAATCAAGTGTTAGCATAATAATAAACTGCACCTTCTCTGATTTGACAACAGATACAATAGGATATCAGTTTAAAGGGGTAAATTACACGACATGGGATGGAAACGACGGTGCAAGCTATTGGGTGAGGAAAAGAAATCTTGAGTTTGGACAGTATAACGATATTTACTGCTGGATAAACGATTCTGTGGGTCATTACAATGAAAGTTCTCACAGAAGCGTAAAGCTTGTATGGACAGACTGGTGGGACGATGACTGGTCATTAAGAAAGCCAATATCATTTATTGAGGTTGCAGACAAATATGATCTTGTAAACTACACACATATACTATCCGTAAACACATCAAAACTCTATTCTGAAAATAAGATAAGAAGCGATTGTGGAGACATACGATTTATCTATAACGACACCCATAAGGAAATATATTACAATTTCAGTGAATGCAACATCACTGGGGGAAACACGACGTTCTGGCTCATGTTCAACCTTTCCAAAAACAGTACAATGCTTATGCATATGTATTATAACAATTCCCATGCGGCAACAACAAAGGAAAATCTTCATCCTTACAGCAGGGACGGCTGCATGATGTACGATCCTCTTGATATGTCTACGACGGGAACCATAACAGGCACCGAAAATACGGATTATGAATGGGTAACTGACGGGCGGGGCAGGGGAATGCTTCATGAACTTAGTTCAAGTTTCACCGATGACTGGAGCACGACGCCTGGTTCAGCGGGAACTATAGAATTCTGGCTGAAACTGGACCAGGAAATGAATACATCTGATTTAGTTTCACAGAAACCGATAATAAAATCCGGAAGGAATATGATAAGTTTTGATGTTGCAAGCGGTAATAATTATGCCGGGAGCATAGTGTTTTTGATAACACCACAGTCAGGGCTTAATTCTGAAATAAACACGACAAGGAAAAAATGGAATAAAGATGAATTCTGCCATATAGCCGTAACATGGGACGGCTCAACACAGAAAATATATGTGAATGGCACTGTCGATGTTTCCGCAACGCAGTCTGTTGCCGGAGGCTGGGGAACGGTCTACACGAACAAAAACACAAACTGGGGAGGAATGAAATACAAGATAAGCGATTTGAGGGTTTGCCCAATCGCAAAAACAATATTTCCATATGTTGTCTATCCTGAGCCAAACTCCACAATAGAAACTGAAGAAACTGTGCCTTTCCTTGAAATGGGATCCCCTACAAACAGCACATATTTCTCAAGATTGGTTGATATATACGGAGAAACGTCAGAATACGCAAATATTACATGGTCTATAAACGGCAATGCAAATCAGACTGCGTGCTACAACTGTACAACTTTTAGTAACACGACGCAGGACAATGTGAATGAAGGTCTTAACAATATTACAATATATGCAATTTCGACCGAATCCTCGAAAACAGAAATAAGAACAATATGGTTCAGCGTGGCTGAACTATACATAAATCTTGAAAGCCCGTTGAACCATTCTGGAGATTCTGATGGAAATATAACATTCTATTATAATCTCACAGGTCAGCGTCTTGTATCAAATTGTTCACTTTTGCTGAACGGGAAAGTAAACCAAACAAACACGACAGACCAGGTAAAGAATACGAGATTGAATTTCACTGCGAATAATCTAAGTATTGGCTCTTATAATTGGACTGTAAGCTGCACGGCCTCAGATGGCACTGTCATTGATGGAAATGTAAGCTATGTAGACGTCATTTTCGCGAATGAGTTCGGGGGTAGCAGCACGGACCTTTCTGCAGTTGATATAAGAAGTATCTCCGCCTTTACGATAGAGAATTCGAGTTCCGGAAAAATAATATATAGTGAGATCATAAACCTTTCAGGAGGAGTCGATCTTAACAGTATCATAAACATATCTATCAATAATATCACAGTTGATACAGTCTCTGAGCCCCGTCTTAACAAATCTGCAACCATAACATTATATAATCTGACATATGCGGCGACGCCGGCCATACTGCGCAGCGGTGCCCTTTGCCCTCAGACTGATTGCCATCCGATTTCGTACAACAGCTCCAACGGAACATTCGTCTTCACTGTGAATCATTTCACATCTTATTCAGCAACCAACAATTCTCAAGTCTGGATATGGGACGATACTGACAGTGAAGGAGGAAACAAGACCATTTATGCAGGCGAACCTATAACCCTTTATGCCAATTACACGAACAGGACAGATGGGTCTCCAATAAATGGAAGCGGTGTATATTGCAACGTGACAACCGATTCTAACGAGTATGAGATGTCTTACAATGCCACGAGCAGACTATATGAATACACGCACACATACTATACTGCTGGCAATCAATCATATACAATCAATTGCAATGGGACATCCGCAGGATACGAACCTACATCTGCAACGGATAATGCCACAATAAACATGACATACCTTGAGGTCAATCTCATAACACCGCCAACTATACCGGGAGATGGCAGCGCGAATTATTCAAATGGTTATATTGTCGGAATAAACCGTACGTTTACATTAAATGCAACGGTTACATGCAGAGAAGGGTATTGCGGTTATGTCAATGCAACTGTCAGATACAACAAAAGCTCAAGTGATCCGGATGCAAACATTCCAACTACCTATACACCAGGAGAAGCGTTCTTCATGCAGAACGGTGTCAACACAAAGAATTGCTCTTCCAATCCTCTTGACAAGGATGAATGGTGTAATATAACATGGGTAATAAACACAAGCGCAGACCTTTACACGTTGTGGAAGATTGATGTAATGTTCAATTCATCATTGAACAGGACAAATACAACAAATAATACAGCAATAGAAGTCGGAAAAATACTCCTTTTCGACCTGTCGTTTGATGTCATAGATTTCGGCGTGATAAACCCGGATGGGGATTACATCTTATACCCTGCAATAAACTCATCAAACATGACTTATAATATAACAGTTGATCCAAATTCAAATGATATAGAGGAGTTGTGGATAAAGGGAACAAAACTTACGAACGGCACTCTGGATTACAACCGCTATATAAACGCAAGCAATGTGAAATGGGCAAGAAGCTATCTTGGGGATAACCCGGTAAATGATCCAAATCTATACAATCTTACTGAAAGCTACGAGAAAGTTAACAAAGATAACATACCGATCTACTCGGGAACGAATGAAACGATGTATTACTGGATTGACGCTCCCGGAGGCATTCTCCCGCTAACTTACACGGGAACGCTTACAATAATGGGCAATGCGACATACTGAATAAATCCTATAAATCATAATTCCAATTTCTCTTTATGTGCGGAAGATTCTCCCTATGGAGCTCTGTTAAAATTCTGGAAGAGCGATTTGGAATAAAATCCAATTTGGATTTCAAACCAAATTATAACATATCTCCTGGCAATAATGTTCTTTCCATAGTTTCAGAACCTGTTAAGAAATTCAAAATAATGAAATGGAGCTTTCCTTTGAAATTTCCAAATGGTGAAGCAAAAGAACTGATAAACATTAGAGCTGAAACAATATTTGAAAAGCCTTCTTTTCAGAATCTAATAAAAACAAACAGATGCCTTATAGTTACCGACGGTTTCTATGAATGGAAAAAATCAAAAGGAAGAGCAGAACCGTTCTATATAAGATTAAAAGACGGGAGACCATTTACTTTTGCAGGCATTTGGAAAACTATAGATAATGCTATCCCTTCTTGTGCAATAATTACAACAGAAGCCAACAAAAAATTGAAAAACGTACACGACAGAATGCCCGTCATAGTCAGGCAGGATTATGAGGATGAATGGATAGATAAGAAAAACAATGATGCAAAAAAATTGAAACAAATTCTAACACAATCAAATTCAGATGAAATCGAGTCATACAAGGTTTCAGATTTTGTTAACCATCCTGAAAACAACGGTCCGGAATGTATAAAGCTATTATCTAATAATGAAGTCATCAAAAAGAAAGGCCTTTGGAATTTTACAAATAATCATTAATTTAAATATTCTTTCAATATTTTTGCGTGATCAAACACGATTTTATCAAATGGAATTTCCTCTAATTTGAAAATTTTTGCTTCCTTTGCATCATCACCGGCAACAGGTTCTTTGTACGCATTGCAAATGAAAACGCATGAAACTGTATGAAATCTTGGATCTCTCTTCGGGTCAGAATAAACACCAAAAAGCTTAACTATCTCGACATTAAGGTTCGTTTCTTCCATCATTTCCCTTTTAAGCGCTTTCTCAACATGTTCACCGATATCAACAAATCCGCCAGGAAGGGCAAGACCAAAAGGCTCATTTTTGCGCTCAATTAAGACGACACCTTTTAGATTGTCATTTTCACCAAAAACCCTGATAATGCCATCCACTGTGAGAAATGGGGTTTTTATGTCCATGTCCATCACTATGGAATTTGGTTTTGCGCTTTTTATCTTTGAGCTGAAAAGAGATAAAATAAAAAGAAAACGAATTGGAAGAGAAGAAATCAATATCTTCTTCTGAAAGATTTTCTTCCGTTCCTTCTTTTATCATTTCCCCAGTTTCCAGACGGGCTTCTTCCTCTCCCGAAACCGTTTCTTTGGCCAAAGGAAGAACCTGTTCTGAATGGTATTTTCTTGAAGCTTTCGTTGCCACCGTTTTCAACCTTTATTTCAGGTGCGAGCACTTTTCTGAAATTGTCAAAGTCCTCTGGTGACAGAAGCGATATTGCGATTCCCTCGTTTCCTGCACGCGCCGTCCTTCCTATTCTGTGCGTGTAGTCATCTGTTTTGTCTGGTATGTCATAGTTGAAGACATGCGTAACGCCCTTTATATCGAGCCCTCTTGATGCGACATCAGTTGCAACGAGCACATCAAATTTGCGCTTATGAAAATCCGAAAGAAGCGATTCTCTCTTCGATTGCGAAAGACCTCCGTGCATCTCTTCTGCCTTTATTCCGTTCCTTCTAAGGTTATCTGCAACCATATCTGCAGTTCTCCTCCTTCCGCAAAAGACCATGGTCATTCCGCGTTCTTTCTCCTTGTTCAGAAGATGAAAAAGAAGCGAGAACTTCTCATTTTTTGAACAATTGTAGTATATCTGCTTGAGTTTTTCCGGTTTTACCTGCGGACGCGTTGTTATAGTCACAGGGTTTTTCATGTACCTTTTGCTTATTTCCTGTATTTCATACGGCATAGTCGCACTGAATAGAAGCGTCTGCCTTTCGGTAGGTGTGTTCTGTATTATGGTGTTCACGTCATCTATGAATCCCATGTCAAGCATTCTGTCCGCCTCGTCAAGAACGAGGAACTTGACATTCTTTAGAAACATTGTTCCCCTGTTGAGGTGATCAAGTATCCTTCCCGGAGTTCCGACAACAATCGTTGCTGTGCGAAGGCCGTTTATCTGTGGCTCTATTGAGACGCCTCCATAGACGCTTATTACCTGCATTTTTGTGTTCCTGCCGAATTTTATGAATTCATCCTTTATCTGATTTGCAAGCTCTCTTGTAGGAGTTACTA
Source organism: Microcaldota archaeon (assembly GCA_013151465.1). Lineage (GTDB taxonomy): Archaea > Aenigmatarchaeota > Aenigmatarchaeia > QMZP01 > QMZT01 > JAADIF01. The sequence continues at coordinate 1,617 of JAADIF010000019.1, read as the reverse complement.
TTAGTGCTTGAATGCCTTTTCCCGGTTCTATATTCTCCAATATGGGAATTCCGAAAGCAAGCGTTTTTCCAGAACCTGTCTCTGACTGTCCTATTATGTCTTTTCCTTCTCTTATGAGAGGAATTGCTTTTGTCTGGATTTCTGTGGGAGTTGTTAACTCATACTTTTCCAGCATTTCTGCTATTTCATTTTTTATATTCATTTCACTGAATTTTTTCATTTTATTCACCTTTTTAATTTTACAGAAATTTCGAGCATGGACCTGAAAGATATTATTTATATCGTCGATATACAGGCCCAAACCAATAAAGAAGATCCGCCACGCGAAACCGCTTTATTGCGCGGTTTTCGTGGCCTCAATTATTTTGATTTCCACCAAAAACCGCAAACGCCGAAATTTCTTAAATTTCGTTGGTTTTTATTTTTTTAGTTCCTTTATTTATCACTTGAACGTTTATAAAGGTTTTGTTTTTTCAATTCTCAGCAGAATTTTACAAAAATCGTCTCTGGCATCTGATTTTAACCTCATGTGAAACAGGCAAGGCAATAAATACCCATTTGGATAGCATTTAGAATAAAAACATTTGATATAAAAAATAAAAGATTAAGATGAAAAAGATCAAACGCCTCACTTCAAATCAAAACGGAGCTGTTTTTTATCGTTTAGAAGACACCAACCCTGAAATAATAACTTATGTCGTTTCACATCCCCTCTCAAGAAAAATACTTTTGAACCTAAATGTATATGGCGGCGAATTTTTGAAAGCTTTAAGAAGCGCAGTAAAAGACATTGTCAAATCCTTCCCCGAAAGACATCTTATAATAGACATGGATGAAAAAACAATGGCTGTGCATAGTACGCTGAGAGGCGCTTTGAACTGGAATCTCCAGGAAATTTTTTATGATGTATTTGGAAAAAGCATCTACCATTCGATGGACGGTTGTCAAAGAGTAAAAAAAGAAAATGGAGATTTCACAACAATGAATGTTAATTACAACAAAATTATAGTTCCTGATAAAGCAAACATGTTTTTTCCAGATATAATAGCAACCGGGACAAGCTTAAGGCACGAGATTGATAAAATAATATCAAACGCAAAAGAGAATGGAAAAACAATAGAGCGTGTGTTTTTCTTTACAATAGGAACGGAGAAAACGCTCGAAGTTATAGATAAAATACATAACAAACTTAAAGAAAATTTCAGCAGTTATAAGGAAACATATCTCATATTTTTGGAAGGGATATTCACATTAGCAACAGAGAATGTCCCGGTAGAGGTAAAGCAGAATGGAACGGACTTTCTAAAAAGAAACGCCATTCTCACCCAGGAATATATAATTGATTTATATGGAAATTCCTCCATGGAATTTGCATTGAATGTGCTTTTTCCCTGCACGATAGGAGATGGCTTTGCCAGGGGAAGCGACCAGAAGGAACATTGGAACGAGCAGCTTGAATACTGGAAAAAAGAAATGAAACTTGCTGAAAAGGGCGTTACGCTTTATAATGAAATCAAAGTGCGTTTTCCTGAAGAGGGATTTAACTATTTGAATTATTTAAAAAAGAAAAAAGAAGCCCAGTGGCTTGGCGTGCCTGACAAGTTAATTGAACGGATT
>JAADIF010000018.1 GCA_013151465.1 Microcaldota archaeon | reverse complement strand
TCATATTCGTTTATGGCATCAATGATCATTTCGAGCATCGAATCTGTCTGTGACGGGAGTTGTATGCCGTTTCTGCGAAATCTATATTCTACACCTATGTGGATATCCGCTATTATGAGTTTTTTCTTCATCACGATTGCGGGTATTTCATGCACAAATTTCATGCCATCGCCTTTTACCAATAAGGTGCCATGGAAAATATATAAAGAAGGGCTGCCATATATAAAATTATGATTTCAAAAAGCGGCGCTCATAAGAGTAAGGCCATATCTCCGCTGATTTCTGTGATTCTCCTTATCGCTTTTACGATGGTCGTTGCAGGCATACTTGCTGCATGGGCAACCCAGTTTGTCAAGGTGAGCCAGTCCGAATTTGTGAAATGCGCAGATGCACGCCTTCTGATCCAGAGCAGCTTCTATGACACGAATAGTGAAACGCTTTATGCAAACGTGTTCAACAACGGCAAAATTGATATGGATGGATTCTCCTTTATAGTGACATTGGATAACGGTTCCGTGATTTCCAACACAAGCACTGTAACACTTCAAGTGGGAACTGTAGGTTCTTTTGAGATGAAGACGCCGTCCAACATTCGTGAGATAAGCATACGATCCATGCAGTGCCAAGGGGCTCAGGATTCGATAGGCAAATACTATATACAGGGTATCGGCTACTGATGTCCTGCACCAATAAAAACGTGCATAACCAATATTCTCTATTATCAATGACTTAATCTGATGGATGTGCTCTAATGATACGGCTCGAGAAGATATCGATGCAGGGGTTCAAATCGTTCAAACGTCCTACGAGCATAATTCTCCCGACAAACTTTTCTGTTATCACGGGACCGAACGGGTCAGGTAAGAGTAACATAGCAGATGCCATATCGTTTGTTATAGGGAAGACATCTTCTCGTGTTTTGAGGGCAAAGAAATCCCAAGACCTTATCTTTTCAGGCAGCAAGAAGAAAAACAGTGCAGAGTACGCCAAAGTGACACTTTATTTTTCGAACAAAGACAGGATATTGCCGTTTGACGAAGATGATGTGACGATATCCAGAAAAATAAACAAATCAGGTGTCAGTACGTATCGTCTTAATGGCAAAATAGTGACAAGACAGCAGATATTGGATGTCTTCCTCAAAGCGAGGATACAAGCGGGCGGTCATAACATTCTGAAACAGGGAGACATCACGAACATAATTGAGATGGATCCAACTGAGCGGCGTTCTATAATAGATGAAATTTCAGGCATAACCGAATACGAGGAAAAGAAAAGAAAGGCATTGAACGAACTTGAAAAGATAGCAGTTAAAGTCAGAGAGGCAGAGATTGTTCTTGAGCAGAAAGAAGAGATAATGGAACGCCTTTCGGCCGAAAGGGAGATTGCCCTGAAATATAAAGATCTTGAGAGCGAACTGAATCAGATACGCCTTGTGGCTATTTGGAAGGAATATTCATCCGCGGAGAAAGGTATAGAGGAGATTGAAGAAAAGATAAAAAAGAAACAGGAAGAATACGAATCAGCCGAAAAGGCGATAACAAAACTCGATATGCAGATAGATGCAAAGGAGAACGAGCTTGAAAAGACAATACGGGATGCAATGAACATCTCTGAACAGGTTGATCTTTCAAAGAAGATATCACGTCTTGAAACTAATATAGAAAGCAAGAAAAATACAATCGAATCATACAGGAGGGACATAGAGCGCATAGAAAAGATGATAGACGATATGCGCCAGATGGAAAAAACGAAAAGTCCTGCCGTGGAGGCAGTTCTTAACATACAAGGAGTTCATGGTGTTTTCAAAGACCTTGTAATTATTCCTGACAAATATTCAGTTGCGGCCGAAGTTGCCGCGGGAGCACATATGTCAGATGTCATAGTCGAGAATGCGAACGTTGCGGTCAATTGTATTAAATATCTTAAAGAAAAACGGATAGGACGGGCAAGGTTCCTTCCGCTTGACAGAATACAGGCACGAACACGCGGAAGACCGCCTGAAGGATCATTTGGATGGCTTTCGGATCTTGTTCATCATGAGCCGTTGTATTCCAATGTTGTCAATTACGTGTTCGGCAGCACAGCCTGTGTGAGTGATATCGAACATGCTAAAGAGATATCCAAGGCCAACCGCGTGAGGATGGTAACCCTTGATGGTGATCTCATAGAATCATCTGGGGCAATGATGGGCGGCTTCCATGTGAAAAAACACTCCAATCCGCGAATAAAGGCATACATGGAGGAAAAGAAGAAGCTTGATTCCGAGATAAAGATACTCATACTTGAAATAGATGAACTCAAGGATCAACTCAAAGAGCTTTTAGGCAAGGAGAAGAGATCCTCAAGTGCCAATCTTGAAGGCAGGAGAGCACGCCTGAAAGAACAGCTTGAAAGGATGCGGTCAGAGAGGAAGTCGCTTTATGAGAAACGCATAATACTGCAGCAGGAATTAAACAAGCTCAACATAAACAAGGCGCGGTATGAAGCCAAGTATGAATCTGTCAAGGACCAGTGGGAAGAGAAGAATATTGAAGATATACAGATGCAGGAACTCAAAGAAAAATCAGCCCAATGGCTGAAAAACAGGGAGAACGAGATCCTTGCAGAGTTCTCGCGTCTTGGGCCTGTCAACATGAAGGCAATTGAGGACTATGAAAAGCTTCACAAAGAATTTGAAGGCTTCAAGGAGAAAGTGGAAAAAATAATCAAGGAAAAACTTGCAGTGGAAGAGGCTATAGCAGAAATAGATTCCAAAAGAAAGGACGTCTTCGAGAAAACACTTATAGAGGTTTCTCACAATTTTCAGAAAATCTACAATGAAATGACAGGTGGAGATGCTTATCTTAAGCTTGAGAACGACAGTGATATGGAATCCGGGCTTCTGATATCAGCATCGCCTCCCGGAAAGAATCTCCTTTATATAGATTCCATGTCGGGAGGCGAGAAAACGCTTACTGCTCTTGCATTCCTCTTCGCCATTCAGAGATACAAGCCAAGCCCTTTCTATGTGCTCGATGAGGCGGATGCCGCTTTGGATAAGACCAACACGCAGGCAGTTGCGAAATTGTTGAAAAAACAATCTGAGATGGCGCAGTTCATAATAATATCTCACAATATCGATCTTGTGAGGGAAGGTGATACCATATACGGCGTTTCCATGGACGAGGGGGAGTCCAAGGTGATAGGGATAAACCTTCCCGGAGATGAGAAAGAGATGCGAAGGCAGCTCATGTCAAAGAATTGACTATACCTATATTATTCTTTCTGTTGCAGGCTGTTGCAATGTGTCCATGACACTAACTTGCGGATAATCATATGTCACATGTGCTATTATCACAAGATTGAATTGAAATTTATGACAAGACGAACCTTTCCATGACGGAAAGTCAGATAAATTTCTTCAGCTGCGGTGAAAGTTCTATTATGTTTATTTTTCTGTCCTTGGTTTTTGATATCGCTCCCCTCTCGGCGAGCCTTTTGAGAATCCTGTGTATTTTTACCTTACTATGGTCGCTTTTCTTCATTATTTCCGATTGGGTCATCTTTCCATTCCCCTCTATGAGTATTTTCAGCACGAGTGCTTCATCCTTCGGGAGCATTCCGGCTGCAGCAAGCATCGCATCCTTTCCCTTGGCAGTTTCCTTTTCTGAAACGATGCCTTCGTGGCCATGAAGAAGATAATAAATCAGCGTTCCTATAAGGAGCCCAATCGATGAAAGCAGTGGAATGAAAAGCCACACGGGAATTGCGCATCCGCAGACATTTCCTGTTGCTATCTCTATCTGGACATATAGGGATGAAAAAGCGACAACAAAAACAAAAACCGAAATTATCGTCACTGCAATTACTATTTTCTTTTGCGTGTCCATGAGAATGTTTATGAAAGATGTGCTATAAAAAGGTTAATCCGGATCAATTTCCAATGTTACAGGGCAGTGGTCTGAGCCCATTACATCGCTCAGAATTTCTGCCTTTCTGACCTTGCTCTTTATATCTTCGGAAATGAGGAAGTAATCTATGCGCCAGCCGATGTTTCTTGCGCGCGCATTGAAGCGGTAGCTCCACCACGTATAATGCCCGGGTTCATTGCTAAACATCCTGAATGTGTCAATGTGTCCGTTTTCAAGAATTGTTGAGAAATCCTCGCGCTCCTGTGGAGTGAATCCGGCATTTTTTACATTCGTTTTTGGGTTTTTGAGGTCTATTTCCTTGTGCGCGACATTGAAATCCCCGCAGATTATGACGGGCTTTTTCTTTCTCAGCTTGTTGCAGTAGGAGAGAAGCGTCCTGTTGTATTCGCGCTTGAAACCAAGGCGCGTGAGGCCGTGCTGGGAATTGGGAAAGTATGAATTCACAAGGAAGAATTTCTCAAATTCAAGCGTTATGTTTCTTCCTTCCGAATCAAACTTTTCTATTCCTATTCCCTTCGTGATTTTAAGGGGCTCGATTTTATAGAAGACGGCCGTTCCGCTGTATCCTTTCTTCCTTGCGGGAAAGAAAACTGATCTGAAACTGCTTACAGTCCTGATAGTTTCGGGTATATCGGACTCTGTTGCCTTTATCTCCTGAATGCACACTATATCAGCATCGGTCTCTTCCATGAATTCCTTAAAGCCGTTTCTTATCGCGGCGCGAAGGCCGTTTACGTTCCATGAAAGAAGCTTCATTCGCATGATGATATATTTGCTTTAACTATTAAATTAAGTTTTATTTTGCTAATATGGTTTTCACAAACTACGCAAAAGGAAATAAAATATATAAAAAAGAAGTAATTGATTACTTTTATCTTGAAGCCCTGTACGCATTCCACACAGCTTTAGGAGTATATTCACCTGTGAGAACTCCATAAGCCAAACTGAATGGTTTTATTTTGCCATCTTCTAACGCTTTGAGAGAGTGTAGAGAGTTGGCCTTTCTGATATTTTTTCTCGTAAACAATCTCTGTTTTTTCCCATATTCGAGAGCTTTCTTATCTACT
>JAADIF010000055.1 GCA_013151465.1 Microcaldota archaeon | reverse complement strand
CTGTGCAAGAGGGTTGCATTGTATGAGAATGTGAATCTGCTTATAACCTGCAGGACATTCAATATTGAGAAAGCGAACGCATCAACCCGCAGCCAGTCAAAAAACTTCGCGCTTGCCAGAAACACTGCGATAGAAAGGTTTGCGAGTTTTGGTTTTAACAAATGGCCAAACCAGCGCCTCACGCTTCAGACAAATCCTGTTTTTGAGGATAACATCGATGAGGTTTTCCATATATTCAAATGGGGTACTGTGAGAAACATTCCCGTAAGGGTATGTCCTACAATGGTAAGCGGTATGGGAAAAAAGTTTATCCATGCAGCGCAGAATGAAAGCTTTCAGGCAAAGCTAAAAGAAGTTGCCGTTGAGATATATTCGTATCTTATCAAAAACGGCATAATAACACTTGAACAGGTCAGAAGAGAAGGCATCTCCTCATATATAGGGACAACGCCATGCAGCACAGCGAACACCGGCATGTTCATCAAAAAGGACGGCCAGGTGTTTGTTTGCACGGGAAGGGAAGGAAACGATATGTTCATCGCAGAGGATGTAAGAAAAAAGCCTTTAAAAGAAATATGGAAAAGCAGCAGAGGCTATAAGATAGGTCCTCTCTTCAACAACAAATGTCCGGCAAAGGATGGTATAATATATCCAGCAGGTTTTTATGACGATGTCATGAATGAAATAGAAAGGCGTTTTCGTTAAACCTCTGTCTATTTTTCCACATTCTTAAGATTCGAATCATTTAAATATTATGAGTGCATATAAGAAAATACCAAACGCAGCAAAAATACATAAACTTCACAAACTAACAAAACATAACATAGGAGCGTTTGCCGTAGGTCAAAGACCTGCGGACGTTAACAGTTAACCGTCACAAGTCGCACAGGAGCGTTTGCCGCAGGTCGAAAACCTGCGGACATCACTATTAACCGTATGAACCGTTAACCAATGAAAGAATGCGGGGATACCCAAGCGGTCAAAGGGGCACGGCTAAGGACCGTGTGGCTTAGAGTATGCTTCAGATATTACTGAAGAACGCGAGCAATGCCTTCAAGGGTTCGAACCCCTTTCCCCGCATACAATCTATTCGATATTCCCACCATTTCTCATTTCATATAGAGCCATTTTATGCATATCGGTTGGAAACCTGTTTTGCAACATTTATATTACTCCACATTTAATAGATTACATAATTTTAATAATAATTATGAGGTGATTAGAGATGCAGCCAATGCAGCCCAATTATATGGCGTATGATAGAACGATTGTCGTATTTTCCCCTGATGGTAGATTGCTTCAGGTAGAATATGCAAGGCAGGCGGTAAAGAGAGGAAATACCGTTGTCGGATTAAAAACAAAAGATGCGGTTATTCTGGGAGCGACGCGTGCTTCTGCACCGCTTCTTGAAAATGGCTCGCATAAGAAGATATTTGAAATTGACGAGCACGTCGGCTTGGTAAGTTCAGGTCTTCTTGCTGATGCAAGGGATATAATCGAGATGGCCAGAGTGAAGTCGCAGATAAACCGGCTGACGTATAACGAAAAGATATCCATATCGACGTTGATGAAATATATTGCTGGCAATATACATCTTGTCACGCAGTATGCGGGTGTAAGGCCGTATGGAATAGGCATAATACTCGGCGGTGTCGATGATAAGCCGCGCCTATTTGAAACTGACCCTTCAGGCACACTGATTGAATGGAAAGCGCAGTCGATTGGAAAGGGTTCAGAAAAAGCCAAGAAAGTCCTTGAAAAGAAATACAAAGGGAATATGAAGATAGAAGAAGCTGTTAAACTTGCCCTTAAAGCCTTAAAATCGGGAGAGAAGACACTTCCGGTTGAAAACATAGAGCTTGCAGTCATAACAGCGGATAAGTTCAAGAAATATACTCAAAAAGAGATAGCAAAGTATTTGTAGATTATTGGTGTTTTGTATGGTTTCGGTTGATAAGGCGGTCATAGCACGTCTTACCAAGGGAAACCAGACATTTGAGATAATGGTAGATCCCGATAAGGCCCTCGCTTACAGAAAGGGTTCTCCCATATCAATAGAAAACATTCTCGCAGTTTCTGAAATTTTTAAGGATTCGAAAAAGGGCGAGCGCCCGTCTGCAACAGAACTTGAAAAGGCTTTCGGAAAGGGTGCTGATATTTTTGCAATGGCAGAAGTCATTTTAAAGGAAGGTGACCTGCAGCTTACAACGGAACAGAGAAGAAAGCTTGTGGAAGAAAAAAGGAAGCAGGTTGCAGATCTTATATCAAGTTATGCGATAGATCCAAAGACAAAACTTCCGCACCCACCGCAGAGGATAATGAATGCGATGGGCGAGGCTCATGTACATATAGATCCTTTCAAAAGTTCAAAAGAGCAGATGGAAAGCGTTCTGGATCTTATTTCTCCGATACTTCCGATATCCGTGGAAAGAGTTGAAGTTGCAATAAAGATACCTCTCGAATATGCTGGAAAGGCAGAGCCGGTCCTCCACAGGATGGTCCAGATAAAGAAAGAGGAATGGACATCGACCTCATGGATTGTTGTTATAGAAATTCCGGCTGGTATGCAGGCTGACATATACAAAAGGCTGAACGATGTTACGCATGGCTCTATAGAAACGAAAATCATCAATGAAACCAAGATTTAGTCGTAAAAACCATATATTTTTAAAACCATATCATTAAATATTCTAATGTCTATTATAGAGCCAGCTCTTATTGGTTACACGAGGCAATCAGTGCCCGGAGAACAAAGAGAAGCTGTATTGCACAACATGAGGCTATTTGCCCAGGATAAACATAGTGGTCTGTATGTTCCAGAGCGCACTGTAACTCGTTTTGAAGTCTCTTATATCAATGCATTAAACAAGTTTTATGAACGCTTGGAAAAAAATGAAGATTTGAAGAGGGCGTTAGAAATTGCATATGAAGCCCACGAAGGCCAGAGAAGGAGATCCGGATTGCCGTATATTAGCCATCCAGTCGGAGTTGCCGCTCTGATGACATATGCAGGATATGGGAAGGAAGAAATTATAGGGGCTCTCTTTCACGATGTCCCAGAGGATACTAATGTAACTATAGGGCAATTAGAAAAGGACTTTTTGAATAGCCGCCCAGTCATACAGATTCTGAAAACAATCACAAACGACAATCCCCTCAAATATGAAGGAAGATGTCTTCATGACCAGTCAGTTCTCCCTCTCAAGACAGCCGATGTAGCACACAATGCAATAGATTTCTTCACAAATAATCATGAGATTGCACAGCATATAACCTCAAGTCAGGTCGATAAGACCATTAGATTCTATCACGATTTAGCACTTTTGCTGAACACAAAATATAAGGGTGATGCGCGTCTCTGTTTTCTTCATTATCTTCTAACTCTAAACATAATACCGTTGATAGATTATAATTATTTGAGAAAACGTGGTTTTTCCGGATTGACAAGAAAGTAAATAATTAAATTATGCCACTATCATGGCAATCTCTTCTTCGCTGAGCATAAGATTTCCGATTTGCTCATCATTCTTCTTTGAAAACGCAGCAAGACTGAGAATCGTGCCGGATTCCTTATTCGTCTTAGCAAACCTTTTCGATTTCACTATCATCTTTAGATACGGAATAAGCTGCGTTTTTACGGCCTTATTTGATAGATGTGTATATTCTCCTATCTTCTGATGCAGTTCACGCATTTCAGCTCGTTCCCCCTTGTTTGCAGCCATCATCAGGATCTTTTTGGGCGGCTCATATTTTACCCAGCCGTGATGAGGCTCTTCCCTCCTTCCGACAGATACAGCTGCCATGAGGTCCACCATGTATGCCTTGAATCTCCAGTTCTGCTGTTTTGAAACAAGGCCTCTGAAGATATCTGCTTTTGAAAGAGTGTCATATGCCCTTTGCAACTCGGTGGGGCTTGAGAATTCAACTGAGATATTATTCTCAATCCACCAGAAAACAGTATCTGCATCCTTGTCTGCATCCCATATGAGCTTCTTTGCAACAGAAATCCTTTTGCATCTGAAAATTGTCGGAAGTATGCTGAACATATCTGTTTCTCTTTCCCTGAACCCCAGCGAAAGCAGGGCGTCCTCGTCGAGCTTCTTTCTGCCTTCTGCCGCCGTTTGAAGGTCTATCACAGCAGAGCGCATATCTCCATTCGCCCATCTTGCAAGACCCTTTATTACATCTTCATCGTATTCGATGCCCTCGGCATCAAGTATATGTTTTAACCTTTTTGCAATCGAGGGTGTTGAAACCTTGGGAAATTTTATATGAGTGCAAAGCGTTCGCAGCGCCCTTAGCTTGGAAATCCAAGGATCATTTGCTATAAGTACGACTGGATACGATGATCGCTTGATAATCTCTATGATTGCTCTTGTAGCACCGCGTTCTACAGGTGAGATGCCATCAATTTCATCTATGAGAATGACTTTGGTCTTATGGAATAGAGGTTTCATTTTGGTGCTTTGACCAAGGACATTTTTTATCTCGTCAGAACTTCTTGAATCTGAAGCATTCATTCTCATGAGCAGCCAGTCGTTCTCCTTGCACAGCAATTCTACGGAAAGTGTTTTACCAACGCCAGGTTGCCCTGAAAGAAGAAGACCTTTTCCCGGTTTCCATTTATCAAACCATAATCTTATCTCGGATATAACCTTACCTTGCCCCGCCATGTCAGAAGATTTCGCCGGTTTGTATTTCTCAACCCAAAGCATATTTATTCACTATTTAGCGCGTCGCGCCTTAAATTGATTTTAGAATAAGAAAATATAAGAAAAGAAATTATTTCTTCTCTTCTGTCTTTTCGTTTTTCTTTTCAGTAGCTTTTGGTTTCTCTTCTTTCTTTTTTTCATTTTCGGTGACATCGTTTTTTCCTTTGTCCGAATCCTTTTTCTTTTCAGGAGCCTTCGGCTTCTCTTCCTTTTCCACACTCTTCTCAGCGTTTTTCTTCTCTACGGATTCTTCCTTCTTCTCATCTTTGGAGGTTTTCGTTTCTTCAGCTTTTGGCT
>JAADIF010000015.1 GCA_013151465.1 Microcaldota archaeon | reverse complement strand
TTATCCATTGCAGCAAGAATATCATTTGCAACGTGTGGATTGTATCCATTTTTAAATTTCTTAGGATTCCATACAACATCATCATCGAACGGTTTTCCATCTATATGCGTTGCATATCCTCCGGCCGCATTGACTATGACAGCCGCAGGTATTATATCCCACGGAGGTCCCAATTTATCAAGATCTCTCCCCTCGATATATACCATATATATAATAGAGGCAATTTCTGGACCTGTTACATCTATTGACCTATACTGGTTGGTATCTAATTCATCTTTTAGAACATTATATAAACGCATCAACATTGCTATGGTATTATCATCATCTGTGTATCCGATAGGTATCTCTATTATTTTTCCGTTTCTTCTCGGTGGCCTTTTTACGCCGTTGTCAATAACATAAGCTGTATCTTTCTTATCATCGTCCCTATGTGCTACATAATAAAGAGAATTTCTCCAGTCAACAACGATTGAATTTCTCCAGTCACTGACCTCCACAATCTCTTTGTAAGGAAATGCTACTAAATTTGTACCAAAAGGCAGCGTCCCGGATTTATAATTTGTGGAGCCCTCGAGGGGATCCAAGAAGGTTATGCAATCATATTCACCACCTTTTGAATTTTCTGTTTGACCATTCTCCGAAATGACGAGTGCATGGACTCCTCTTTTTTCCAGAGCTTCTGCAAGTTTTTTATGACCTTCTTTCTCAAAAGCAAACGTTACGTCACCTTTTTCATCTCTAACTATACGAGAGTCATTATCGGGAGGAGCAAGCACTTCTATTGCTTCCAAAAATATTTTCAAAGAATCCTTAGAATCCTGAAAATCAAAACGTTTTCCCATAGCAATCAATAATCATATTATACCACTTATAGATAGTTATATATATTTAAAAATCTATCCCAAAATAAGGAAAGCCGTTTACTTACCAAATTCTTCCCAATACCGCAGCATGACGCTTCCAGCCTCATCGAGGTCCTTTCCGAATGTCATCAGCCCTTCTTCATGCCCGCCCATGACAAATATCTTTTTCTCTTTTACATCGCTCTCTTTGAAAAGCCTCATTACCTCTTCGGCCATCTCAGGTGTTCCGTATGTCGCCTCTTTTGATGTTGTCGGAACCCTGTCAAGAAGCATTTTCCACATTCTGAGATTATGCACATGTATCACCGCATTGACGGAATGGTCGGAATCATAAACAGCCGCATGCGTCATCGATTCCGATGAGGCCTTTATGGGACCTACACATACGAGGCTGTTCTTTTCATGATCGACTTCAGTAACTCTGGCGTAATGTTCTGCTGTCAGGTTTTCTATGCCGCCAGTTGCCGAGCCCGATATGATAAATTCATTTGTCCCCGGAATGCGCATGCTGATGTTCCCGAATCCTATGCCGCTCTCATACATCCCGATAAGGCCTGCATCAAATAACTTCCGGCGCCATTTGTTTAGCTCTCTTATCACGCTTTCAGGAAGAGGTTTCGCCTTTATCCATTTTATATTGAATTTTATGTAGCCATCGTTTGTCATGGTTGTTTATTGTTGTCTGGAATTAAAAAACGCGGCTATACGATATAGAAATCACGGATTAGAAAATCTCTATGCCAAGCTGTGTGAGCAGATAGTGATAGAGGAATAATGTCACAGCACATATAAACAGCATTATGACAATCCTGTGCCTTCCTCTGTGCTTTAAATATTTTTTTCGTTCTTTGTGTTTTGCAACATCTATGAGTTCATCACCAAAATAAATGGAGATGAACGTTCCGACAGCAGATATGATTATTATCCCCCAGAATGGGAAAGGGTTCAGAAGGATTGTCCTGAATAAATCCAATACGAGAGTCTTTCTATATATAGAGGGATTGAACGTAAGGGCGTATGCATTCAGCCCGAATGCCACAGTCCATACCATTATCTCTGAATATATCATTCTGACTTTAGTTATCATTCTGACGGGAAAGTCGAGAAGAAACCCTGCATCGGCGACAGGTGTACAGAAGACGAAGAACGACCATGAAAGAAATGTTATAAGAAGGCCGTCTTCCGTGCCATATTTGATGGAAACAAACGAGAAATATAAAACAACAATCGCTGCGACAATCAAGAACCTGCTGACTACGGACTTTTTTGTTTCATGTATAAAGTATTCCGATTCCCTGATATATCTGTCTATTCTTTTATGCATCCGCACACCTAATCTAGTATTCGCGAATCCTTCATTTAAGCTTTATGTGATTGTAGGCTTTGCTAAGCAATTAATACGAGCGCGAATATAATAATATTAAGAAGCCAAGATGCATAACAGAGTGATTAATTGTCAGAAATCAAGAGGATAGGCACGTGTAAGCCTGCAAAGGGAACAATAAGATATGGCACAATACCTATAGGGAAAGGCCACAAAATACCTGTAGCAGTCATAAAAGGCAGGAAAAAGGGGAAAACGTGTTTTATAAGCGGAGGCATTCACGGAGATGAACTCAACGGAATGAAACTAATTCATATGTGCATGGCAAAAATAGACCCGAAGAGTGTTTCCGGAACTATAATATTTCTTCCACTTCTCAATATTACGGGTTATCACAAACAACAAAGAAATGTCATCGAGGATAACAGGGACCTTAACAGATGTTTCGGAAAGAGGGGAGCAAGCATTTCTTATCAGATTGCAAAAAAGCTTATGAAGGATGTGATAAGCAAATGTGATTTCGGAATCGACTGCCACGACTTTGGTGAAAGAGAGGTCTTACTGCCTCATTCAAGAATACATTTTGACGAAACTGACAATGACACGCAAACCCTCACAATGGGCCGTCTTTTTGGAACAAAGGTCATATTAGTAAGAGATGGTCATAAGGGGATGATGGCAATAGAATCTTTCAAGAGATTCGCCATTCCGGTACTTACCATAGAAATAGGCGGAGGTCTTGTAATCTGGGACGAGTATATAGAAAGCGCCTTTGAAGGAATCAAGAATATATTGATATACAATGGCTTTCTGAAAGGTAAGATAAAGCTTCCGCGTGAGCAATACTTGATAAAAGATCTCGATAGATTCACATACAAATCAAGGAGGGAAGGCCTGCTTTATAAGAAAGTCAGGATAGGTGACGTAGTCCACAAAGGTGATGTGATAGCAGTCATCTACGATCCGATAACACGTAAGCATAAAAAGATAATATCCAAGCATTGCGGCTTTGTTTTCTCTTTGAGGATGAGGGATAAGATAAACAAAGGTGATGCGATAGCATCTATTCTTCAGAGCCAGGATTGTGTTATCCACGGAACAAAACGCCAGAAACATTTTGATATTATCAAGAATTATCCTAGCATATGGGATTTTACAAAGAACGACTCCAGAAAAAATACACATATAAAGGCTATACGTTCTAATAACACCGATTGATTCTATGATCGACGCATCAAAATTCCTCTCAAGAATAAAATGGGACAAAAATCTTAATCCGAGCGAATTTGAGATTGGAATATATGACAGAGTCGAGAATAGGATAATATACAGAAAATTCACCGATATGGGATTTGAGAAAGGAAATAAATTCTCATTTTTTATTATCGGATTCGACGGGAAGGAGTGCGAGATTCCATTTCATAGGATAAGAGAGATTGTTCAGCGGGGAAGAATTGTCTGGAAACGCCCCGTAAAATAATTTAAAAATAGAATTATAATATTGCTCATAACGCCTCGGTAGCTCAGCTTGGTAGAGCGCAGCGTTGGTAACGCTGAGGTCGCGAGTTCAAGAATGATGGATTTCTCGCCCGGGGCTTCCTCTTTATAGTAATCCTAATATAAGATTATTTCATAAGTTTTGATTATGAAAATACTTATTATCGGATGGTCGATTCCACCTAAGACGACTGGCGGGCTTGATATATATTGCAGCCGGCTTTCAGCAGAGCTTTCAGAAAAAGATGATGTCTATATTACCATACCCGAGTTCAATATGCCTGATACGATTCCTGATATAGGCAATGCATGTGTAGTTCCGGTAAAATGCAAGAAGACGGGCAGCATGTTGGAGACTGTCCTTGGATATAACAGAAACATTATAGAATCTTTTTCGGATGAGAATTTTGATATAATACACGCAAATGACTGGTTTGGAGTTATCGCTGCGCATCGTTTAAAAGAATACAAAAAGGTGCCATTTATTCTGGCTGTGCATTCCACAGAATATATGAGGCGCGGTATGGACAAAAGGATTAAGAATGACATAGATTTTATAGAGGATTTCGGCTTGAAGAATGCGGATGGTATAATAACAGTAAGCTTTCTGATGAAAAATGAAATTATTAAAAATTACGGAATCGATGAAAAAAAGATAATTGTCGTTAAGAATGGTTTTGATGTTGTAAAGAAATCCGACAGCGAATTTATCAAGAGAAAATATTCCACCGGAAAGAACAAGATAATACTATATTTCGGAAGATTGACGAGGCAAAAGGGAGTGGAATATCTTATCTATGCATCAAGACAGATATTGAAGAGATATGAGAATGTATCGATAGTAATAGCTGGCTCCGGCCACAACGAAGGACAGCTTAAGAAATTTGTCACATGCTTGGGCCTTGAGGATAAAATAATATTCGCCGGATATGTCAGTCCGGAGGATGCAAATTCCTATTATAACTCAAGTGATATTTTTGTAATGCCCTCTGTATGGGAGCCGTTCGGTATAGCAATGACGGAGGCGATGGCTCATATGATACCTGTAATAGCGACAAATCGTACGGGAGCGGCTGAAGGAATGAAAGACGGGAGGGATTTAATAAAGATAGATGCCGGGAATTCCGGAATGTTGGCTGATGTATTGATAAGACTTCTGGATGATGAGAAATTGTCAATTGAGATTGGCAGAAATGGTTTTAGATTCTGTAAAGAAAATTATTCGTGGAAGAAATGCGCTTCAGATACAAGAACCGTTTATGGAAATGTCATTCAGGCGCTGAACTTAAATCTATAATCTTTAATCGCGTTATCATTTATGAGCACCACTATCCCTTCATATTCACCTTTTGATGTAGG
>JAADIF010000038.1:3293-10886 GCA_013151465.1 Microcaldota archaeon | reverse complement strand
TCTATACGCTCATATCGTTTATAATTGTCGGCGCGTGCATGCTGCCCATAGCAAAACGCGTAGACAAGAGAAGGATAGGATAGATATGAAGAGTATGCTTATCCGCATATACAACAAGCTGCTGTCGCATTACGGAAACCAGAACTGGTGGCCCGCAGGAACACGATTTGAAGTCATAGTCGGTGCAATTCTTACACAGAATACCAATTGGAAGAATGTTGAAAAGGCTATCTCAAATCTAAAGAACGTAGGAAAACTTAACATAAATTCTATTGTTCATATGAAAAGAAGTGAGCTTGAAGAACTGATAAAACCCAGCGGCTTCTATAGACAGAAAGCCGAGCGTCTTCAATCCTTCTGCAGCTTCATTCTGGATAATTTCGGGAGCATAGAAAGTATGTTCAAAACAAAACCAGAGAAACTCAGGGATATTATCCTCATGCAGAATGGGATAGGGCCCGAAACAGCAGATTCTATTCTTCTGTATGCAGGTGACCTGCCCTTCTTTGTTGTTGATGCATATACCAGACGTCTTCTTAAAAGAGTAGGCATTGGTAGACTTGAAAGCTATGAAGAAATAAGACATCTTTTCGAGAGCAATCTGCCCCCGGATGTCAGAATATATAAAGAATATCATGCACTCATAGTCGAACTCTCGAAAGGATTCTGCAAAAAGAAACCTTCATGCAACGGATGCCCACTAACGGATATATGCAGGAAATTGGTAAATGAATAAAGAAGAAGAGGTTGGTTACTTCTTTTTTGTCTTCTTTATCTCCTTCCGAAAGTCCTTTGCATATTTTTCTATATCGTCCTTAAATGCAAGACCGAACCCAAGACCGATTATTATTGCTACTGTTATTGCAAGAGATGAAAATCCTATACGGAAGGCATCAAGCAGTATGTTTACCTCGAATCCTGCTGTCTGAAGACCTATGACAAGTGCAAAATACACAATAAGCCATTTACCCACATTCCCGAAGAGTTCTCTATGTGACATCTCCATGTCAAGAGCTTCATTTTTTACATATTCGCCGAATAGCAGTCCCATGAGGACGACAAGCGCAGCCCCTATAAGGGTCGGCAGATAAAGTACGACTGCCGTCACTATCGTCGATAAGGCTGTAAGCTTTACAAGTGATGCCGCTTCGCTCAGGAAGACTACGATGATGTACCATTTGACAAGAGAACCAAGTATTGATGACAAGTCCTTTCCATATAACGCGTCTTTCAGATTTCTTGTTTTTATCCAGTAGTCAAGTTTTGCCCTGTGCAGGATTTTCGTGCTCAGACCGCCTATTACGCTCGCTATTATCCATCCAAATATTATTACTATTAAGGCGGCAACAAGCCCAGGAAACCATGAGATGAAACTTTCCCAGAAATTCATTATGCTATTCTGAAGAATCAATCCTATCTGTGCCACCAGATCAAATGCCATATTTCTCACCCCCGCTGTCTTTCGCATAGATGAACCTATGATGTATAAGAATTAGTTCGAATCGTATAAAAAGAATTACTGACTATTCAGGCAAAAAACGTAAATCAAAGATTAATCTCCTCTTTTATCGCATATACCCATCCATCAGGACCTATTCCCCACGCTTTTATATACTTCTCGCTTGTGAAAGCGTTGTCAAAGCGCCTGACAAGATATGGTCTATCGACAGCATCCAGCATAGGAAAATCGTTCGGAGACTCTCCTATCGCTATGGTCTTTATATCTCCGTATTTCCTTCTGAAAAGATTGCATAATATGCGCACGGCCTTTCCCTTGTCGTTGTCGCCGTGGATATGCCAATAGCGCGTTCCTCTTACAAACTGAAGTTTTGCCTCGTTTATGACCTGCTTTATTACATCTTCAGCACCGACATCCAGAATCTTGAACGCCTCATCATATTCACGAAGTTTTGCTTTTTTGGCCCTTTCAAGCGGCAGTGCTGCATCATGCGAAAGTTCTTCATCCGTCATATCATGAAAAGATTTTATCCTATAATACTTCTTTATTTTCCCAAGAACTTCTATGAGCTTTTCTGTCGGCGTCCCCAACTCTATTATACAATATCTCCCGTCCTCTTTCGTGAAGTCGAAATCGAAATCGAAATATCCTTTAGGGATGAATATAGCACCCCCATTTTCCGATATGAAAGGATCTCCTATACCCAGTTCATTCGTATATATTTCTATTTCGGCTCTTGTCTTGCTTGTACAAATAACTATCGGTATCTTCCTTTCTTTTAATTTTGCGACAGATTCTTTTACAGCATCATAAGAATAACCCTCATCAAGCATAGCCCCATCAAGGTCTGTGAAAACTATTGTCTGCATAACCTTATTTTTGCTCTCCATCCATAAAAATATTAAATGTTGAATTTCTTTCCGGATAATAGAATTTCTAAAATAGAAGTCATAACATACAGAAAGTATGAAAGATATGAATATAAATGAAAAAGAATAATATACAATAAGTTGTGGTTCTCTGATACTTGACCACCAATATATTGTTATTTGCATCGTGCCGGTGATAAACCGGCCTGAACAACTCAAGTAGGCGGATTGCGCCATATCTCGAGGAGTGTGAAGAATGTGAAATGCCCTTTCTGCGGATCCAGTGAAACGAAGGTCGTTGACAAAAGAGACTCCAGCGATTTTAAGACCATACGAAGACGCCGCGAATGCATAAAGTGCAAAAAACGCTTCACTACTTATGAACGGGTCGAGATGAATCTCCCGACTGTTGTCAAAAAAGATGGAAGAAGAGAGAGATTCGACATCGAAAAAGTAAGAATGGCGATAATCAAGCCATGCGAGAAATTGCCTATAAGCAGAGAGATTATCGAGAAGATTGTAAATGACGTAGAAAATGAAATAATGCGAATGGAAAAAAATGAGATAGAAAGCAGGAAGATAGGAAACATAATAATGAAGAGGCTTAAGAAGATAGATAATGTTGCGTACATACGTTTTGCATGTGTCTACAGACAATTTGAGGACATAGATTCCTTTGAGAAGGAACTTGAGAAATTGAAAACCAGGATAAGAAGGAAGTCGAAGTAGGGGGCTTTTGAAGAAAATGAGAGGGGAGAAAATGGAAAAGGAAGTTAAGTTTGTCAAGAAAAGGAACGGAAAGATAGTAAAATTCGATGTCAATAAGGTTGCAAATGCCATTTTCAAGGCGGCGCAATCCGTTGAAGGCGATGACTTCGCACTGGCAAAGACGCTCGCAGACAAGGTTGCCATTGTTCTAAACGATAAGTTCGACGGACACACGATGCCTACGGTTGAACAGATACAGGATATCGTCGAGAAGGTTCTCATAGAGAACGGACATGCTGCCACGGCCAAGGCATATATCATATATAGGGAAGAAAGGAAAAAAGACAGAGAGATAAAATATATACTTGGAGTAAACGATGAGCTCAAACTTCCGATAAATTCTATAAAGGTGCTAAAATCCAGATATCTGTTAAAGGATGAAAAGGGGGCAATAAAAGAATCAACAATGCAGTTTTTCAGAAGAATAGCACGCCATATATCGCTTGCGGATATCCTTTATCATGATTATGTATATGATCCAAGCCGCCAGCAGACAATTAAGCCAGTCCCTCAGGAAAATGAGCTTGAAGAGCGCATGGTTTCTGAAATAGGTCTTAATATACATAATCTCAAAATGTTGTGGAGGGCATATAGCAACCTCAACAAACAAAAGCACATGAAAGTGACGTTCAAAGAGCTCATCGAAATCCTTAAACATAAATGGGATGAAGTGGAGAAGAGTGAAGATGATTTCTATGAAATAATGTCGAAATTCGAGTTTGTTCCAAACAGCCCGACGCTCATGAATGCCGGAACTCATATAGGCCAACTTTCCGCATGTTTTGTCCTGCCGGTTCAGGACAACATCCCAAGCATCTTTGATGCTGTCAAATTCACTGCAATCATCCATCAAACAGGCGGCGGGACGGGTTTTAGTTTTTCCAGATTAAGGCCCCGCGGAGATATGGTAAAAAGCACAATGGGTGTCGCCTCTGGTCCTATTTCATTCATGCGCGTCTTTGATATTGCAACAGAAGTCATAAAGCAGGGAGGCAAGCGCAGGGGAGCCAATATGGGAGTGCTTCGGATAGATCATCCGGATATAATCGAGTTCATAAATGCCAAGAATAGTGAAAACACAATCCTTACAAATTTCAATATATCTGTCGCAATTACGGATGAATTCATGAAAGCCGTTGCGAAAAAGAAAGACTTTGACCTGATAAATCCCAGAAAAGGAACAGTCGAAAAGACGTTACCTGCAAAACAATTATGGGACATGATAATATATCAGGCGTGGAAGACAGGCGATCCCGGTGTCATTTTTATTGATGAGATAAATAGATACAACCAAACACCTCATATAGGAGAGGTTGAATCAACAAATCCGTGCGGTGAACAGCCTCTTCTTCCATACGAATCATGCAACCTTGGAAGCATAAATCTTTCCAAGTGCATTGTCAGAAAAAATGACAAATATGAATTTGATTGGGACAAGCTCGAAGACATAACAAGGAAAGCTGTCCACTTCCTCGATAATGTCATAGACGCAAACAATTATCCGATTAAGCAGATTGAATTTATGACAAGAGCGAACAGGAAAATAGGTCTTGGAGTGATGGGATGGGCAGAGACTCTCATAAAACTTGGAATACCGTACGCGTCAAAGGAAGCACTTCTTCTTGGTGAGAGGATCATGAAAACCATCTCAGAGAAAGGAAGAGATGTGTCTGTGAAGCTTGGCGAAGAAAGGGGGAACTTCCCGAATTTCAAAGGAAGTGTCTGGGACAAAAGAGGGTTCAAAAATATGAGAAACGCCACAATAACAACAATAGCACCCACAGGAACAATAAGTATAATAGCGAATACGACAAGCGGTATAGAGCCTTTATTTGCTGTTGTTTTCGTAAGAAAGAATGTCCTCGGAGGAGAAGAGCTGCTTGAGATAAATCCGCTATTTGAGAAAATTGCAAAAGAGCGTGGATTTTTCTCAGAAGAGCTTATGAGAAAAGTTGCAGAGAATGGATCTCTTCACGACATAGAGGAAATTCCGGAAGATGTAAGAAGGCTTTTTGCAACNNCGTCTCATGACATCGACCCTGAGTGGCATGTGAAAATGCAGGTCGTCTTCCAGAAGTATACAGATAACGCCGTCAGCAAAACAATAAACCTGAGGAATGATGCCAGCATCTCTGATGTTGAGCAGGCGTATCTTCTTGCATACAAACTCAAATGCAAAGGTATAACAATATATCGTGATAACAGCAAGGTTGTACAGGTAATAAATATCGGCAACGGTGAAAAAAGCAATGCAAAATCAAATGACACCTTACCGCATATTGAGCATGCTGATGAAGAAATGCCACTCGAAGAAACAGAAGAGAAATGTCCGGTCTGCGGTGCGAAGCTTTATTATGCCGAAGGATGTTCGACATGTCTGTCGTGCGGATATAGCAAATGCGGATAATGAAAGATAAAAAAACTGCTTACAAAAGATCCGACCTTGTTATTATCCCGACTATATTTCCTTTTTTTGATATCATAACTGCTTGAGAGAAGTCAAGAAGCGCTTTTGCGATCTCTATGTTTTCGTTATAGTCAAGAACAGGAAAGGGCTTTTCCATTATATCTCCAGCATATAAATCATATCCCTTGTGAACATTCTCAAGCAACGTTGTTTCCTGTATGGAACCAATCATCTTTCCTTTGTTCATTACAGGGACCTGAGAAATTCCATTTTTCTTCATTATGGTAATTATATCCTTTATCATCATTTCTTTGTTCACAAAAACTGGTTTTTTCATGAAGTTTACACATCTTCTTCGTCTTTCTCTTCTCTCCATGACAGAAAGAATGCGATTCACTGTCGAAAGCCTCGGATCGACCTTGTTATTTTCTATCTTTGCGATATGGGCCTGCGAAACCTTTGCAAGCCTTGCAAGCTCTTGCTGAGAGAGTCCGAGCATTTCTCTCATGTGTTTGAGATATTCTCCTGTAATCATCATAGGTTATTACCTCATTATAACCATCAGTTATAATTATATATTATAATGATGAATAAAAGAATATAAATATATTCTACAAACTTTTAGAAAACATTAAAAGTTTAAGGAGTGATAAGATGAGCGAAAAACATTATTTCTTTACATCAGAAAGTGTTACGGAAGGTCATCCGGATAAGCTATGCGACCAGATAAGCGATGCGATTCTAGATGAATGCCTGAGGCAAGATCCGGAAAGCAGAGTTGCAGCTGAAACCTGCACAAAAACCGGAATGGTGTTGGTTGCAGGAGAAATAACAACAAAAGGGTATGTCGATATACCTAAAGTGGCAAGGAGAACACTTAAAGAAATAGGGTATGAAAAGATATCCCAAGGCATTGAATGGGAAAGCTGCGCTGTGCTAACTCACATAGAGGAACAATCACCGGACATCAGCCAGGGAGTCACTGAAGGTGAAGGTGAATATAAAGAACAGGGTGCAGGCGATCAAGGTATGATGTTTGGTTTCGCATGTAATGAAACGAAAGAGCTGATGCCTCTTCCAATACATCTTGCTCATCGTCTGGCAGAAAAGCTCGCCGAAGTAAGAAAGAATAAAGAAATACCGTATTTTGGACCTGACGGAAAAAGCCAAGTAACTGTAGAGTATGTAGACGGAAAGCCGAAAAGATTAGATGCAGTCGTCGTATCAAACCAGCATGATGAAGGGATAGACCATAAGACCATCAGAGATGATGTGATAGAGAAGGTAATAAAACCGATATGTGGGGAATGGATGGATGAAAATACAAAGATTTATGTGAACCCCACAGGCAGTTTTGTGCGAGGCGGTCCTTACGCTGATGCAGGACTTACAGGAAGGAAAATAATCGTCGATACATATGGTGGAATGGGAAGACACGGAGGAGGCGCATTCTCTGGAAAGGACCCGACAAAAGTTGATAGAAGTGCAGCCTACGCCGCGCGTTATATAGCAAAGAATATAGTTGCTGCAGGTCTTGCAGACAAATGCGAGGTGCAGCTTGCATATGCAATCGGCGTCGCTGAGCCTGTAAGTATATTAATCGACACATTTGGTACGGGAAAAGTTAATGAGGAAAAATTGGCAGATGCTGTCAGAAAGATATTTCCGATAAAACCAAAGGACATCCTTGACAAACTGGACTTAAGAAGACCGATATATCAGAAAACCGCAGCATATGGTCATTTCGGAAGAGAGGATCCGGATTTCACATGGGAAAGAACGGACAAGGTTGAAGAACTCAAAAAGGCCGTTGGAGCATAAACAGCGCCACGGCCACAAAACAAATCATTTGCACGCCGAAGCGCCAAATAAAAATAAAGAAGAGGATAAAAGCTGTAATGTTTTAATAATTATACAGCTTTATCTTTTCCTTTTTGTTGCCTTCTTTTTTGTTGTTGATTTTTTCTTAGCTGTTGTCTTCTTTTTTACCGCGGGCTTTTTCTTAGCTGTTGCCTTCTTTTTTGTTGTTGATTTTTTCTTAGCTGTTGTCTTCTTTTTTACCGCGGGCTTTTTCTTAGCTGTTGCCTTCT
>JAADIF010000038.1:0-3221 GCA_013151465.1 Microcaldota archaeon | reverse complement strand
TTTTTTGTTGTTGATTTTTTCTTAGCCACCAAACCAATCACCTTCTAATCATTTTCTTACTTTTAATTATTATTAGACATTGGTTAGTATATATAAGTTTCTATTTTTTTTCATTCCTATTATTTTTAGACATGAAAAAATATGCTCGCAGTATATGTGTTTGGAATTAATATTTTTTGAAAAAAGTATGAAAGTTTTTTGAAGAAAACATCATCTTCCAAAGATTATCTCTATGATATCCCCATCCTTAATTTCATAATCAGCTCCGATTTTTCTTCTGCTGTTGTAATCAATCCCTCCTATGAACTTGTCTGCCATATCACTATGCACCTTTGCAGCAAGCTGCTTTAACGTCGTTCCTTTTTTTACAAGAAAAACATCTGGAAGAACATTTCCTTTTTTGTCAGAAACATGATTGATATCGGCAACAGGATAAACGGTAATGTAACCGAGTTTTTCAAAAATCATTTCGTTCAGGATCTTCTGAACGCCCGTCCCGCCGAATTTTTTCAATACATTACTTCTGATAAATTCAAGTGCACGCTTCTGTTTCTCATTAAGTTTTTCAGATACAATTTCAAAATCATCTCTTCCAAGCTCATATCTTATAAGACCGTGCTTGTCAGCTTCCCTTAATGCGAGTTCAGAGTCAGCCGAGCACGGAAAGACATTGTCTGCCTTTGATCTGACTTCGTCAAAAATTTTTTCAGCGCCATCTTTGTCTATTTTATTGGCGGCTATTATTATCGGTTTTGAAATCTTTCTTAGAATTGTCGCAAACTCCCTTTCTTCAGGGTCGCTTTCCTTCATCGCGGCCTTTATATCGGCTTCCGATATACCAAGACCAGATAGATTCTGGGCAAGAATTCTCTCAAGTGGTTTTTTCTCTGTTTCGGAAATGCGCCTTGATTTGACAAGATTCTTTTTTATTATCCCGTGTATCCATTCATCTATTTCATTTTCAAGAATTTCTATTGTTTTGTAAGGATCCCAGTCTTCTTCTTTCCCTTCGGCGTTGGTTTTTCCTGATATATCAAGAACATGTATCAGGCCGTCGGCCTGTCTCAGGTCGTCGAGAAACTGATTTCCCAGGCCTTTGCCCTCATGCGCACCAGGGACAAGCCCGGCAACGTCGAGAAGCTTCACAGGTATATGCCTTATGCCATCAACGCATAATGAATTCTGCGGATTGCATTTGACACCAAGACGTCTGCATGGGCATGGTTTTGTCACATGAGCAACGCCTTGATTAGCTTCTATGGTTGTAAATGGATAATTTGCTATTTCTATATCAGCAAGCGTTGCGGCTTTAAAGAATGTCGATTTTCCCGAATTCGGAACACCTACAAGACCTATCATCATAATTTCTCACCGCGATATCAAAAGATATTGAATATACTATATATCATATCTTGTTTTATTTCCATTGTTTAAAAGTGATTAAAGAAAATAAGCAAAACGTATGTAGAGACTACAATATAATTGTATTTTATTTGATAAATATGCCATATATCAAAGTCTATATTTTTCTTCAAGCGCCTTTTCATCTTCTTGTATTCCATAGATGAATAATTTGATTAGTATAAACAGAACAATCGTTCCCAAAGGTACGAGATAAAAGTATGGCTCGCTTGTCTTAAAAATATATTTTAACGGCAATATCGGCCACTCATAGAAGCTATGATGCACATCAAATAGGAACACGACCATAAACGATGCGACAAAAGATATCAAAAGAAATATGATATCAGCCACAATCTCATCTTTCTTCACTCGGCTCTTTCGTATACGTCTTATATGCTTCTTTTTCATCAGATCACTGGTTTTCTATTTGAAACTTTTGATGTAACCGTCAGAACGGTATCCACCTTTCCTCTTCCTCACTATTACGAAAGCTACTAGCATTATGATAAGAACACCAGCTATGGCAAATACAATAATACTCATATTATAACTTTTCGCAGGCACGATTGATATTACTGTCTCTGCGGTCTTATTCTTATCAAAAAAATTGACGTGCACAATCCCTGTATAATTTCCAATTCCGATGCCTTCCGTCTCTAGGAATATCGGCAAGGACTTGACTCCCCAAGGTGTAAGTGTAGCCGATTCGCTCTTTGCGCTCTTTATAATCTTTCCATCCTTTTCAATGACGTCTATAGTTGCATAAACATCTTCTATGGGAGAATTCCACTTGCTCTTAATCTCAACAATTATTTTTCCGACAGTATTGTTTTCTATGGGGTTTGCCTTAATAGAAAGAATATCTATCGACGGAGATCCGAGGATAAAATACATGTCGTTAATATCATCTGTCATATTTCCATCAAAATACACCTTTGCATATGCTGTATATTTCCCGGGTTTTTCGTCAGCAAGCCATCTGGAAACAAGAATTGCCTCTTCACCAGCCTCTACAGATGACGAGTTTGTTCTTAACGATGAAATCAGTTTTTTAGAAGAATCGTATATATCTATAATCCCGTAAACATTGTCTATTTTAAGGGATCCCCTGTTTATGACGTCTATTGAGAAAAGGAGATTTTGCCCGGTCCTCAGGTTTTTATCCATAGTGTTTAGCTTGGCTTCTATGAATTTTCCTGGATATGGTATATAAACGATAACCCTGGACGCTACTCTGATGATTGCGGCAACTCCGCCGAAACTCCCTTCTGGCGGTTTTTGGGAGACGTATATTATGCCTTCATGTTTTCCAGGCGCATCGAGCTTATCCGGCAGATGCAGCTTATAATTAAAAGTGTATACTCCATCATCAGTGCCGCGCGGACCTAGCACAACTTCTGACGGTCCCAGAAGTGTAAGATATTCCGACAGCTCACCGTCGGTATATGTGATTACGGGAAAATTGTAACTTTCGGAATTTACAGCATGTATGTTTATGTCCATTTCTTTGTTGGGCTCAAAGGAAACTTCAATCTCCGTAGGACCGGCCCCTAATGCTGCGCCATAATATGAAAGCTGAATAATCAATATCATTGCAATGACCAATGCAAAAAAGCACATTTTCAGCCTCATAAGATTACCCAGAATAATTCAATTGACCTATAGATATTATTTGTTGTAGACGATTATAAAATTGTAATGGTGTACATACCATAAAACTGTATATTATTATAACAGGGTTCCGTAACCTACAAGGCGCCATCTTCCGGCAACTTGCTGAGAAATCGCTACACGCTCCTCTTTTTCGGCGCATATCG
>JAADIF010000049.1 GCA_013151465.1 Microcaldota archaeon | reverse complement strand
CAGCTAATAGAAGTATAGTACATAATTTGAAAAGGTCTTTCATAGTTATATTTTTCCAATCCTCTCTTATAAAATTTTTATTACTCATGTCCTTGTTGAAAACTATTTTTTGTTTAAAAAGTCCGTCATTTGTGCAAAAAGTCATTCAGAATCACCACTATTTAAACAAAGCCGAAACCCAACACCTTTTAATCTAATCAACACAAATTCTTTATGTGGTTTCAATGAAAATAGCGCTTGCCCAGATGGATGTTATTCCGAACAGGCCCGACAAGAATGTCGAAAAGATGCTCTCCATGATAGATGAGGCAAAAAAACAAAAGGTAGACCTGATAGCATTTCCCGAAATGTGCATCGGCGGATATTTTGTGGGCGACAAATGGCTTTCTGATGATTTCTGCCTCGGCCTTATGGAATACAATGAAATCATAAGAGAAGCAAGCAATGGCATAGCCATCGCCTTTGGCAATGTTTTTCTTGACAGGGACATAAATGAGAGAGTGGGCGATGAAAACTATCATCCCGGAAGGGATGGGAGGATAAGAAGATACAATGCAGTCCACATAGTCCAGAACGGCGAATACGCAAAAAGGGTAAAGGAAACCCGCATTCTTCCGACAGGCGCCCAGCCCAAGACGCTTCTTCCGAATTACAGGATATTCGATGACGTAAGGTATTTTTTCTCACTCGAAGATATCGCAAAGGATTTCGGGGTCCCCCTCAGTGACATAACGCAACCGTTTCTAATAAAGGTCGATGGAAAAGAAGTGCCCGTAGGTTTTGAGCTTTGCGAGGACCTCTGGTGCAATGACTACAGGAAGGGTGGAAAAGCGATAAACCCGACGAAGGCGCTGATTGAAAACGGCGCAGAGCTTATCGTAAATATATCGGCTTCCCCGTGGACATTTGGGAAAAACAACGCAAGGGACAGAAGAGTGCTTTTCCTCAAAAATGAGATAAACGAAAGGTTTGTCCCGTTCGCGTATGTAAACTGCGTGGGCGCGCAGAACAACGGAAAAAACATCATAACATTTGATGGCGGCTCAACCGTCTACAACAGCAACGGAAAAGCCATCCTGCTTGCAGAGGAAGCGTATGAAGAGGAACTTCTGATAATAGACAACTTCGATATGCCCGAGATGCAAAGAAAAGAAAAGCCGATGATAGAGCAAAAATACAATGCCCTCGTGCGCGGCGTAAGGCATATGAGGGACATATTCGGCATTAAAAAGCATCCGAAGTTTGTAATAGGATTAAGCGGCGGGATAGACAGTAGCGTGACGGCGGCCCTTCTTTCAATTGCCGTGGGAAAGGATAATGTCATCGCTGTCAACATGCCTACAAAATACAATTCGGAAAAGACGAAAAATGCAGCACGCCATGTTGCCGATGAGCTTGGCATAAAATATCTTGACGTTCCGATAGAAGAGCTTGTCGGACTTAACAGCAAGCTTATAGAGGAGCGGGCGGGGAAAAAGCTTTCTTCTTTCAACATGGAAAATCTTCAGGCAAAAATAAGAGGAACGTCAATACTGTCAAACATCGCCGCAATGGAAGGCGCGATATTCACGAATAACGGAAACAAGCTCGAGATTGCGCTTGGATATGCGACGCTTTATGGCGATGTGGGCGGCGCGATTGCCCCTATAGGAGACCTCACCAAAAGAGAGGTGTTCGAGCTTGCAAAATTCCTCAACAAAGAAATATTCAAAAAGGAAGTGATACCGAAAGCGCTTATCCCTGATGAGCTGTTCAGGTTTGCGGATGACCAGATACAGCCATCGGCAGAGCTCAAGGATGCGCAGGTTGACCCGATGAAGTTTGGATACCACTGCGCAATTATCGAAAAGTTCACAGATTATATGAAAAAATCCCCTGAAGATATCATGCGATGGTATCTTGACGGGACGCTTGAGGAAAACCTCGGCATAACCACTGATCTCATAAAAAGATGGGGAATTGACAATCCTAAGGAGTTCTTGGATGACCTTGAGTGGCTCGTTTCGTCCATAGAGAAAAACGTGTTCAAGCGTGTCCAGGCACCTCCCATAATCATGACAAGCAAATCAGCATACGGCTATGACATAAGGGAAAGCCAGCTTCCTTTCAGAAAGTCAAAAGAGTGGGAGCGCTTAAAGGCGCGCATCCTTAAAATGGAAAAATATAAGAAAGGGAGCTGATTTTTACACTTTTATAAGTTGGACACCATATACCTTCTCATGATTGATATAAGGGTTCTTGGTTCTGGAAGAGAGGTCGGAAGATCCGCTATACTGATAGACACGGGAACTGAGAAATTGCTTTTTGATTATGGAATAGAAGTGCAGGATATGGGAGTTCCCAAGATGCCTCCGCTCAACCTCGACGGCGTCTTCATATCGCATGCGCACCTTGACCACTCCGGGCTTGCTCCTCAGCTTTATGCTGCCGGGTACGAAGGCAGGACATTCATGACAAGCGCAACGCGTGATATCTCATATGAGCTTCTCAAGGACTCGCTTCATGTCCAGAAAAAGAAAGGCATAAGACCTCATTTTCTTCCGGCGCATATAAATGTCATGGAGGAGAACACCAAAATAATAGAGAACGGTGAAGGTGTTTCCATAGGGAAATCGAAAATCTCATTGGAGTCATCCGGGCACATTCCCGGAAGCTCGCAAACCATCCTGGAAACCAAAAATGACAAGCTGCTTTATACTGCTGATATAAAATTCATCGATACGCAATTGATGTCAGGAGCGCATACTGAATTTGATGATGTGAAAACCATCATCTCAGAGTCGACTTATTCCTACACGGATCATCCTGACAGAAAGAGCCTTGAAGACAGGTTACGCGAAATTGCGCAGGAAACGTTATACAATAACGGCATCCTGCTTCTCCCGGCATTTGCCGTCGGAAGGACGCAGGAGCTTCTGCTCATACTAAGCGATCTCGGATTTCCCATAGTCATGGATGGCATGGGTATAGAAATTACAGAGAAAATACTTATGCATCCGGATTCTATACGGGATGCTGACAAGCTGGCATCCGCATTCTCGGAAGCCGGAAAGGCAAGAAGGGACTCGCAGAGGGCATCGGTCCTTCAGGAGCCATGTATTATAATAACAACATCCGGCATGATGAACGGAGGCCCAATCAGCTATTATATGAAGCATCTTCACAAAAGAAAGGACTGCGCAATTGTCCAGACAGGCTTTCAGGTTGAGGGAACAGTGGGAAGGGTATTCAAGGATACAGGGAGATATGTAACAAATGGTCTAGACGTCAATTCTCATATGAAATATGATTTCCTGGATTTCTCGGCGCACACTGACAGAAGCCATCTCATCGAATTTTACAAGAAGCTGAATCCCGAGAATATCGTCCTTGTCCATGGTGACCATGCCGAGGACTTTGCGGCAGAGCTTAGGGAAGAACATGGGTTCAATGCGTCTGCGCCTGCAAACGGAGAGAAGATAAACGTCTAACCCCATAAAACTTTTTTTATGTACAAAAGAAAAGAACTTAGTGGTCAGCATGATAGAGATAGATGGCTCGTTAGGTGAAGGCGGGGGACAGATGATAAGGACGGCGGGAGCGCTATCGGTGTTGACAGGCAAACCGTTCCATATGTTCAACATAAGAAAGGGTAGGCAGAACCCAGGCTTGAGGACGCAGCATCTCAAAAGCATAATGGCTTGTGCGCAATTATCGAATGCTAATCTTGAAAACGCGAAGATTGGCTCAAAAGAGATATTATTTGAGCCCGGTGAACTTATTGAGAATGATGTGCTTGATATGGAAATAGAAACTGCAGGTTCCATAGGGCTTGTGCTTCAGATGATGATGCCTGCAATTCTAAGAGCAAAAAAAAGGTTTCGCCTCAACATAAACGGTGGGGCGGTCTTTGGAAAATATGCTCCGCCTCTTCAATATATACAGAACGTCTTGCTTCCCGTGTTAAGGAAAATAGGCTATAACGTATCAATAGACATATTACGCTACGGGTTCTATCCAAGTGGAGAAGCCAAGGTCATAGCGATTTTCGAGCCGCCGAATGGAAAGCTTTCTCCTATAAAAATAGACGGAATACCTACAATAGAAACGATAAAAGGCTTCTCAGTTGCAACAAGGGAGCTGAGAAATGCTAAGGTTGCAGAAAGGACAAGAACAGGAGCGGCAAACTTCCTGAAAGATTATAATATAGATAGTGAAATAAAGACCGTGTATTGCGAGGCAAGAAATACTGGAGCAGGAATTGTCCTTTCTGCAAAGGCGCATCCGGTCGTTGCGATTGGTTCGGACGGTCTTGGCTCTCCTGGTCTCAAGGCGGAATTTCTTGGAAAATACACGGCGAGGACAATTATAGAATATATTGAAACGGGATGCCCGGTAGATCCTCATATGTCAGATCAGCTCCTTGTTTATATGGCGCTTGCTAAGGGTAAATCAACAATTCTGACACCGTATATGACAGAACATGCAAAAACTAACATGGAAATAATAGGGAAATTCCTTGATGCTGATTTTCAGGTAGAAGAGGTTGATAATGGTGTCATTATATCATGCGATGGTGCAGGTCTGAGCTGACCTACATCCATTTGTCAGAACAATATTCATCATATAATCTTCTTAGCATTTCCACCTTTTCTCCATTATGACCAACAGGCATATCATCAATCTGTTTTATAGGCATGATGCCTATCGTCGTGCCTGTTATGAACAGATCATCAAATTCCTTTATTTTTTCAAGTGGTATATTTTCTTTTCTTACAACCATCGATTTTTTTGCAATCTCCGTAATCATTTTTCTCGTCACACCTTCAAGCACATTTTCATCTGGAGGTACTATAAGAGTGTTTCCTTTTACAGCAAAGAAGCTTGTTCTGGTGCCTTCTGTTATATTTCCGTTTCTGTCTATTAGAAGGGCGTCAATGGCTCCTTTCTTTCTCGCTTCACCGTATGCTATGTAGTTCAGGAGAAGTGACTTCGCCTTTACGCGCGGCATGAAACGCTCTGCATGATATGTTATAACTTCAACGCCGTCCCTGTACATTTTCTTTGGATAGAACGTAAGTCCCACAGGAAAAAGGTAAAGCGTTGATGACTCATCTTTATCGGATCCTATGAGAAGCATCCTTATGAGTGCATCGTTTATTTTATTCTCCTTCATGAGAAT
>JAADIF010000067.1 GCA_013151465.1 Microcaldota archaeon | reverse complement strand
GAGCAATTCCTCCGTCTTGGCGGAATTGCCGGGTTTTTGAGATATAAAATAAGATGATTTTCGTGAAAAGGGTAACAATCGGCTCTGACCATAGCGGATTCGCACTGAAGGAAGAAATAAAGAAAATGCTTTCAGAATCGGGCTGGCATGTTTTCGATGCAGGGTGCTTCAGCGAGGAATCGGTTGATTATCCGCGCATTGCGGCAAAGGCATGCGATATCGTGCTGAAGGAGAGAATTCCAGGCATACTCATATGCGGAACAGGAACAGGAATGAGCATTGCCGCAAACAAAATCCCCGGCATCCGTGCAGCCCTCTGCCACGATAAATACACAGCGAAAATGAGCAGGGAGCACAATAACGCAAACATCCTCTGCCTCGGCGGGCGCATTCTCGATCCGGGCAGCGCGAAAGGGATTGTTTCCGAGTGGCTTTCTGCCGGTTTTTCGGGAGGGAGGCACTTTCGCAGGGTCAGCCAGATAAGCGCGCTTGACGGAATTATACGGGTGCACCCTTCGATTCTTGCGGCAGATAGAAGTGCGCTTAAAAAGGAGATTGAATCAGTCGCGACAGCGGACATGATTCACGTGGATGTCATGGACGGCGTTTTTGTTGAAAACAGAGCATTTGAGGATATACCGGAGCTTGGAATGCCGCTTGATGCGCATATCATGGCAAATGACCCCATGCCATATATACAAAAGGCGCTTTTGCGCAAGGCCGCGTTGATAACATTCCACATAGAAAGCGATGTTTCAGTCGAAGATGCGATAAATCTTATACATTCCTCAGGCGCCATGTGCGGCATCGCATTAAACCCCCAAACGCCGGCAGAAAGCGTTTATCCGTATCTCGATATGACAGACGTTGTGCTTGTAATGTCGGTTGAGCTGGGGAAAAGCGGTCAGGAATTCATGGAAAGCGCGCTGGAAAAAATAAGAGCGCTAAGAGAGCGCATGGAAAGCGCCCCCGTAAGCATAGCTGTTGACGGCGGCATAAACGATAAAACGGCAAAGAAAGCGATAGATGTAGGTGCAACCATGCTTGTTTCGGGAAGTTTTGTTTTCTCATCAGGCGACAGGGAAATGGCAATCAGAAAGCTGAAAACGAAATGAGGATGGAGGTGAATCGTTATGTTTGTGAGAAACCTTTATGATTGCGATGAGATAGTTGCAGGAGATAACTGTCTTCTCAGGGAGCTTTTGCATGGTCCAAAAGACGGCCTTGAGCTTGGTTATAGCATTGCTCATGCTATTGTTAAACCGGGCGATACCACATTCAACGCCAGTCGGGTCAAAAACCCTCCTTGGCTTTCAGCCCTATGAGTGAATGTATGTCATTTAATCGGAGAAGCCCGCAGGTTTTCAACCTGCGGTGGTTTAGGCGCAAATTAAAGAAGAGTTCCGAGGTCTATTATATTCTTCAGGGAAAGGGAATTATGTTCATAAATGATGAAACGAAGGAGGTTCGTGCAGGTGATGCCATATACATTCCTCCGGATGCTGTTCAGAGAATAAAGAACACAGGAGATGAAGACCTGATATTCCTTGCAATTGTAGACCCTGCATGGCAAAAAGAAGATGAAGATGTTTTGGAGAGTGGTTGATATCATAAAAGCGATAATATTTGATTTCGGAGGAGTTCTCACGCGTATCGGAACGTTCAGAGTATTCATCAAACTCATACAATTGAAAAATCTTGATGAAAAAGAAACGTACAAAGATCTGCATAGTTTATGGGAGATGGCTCGTGTTGAGAAGATAAGTTCTGATGAATTCTGGAATGAAGCAGGAAAAATCCTCGGAATGGAAAAGAATAAAATACGAGACCTTATGATAAATTCGTTTGGTTTTAGAGAAGAGATTATTCCACTGATAAAGCAATTGAAAGAAAATTACAAAATAGCTCTTCTCACAAACCAAATAAGGGATTGGCTGGAAGAAACCATGAAAAAATATAATCTTAACAGGTTATTTGATGTTGTCATAACATCGTATGAAACCGGGATTTCAAAGCCAGACAGGAGAATCTTTGACATTTTGCTGTCAAGATTGAATTTTGATGAGAGTGAATGTGTTTTGATTGATGATCAGATGAAAAATATAGACATGGCAAAGAGAATTGGCATGAATGCCATATTGTTTAAGAGCGTCGAACAGCTTGAAAACGATCTTCATGCAATGGGCATTTTATATTGAAAAATATATCTCTATCTTGTTGCTATTTTCTCATGCCATTACTTCGTGGCTTGCCATAAGATGAATTAATTGCTTACAACTTTTTTCAGATTATATTTAATTCATAATTCCAAATTGAATACATGGAATATGGGATGGACGGCTTTTCAGTTAATGTGGAAGAGCTTGTTCTTGTGAAGAAAAGCAAATTCGACGCGCCCTGGGAGGTGGGTTTTGGTGGAAGTTTCGGCACGATTCCGCTCGTTTACGAAAATATGATTTTTGCAGGGACGGCAGACCATAATTTTTATGCAATCGACTTGGAAGGGAAAGAGATATGGCGCTTCAGGGCGGATGAAAAGATATTTGATTCAAGCCCGACAATTCATGAAGGAAAAATGTTTTTCGGAAGCTATGACGGCAAATTGTATGCGCTTGACCATAAAACCGGCAATCTTATCTGGAGCTTCAAAACAGGAGGAAAGATAAACAGCTCGCCAAACACCGACGGCAAAACAATATATTTCGGCTCGAGGGACGGATATTTGTATGCGGTTGATATCAATTCAGGAAAACTCTTATGGAGCTTCAAAACGGGAGGTCCGGTCCCCGTTAAACCTGTAATATGGAATGATAGGATAATATTTTCTTCATACGACAATTATGTTTATTGTATCCAGAAGGATGAGGGGCATCTTCTCTGGCAGGTGAAGACCGGGGAAGAAATATATTGCATAACGGGCTTTCCGGTAAAGGATAACACAGTATATGTGGTAAGCTTTGACAATTTTCTGTACGCAATCGATATCGGTACCGGCAAAATTATCTGGCAGGTGCATGTGGCAGAGAGAGGCATCGAGAATTCGCCGTTCCTTCATAACGAGACCCTCTACCTCACGACAAAAGATGATTACCTATATGCGATAGATTTGCAGGGAAGAATTCTCTGGAAAAGAAAATTCCCATTCTCCGGGCAGGGTCTTGGTTCTCCTGTAGTGTGGAAAGACAGAATATATGTCTCTTCCATGGACAGCAACCTTTATTGTATGGATTTGGAAGGGAAAGAGATATGGCGCTTCAAAACGGATGCAGGAAATTATTATCCGCCCGCAATTACTGAGGATTCGATATACCTTTCTTCGTGGGACTGCCATCTCTATTGCATTGATCATGGGGGAAACCTTAAATGGAAATTTGCGGCAAGCACGACGCAGATTTCCAGAATGCCGGATTATAACAATTCCTATGAATTGCAGATAAAAAAGACTGAAACGGAAACGGCTGAAGATGAAGAGATAAATGCGTACGAGACAACAAGTTTGAATCTATCGGAAAATATCTACGGAGCAAAATCTGAATATGCAGCACAAAGCGAATACGCAGCAAATAATGAATATAAGTGAAAAACTATTCTGTTCTATTTTTATATGAAAAGAAGGTGAATATAATTAAGGTGATGCTCATGGTAAAACGGCTCAAAACAGGGATAGAAGGTTTTGACAAACTCATTGAGGGGGGCTTTCCGGAAAAATCTGTCATTCTTGTTTCTGGCGGTCCGGGAACGGGCAAGACGACATTCGGGCTGCAGTTTATCTATTACGGAGCAACGCACAACGAGCCCGGAATTTTCGTTTCATTTGAACAGGAGCCGCAGCAGATAAAAGAATCGATGATGCAGTTTGGAATGGATTTTGAAAAGCTTGAAAAGGAGAAGAAGGCCCTTGTCATGAGATTGAAAGATACGAAAGATGTGTCAAAGGTTCTGGAAGCCATAGAGGAAAAGGCAAAAGAGATGAACGCAAAGCGCATAGTCATAGATTCGCTCACATCCATGGAGGTTTTCGCTCCCACCTACAGCTCCATCAACAAAGACCTGCCGCTTGAAACGGTGACAAACAGGTTCGCCCAGATGCCTCCGCCGGAAATGATTATAAGGCGCCTTATGTACGAGGTAATAGACGAGCTCAAAGAGAAAGACTTCACAACAATCATAACATCGGAAGTCGTGGGCGAAAACATGTATTCAAAATACGGAGTCGCAGAGTTTGTGGTCGATGGATTGATAGTATTGCATTATTCATCGATAGGACAAAAGAAATTTGGAAATATAGAGGTCAAAAAGATGAGAGAAACCAAACACATACATGGCGTGTATGATTACACAATGGACGAAAACGGAATAAAAGTCGTAATA
Source organism: Microcaldota archaeon (assembly GCA_013151465.1). Lineage (GTDB taxonomy): Archaea > Aenigmatarchaeota > Aenigmatarchaeia > QMZP01 > QMZT01 > JAADIF01. The sequence goes on along the minus strand of JAADIF010000067.1, from coordinate 1,058 downwards.
GAGCACGGTCCTACAGTTCTTATGAAGTGATGAAATGTCTCTTCTACCAGGAGTCTATGGCTTGTTTAGCAAATGGCTTATCTCAGGCCAGTTGAAGATAAAATTAGGGAATATCTCACTTTTGGAACAGAGAGTAGCAATGTTGCCTGTCTCATTATTTGTCGAAATGACGAAGGATGTACTCAATTCTCCCAAGGATAGACATCTAATGGATGATTTATATATATGGGGTTGGAAAATATCATATCTTTACATAAAGAGATTTGTAGAAGAATATGGACTTAAAACATTTGAAGAAAGATACAGATGGGGAATGGATATAGCCTCTGTTGCAGGTCTCGGAGATTATGAAACTATAGATTATCATGATAAGCAATTTAGTTATTTTTATGTTATTGATAATCCAATAGCCGAGGCTTTCTATCCATCGAAAACGCCAGTAGATATCCTTCTCAGGGGAATAAACGCGGGCGGAGGTGCAGCGTGTCATCTTACACTCGTAAACTGTGTTGAAATTGATTGCCAAGCTATAAACGGTGAAAAATGCAAATTTCTTACCGGAACTGAAAAAGCATTCAAAAAATTCGGAGTGGAAGAATTAGTTAATGAACAGATAGATATCGATTATGTTACACCGATTCAGAAAGAGTTTTTAAAGGAACATGGTTGGCCAAAATTATGAAAGAGGATAAAGAGATTATTACGGGCATCATAAAGGAATCGTTGGATTTAATAGAGAAGGAACATAAAAAAAATCATATATCGCAAATAGACAACATTATAGAATACGAAAAAATAATGTTTCCAAAAAAAAGAAATATGATAAAATTCTTAAAAAATATACTTAAATTGGAAGAAAGAATATTCTGGTGCATAGATGATATCGTTGATAATCAGTATGATAGTCAAAAAATGATTCTTTTCAACGAAATCGCCAAATTTGTTTCATTCATAGAACTTTTTGACAAGATACTAACATATCAATTAAAAAACAAAGGAGATTTTTCAAACCTGCTTTTCAAAAAGGATATAATCGCAAAAAAAATTATCTCTTCTAT
>JAADIF010000022.1 GCA_013151465.1 Microcaldota archaeon | reverse complement strand
TTAAGTTGTGCAAGCCGTTTTGTCTGGCTCCACCACCCATTGGTATCCTTTGTGAATACCAGAATGAACGTGCCGGGAACTGATGTATGCGGACAGTTATCAGCGCCTTTGAAGTTCGTGCCGCTTCTTACCATTATCACGGAACCCACACATTCCTTATTCAGCGATATTTCGCTTCTGTATATCTCCTGCGCATTCTTGGCTTTACGGACAGAATCCCTGAAGTTCTGGATATCATTTATCGTTGATTTTACACATGCACTCGTAAATAATTGGTCGCTGGTATATGCGACATCGACAAAAACAAGCAACGCTAACACTAATACAAACACGAACAATATTTGGTGAGCGATTACAACTTCCATAATAGATTACCTTGGCACTTCTTCACGTAAACCTGTTCACACCCAAAGAGTTGATTCCGACATGTTTAATAAAAGGCATCGTCATCATTACAACAATGATGAAGGCAGCTATGAGCGCAAGTAGCCCAAGTATCATGAAAAAATCACCTACAGAATAGCCTTTCTTATTGATAGGCTTATATAACAAAATATCATCCTCCCATAAAGTTTAATAAGCCATTCTCTTTCATCATTATAAGCAATATTACAACGAAGATGAGCATCATAATAAAAAAAACTGCATTGACTATCATCTTTCTTGGCATTTCGAGATTAAATTGCCCTTTCATATTGTATGAACCTCTTAAGACATCATATGATTGCTTGCTGTTAATCGACAATCATCAATTTTTGTACACACTTTTGATACATGTTATAAATTTATATGGGAAAGCGCCTATTTATTAATATATGAGTTCTTTGTTTTCGTTTCATGCTTCTACCAGACGACGTTTTCGCAAATTAACAAAATCCAAAGGATTCGAGGATATGAGCATGATGATGGACATCGCCCTGGTAGTGATAGTAATATTTGCTGCAGTGGCGTTGTCTTCAAGGCTTATGGGTGGTGTAACTCACTATAAAACAAAATTCTGCATGGATTATCCCGATATTTGTGCCGATTCGCAATTCACTGAAGATGATATAGCCGCCCAGCATTCACAAAGCTGCCTCTTTGCGGCAATTGCGTCCATAACGACGGGTCGCGAATCGACTTGTGAGGATTACTTCAAATTTTCTCCGTTTAACTCAAATCCCAACAGAATACAAACTATGATAATCGCAAAAGCATCGTTTGCACTAAGAACAGTCATGGATATACTCTATCCGGGCTCTGTTCAGATGACAGGGCTCATAACGGGTATGAGTGCACAGTCTCCGCCAAAATCGATGTTGCATGATCCTGCAACTATGGAAGAATATAATGATCGAGAAAACGAAATGACAGATGAATTCATTGTCCAGAATCCTACCGTTTCGTGCGAAAAGGTGGAGGGCTATCCCGAATTCGAATATGATGAGGACTGCAGATTCTACAACCCTGGATGCAAATCCACCAACGTATGGTATACGATAGGCAAAGAAGGCAAATGGGTATGGAAAACGGAAGACATGAATGGTTATACAAAATATACAGATTTATCGGATATGAGTACAAGCGTTCTGGGAAGGCTTGACGATGTCCATAAAGAAATAAAGAAAAAACTCGAGAAGGCAAATAAGAAGCAAACCGAGATTGCAAGATACAATGCCGGCATAAATGCCCTGAAAGAGGTACTTGGTGATGACAGCAGAAGGAAAGACGATTTCATAACTGTTCATAGAGTCAGCGACTATTATGAGGATTTTGATGTTGAGGCAGACGGGAAGAAGAACTGGGACATCCTTGATGCATCAAAGCTTCCGAAAGAGGAATTCATCAAGAGTTGCACAATAGAGAATTTCTATCTTCCGCAGGATGCAGGAACTTTAACCAAGTGGATCAAGGCTATGGGAGATCCTATGTATCTTGTTTACTGGCAGAAGATGCCAAAGGGAGTTGATTCTGCGTGGTCCAGCAAATGGACAACCTTTGAGAACGCCATGGATGTGGCGTTTGCATGGATAAGCTTCGGATCCGTATTCAAGATTGCAGGAAAGACGTTCTCCTTCATATTCAAAGGCGGCTTCAAGAATCTTGCAAAAAAGGAAAGCGCCTGGCTTGTGAAGCGGGCGGTAAAAAAAGAAATAGGAAATGAGATAAGGGCATTGGTAGAGAAGGGGGCTCTAGATGATATAAAAGAGGAGCAATTGAAGAAGCTTGTCAGCTCCACATCAAAGAAAATAATAAAGGGGATGGACGAAGAGAAACTGAAGATGCTGGGCAAAAACTATGCCAAAATGCTGGACAAGAAAACAGACGAAAAAATATACAAAAATATAGGCAGGGGAATGGTGAAGGACGAAGTTGCCATTGCACTTGCCAAAGAACAGATGTCTGGCTTTAATAAATTTGCGTATTCCAAGACAACGTTCTATGTAACAAAAAATGGGGTTGCCAAGAAAACAACTGTAAAGATTCTCGCAGATACCAATAAAGAACCTGAAACTAAGATACTGAATTTCTATTTCACGAAAAGCGGATGGACTAAAGCGGCGACTTCAGTAGCAAAAAGCACCGATAAATTATCACTCGCAGAGAAACTTGCCCCGAGATTCAAGCCAATTCTGCCAGAGATAAAGGAGCTGTGGAAAAATCGCATATTTCAGAAGAAAACAGGAGCTCTGACCGCCGCCGCCGTTGCATCATACTATCTTGATGCTAAGGAAGCAAAGGAGACGCCGCAGGCAGACAGCCTTGTCCTTTCACTGCCATACGAGGGTCCGGTGAAGGCGTTCAAGATGCCGCCGCTGGAGAAAGGCGCAGGCAGAAATCATGTGATGGTCAAAAACGGCGGCAAGATACTTGGCATGTTCGGGACAAAAATCGTTCCATTATATCTTGCGTCGCCCTGCTATGCCGATCTTCTTGTTGAGCGAAACCCGCTCAAATGCTCCCCCTTCAAGGCAGCGTTCGGCTCGTTCAGAAACCTTATAACGATTGATAACTGCGAAGATGCCTCAATGGTTGGCAGCATCGAGAAAAAGAACGATTGCTATGAGGCACAGATCAACGGAGATTTGCTTACAAAGGATGAGATAAGCGACAAGATAGTAGAGCTTACGGGCATCATGAGCGGTCTCAAAAGAACAGAAGGGATTGATGAACTTGATAAATTGAAAAATAACGGGAACGACAAAATAACAAAAAAAATAAATGAGAGAAAGGAAAAGCTGAGGATATATGAAGAGTCCCTTGTCGATGAGAACGAGAAACAAAAAATTAAGGAGGGGAAGATATATATAGAGGAAGCGAATTTCGATGTCGCTCATATAAGAGATCCCATAAGCGGCATAGAATTCATATTCAATTTCAGCAAAGGCCCTGACGGCAATGACTGTGTTAGTGCGTCAGAGCTTTACCCACTCTATACAATTTATACAAATAAATGTAGAATTAAAAGCATAGATGGCATAAACATCACAACAGACAGTAATCTAGATATAATTTCAGGAAGTACTACACTATCCAGCCGAGCGGGTGCAAGCGATGACTATAAACTGAAACTGGAAGGTGTTGGTAAGTGTGCATACTACCCCCCTCCTTCATACGCTTCATATGAATGTTCGTCCCAACATCTTGTATATAAAAAAGAAAAAATATCTCCTAAGACACAGATTGGTGGCGATCCTACTTTGTCGGCCATACGAAGAAGCGCATCATATAAATTCACAAAAGTAGATATAGATGGCTCCACACAAGCAGTTTACGATTTCATGGAGGATGGTGGCAATGATGTAGGATGCTGCGGTGGCATAAGCAAAGGCGAATGGGACAATCTTGCAGAACATGAGAAGATGGAAATCGCAGCCGAAACAGCTGAAAGGATAAAGATATGCAATGGGAAGAAGGAAGTCTATGAAACACTGAACAATAAATTCAATTCAGATTACAAGCATATATCATTCAAGAACATGCAATGCGTTATAGAGCTTGATATGGACGAATCTAAGTTCTTAAAGGGAGTTGAATGCGAAAACGGCAAGGCTATATCATTCAAATCCGGAAATGACAGATTCTCATTAATGACAGACATGTTAAAAGATTTCCTTTCAGAAGATGACATCAAAAAACTCGAACAGGAGACAAACAAAGTAGTCGATATCGATGCGCTGAACAGGTATTGCTACTTGAAAGAGCATGTTGCCAATTCAGAATTCAAGTTTACAAAGAAGATAGAGCTTGTCTACGATCGCGACGCGACCAAAGATCTGGAGAAAGCAAGAAAAGATGGAAAACTCAAGGATTTCATTAAGAGCGAATCTGATGCCCAGGTCTTTGTTCCGGTAAAGTCGGCAGAACTGCACGTGAGAAGAAACGACAAGAAGTATTACATAAAATTCATGGATACAAACAACGAGCTTGACGGCATCGCCGACAGCATATCTGTTGACCAATACAAGTCAGGCTTTGAGAAGTTCAAGTGGATGATTGGTTGGAGCAGGGAGCCAAAGATATTGCTGGTGGACGAGGATCATGAAAACAATGACGGCATATTCGATTACATACAGATAAGGGATTGCAAAGTCCTTGGACAGATCGTCTCTGTCACAGAGAGAAAGCGGATAGGCGAGGGAGATTATAATTTCTGCGTTGCCGGAGCTGATGTAAAAGGAAAACTGATGCGTTTTGCCCCGGTTGCATTATCTTCATTGGGAGGAGCTATAGGAAGCTTGATAGAGCCTGGAGGTGGCACTGCAGTTGGTGTCAAGGCAGGCGATATAGTAGGGGCTTCCCTGCTCACGGGATATATATATTTCTACGAAAGTAAGGTCGGAAGGGAAGACATCTGGCCTGGAAAGAAGATAAAATGATGAGTAGGCATTTGCAACAATTTAAACGCTGATGTGCAATTATTTCTCGATTGTTATGAAAGCTGTGATAAAACTTGGTGGCTCTGTTATTTCCCCCGACGGAAAACCTGATGTGGAACTTCTTAAAAGGCTCTCAGAAAAAATAAGGGCATTTGTGAAGGAAGGAAACGAAGTCCATTTTGTTGTCGGGGGCGGAATGCTCGGAAAGAATTATGTTGCCGCCTCAAAAGAGTTTGGACTCTCAAACACTGCCCTTGACATAATCGGCGTAAAAAGCTCCCGCCTTAACGCGATAGCAGTCATTGCGGCATTTTTTGATATCGCATATCCCTTCCCCCCTGAGAAATTCGAGGATATAGCAAAAGCATTGACTACGGGAAGAATGCTTGTCATGGGCGGGCTTACGCCGGGTCAGACGACTGATGCTGTTGCCGTGCAGCTTGCCGACTACATAAAGGCCGACCTGATGATAAAGGGGACATCTGTCGATGGCATATATGACAGCGACCCAAGAAAAAACCCGAATGCCAAGCGCTTTGAAAGGATAAGCCATCAGGAACTTTTTGATATAGTGAGCAGGGATACCTTTGTCGCCGGCACATCGTCCATAATAGATCCGCAAGCAGCACTCTTGCTGAAGAGGGCGGATATCCGCGTCATCACACTTGACATCAGGGATACTGAAAACCTTATGAATGCCCTTTACGGAAAGGC
>JAADIF010000032.1 GCA_013151465.1 Microcaldota archaeon | reverse complement strand
AGGGTCAGATGTTCCGGCCTTTCTGCCCCCATGATGACATACTTGCTTGCAAGGGGGATGCAGTAACCGCCTGTACCGAAGCTTGGATGGAATGTTCCTATGTTCCATTTAGTCCCTGCAAGGCGCAGGATTTCTGTCACGTTCATATTCGGGTAAGCAAGTGTGAGCTGGTTTGCAAATGTTATGTCCATATGCCTGTATGCGTTTTCTACTGATTTCACGATCTCTGCGTGCTTGTGGTCTGTTGCGGGAACAAGTGTGTCGACGATTATTGAAAGGACCTCTTTCATGCGTTCTGTTGTTTCAGGGGTCGAGCCGCCGATAATTCTCGGAAGTTTCTTTAGGCTTTTTTCAGGTGAAACAAACCAATCTCTCCTTGGGGCAACACCGTAAAGCACGTCCTTTCCAACCTCAAGGCCGTTTTCCTTGAAAATCCTAAGAGAAACAGAATCGCTTCTTCCCGGCGTTATCGTCGATTCTACTATGACAAGCGGGGCTTCTTCATTATTTCCGTTTTCCTTTCTCTCCTTTATGATTTTTGAAATGTTTTCTATGACATCTATTAGGATGTCGTCAAACGGTTCTCCCCCCTTTTCGGTTGGGATACAGACCATGTGAACCGCTATATCCTTGTCATACATGTCAGAAATATCATATGTCGCTCTCATTAAACCGTTTTCAACGAGCTCTTTAATGCTAAAGCCCAGCCAGAATTCCAGGTTTTCTATCGGAATTTCGCCGCGGTTTATCATGTCGACCTTCTCTTTCACGACATCATAACCGATTACCTTTATGCCGTTGTTTGCAAAGTTTGCCATCGAGGAAAATCCTATAAATCCTGTTCCCCACACGCCTATCTTCTTTTCGCCGTTTAGCAATTTCGCTTTTAAGTTGCTCATAACATCACCGATAAGGAATTGAGAAATGATGTATATATATCTATTTATTACTTAGTATTACTTTAGTAATACTAAATAATATTTATTCATAGCTCAAACAAAATCCAAAAACACCAAATAGGGTCTTCATCTATTTTTTAAGAGAGAACGAATAATCCTGATATCATCATCTTTTTCGATATTCACATCAACGCCTGATATCAAATAACCGTTAAGTTCGCCTTCCTGTATGAGCTTTGGAAAAACATCACTTTGAAGCACCCATTTGACATCCCCTCTCGGAATATAATCAAAAATGTCAGGGCTGTACATGCCTATGAAAAGTGCTGTGAGAAACGTTCTTGGTTTTTTTGGCCTCTCCTCATAGCTTGTTATTTTTTCGCCTGCCATTTCAACAAAACCAACCTCCGTTGAATATTCCCTTGATGCCTGAATAGCCAGGGTAGTGACGGGCATTGCTGCCATGTGGCTTTTCACAAGGCCTGATATGTCAAACCTGAAATAATTGTCTATTGGAAGGACAAGAAACGATGAATGGACGTATTTTCTTGCAAGCTGGAGCGTCTTCGCATTGCCCAATGTCTTCTTTTCCTGAACATATGTTATCTCGATGCCAAATCTCTCCCCATCGCCGACCTTTTTGAAAATCTCTCCTATGACTTCCGATTTCCCTATGATAATCGCCTTGGAAAAGCCGTTTTTTCTTAACTCTTCGAGATTGTGCTCGATAAGCAATTTATCCCCGAAAGGGAGAAGAGGCTTTAACCTGCCGCGGATTTTTAGGCTTGCAGGATTTCCACCGGCAAGAAAAACGGCAACGCCTCGTCCTTTCAGATAGTTTCTGATTATGGATTCTATTGCTTCTGATCGCGAGCGAATGTTTACGTCATCAACAAGCTCATCTATCCCTTTTAAAACATCGGCATCTATTGTCAGGGATATGCGCTTTTTGGCCATAGGAAATAGTTGGTTATTAGGATTAAAAATGATATTTCATCTCTCCGTCAGAAATTTCCACACGGGGATTATATTTATTTCCATATTCTCTGTACGGATTATATCTTCCTTTTCAGCTGTTACTATGAAACCTGTTTTGATACTGAATTTCTTCATGAATGCCAAGAGACCTCTTGTTTCAATTTTTCCGTATTTTATTTCAACGGGAATTGGCTTTTTGCCGTTTATTATCATGTCGACTTCGTTCTTGTATGCGTCGCGCCAGAAAAACTCGGCGTCGCTCTCTATAACTACGAGATATTCAAGCACTTTCGATTTTGAAAGGGCGTCGTCGCTAAAAACAAGACGAGGGGATATTATTTCCGGATAATATTTCTTTAGTTTTCGTTCGGCCTTCCTTCTGGATCTCGAATAATTGTAAAGTTTTTTCAGTAAGAATGAATCCTCGAGATAACGGACATATTGAGAAACTGTCTGGCGGGATATGCCAAGCTCCTTGGAAAGTTCAATGAAATCGGTAATCTGACCGGGTTCCTCCATGAATATGCTGAGGAGAGATTCAAGAATGGTTGGATCTCTTACGCTAAAAAAAGAAGGGATGTCCTTGTAAATTATCTTCTCTGTAATGCCTTCTTTTATGTATTTTGTGATAATCTCTCTGTCCTCTACATCAATCAGTTCTGGAAAGCCGTATGTTTTGATGTATTTTCTGAACATGGAACTTAACTCTTTTCTGTAGATGGTTTTATGTTTTGGGGCGAAGTCCTTGAATTTCAGAAACTCCGGGAACGAAAGCCTTTTTATCCTGAATTCGAAGATTCTTCCTGCAAGGCTTTCTTTGGTCTTTTTTCTGATGAAAAGCGATTCTGAGCCGGAAATTATTATTTTCACATTATTTTTGTAAAGGTCATAAACCGTTTTCAGCTGGTTCTCCCATCCTTCAAGCTTCTGTATTTCGTCAAAAAGGAATAGGAATTTCCCTTTCCTTATGTTTTTTTCTGTCATGCTTTCATACAGATTTATCATTTCTGTTATGTTTCCATTCCTCATATCATCAAATGAGAAATAGAGAACATTTAATGGGTCAATCTTTCCCGACTCAATCTCATCCATCGCCAGCTTGAGCATGAGCGTCGTCTTTCCGACCCTTCTGAGCCCCGTGAGCCCGATAATCTGTTTGGTGTTCATATACTTTTTGAGAGTGGGATAGATTTCCCTCTCCTTGTATTCTACAACGAATCTTCCTTTCCACCATGGGTTCATCTCGACAATGATGCTCTCGTTAATTGTCATATCAAATCAACATATTTTATTATTCTATGTTAATTATGATTAACATAAATTATATTTAAATCTTTGTAATTCTTTGCATCTCCAAACAGAAGCAGTCCAACAGATTAATAGCTTATTCTCAATATCAATTCTATGAGCGATATAAATGTCCTGATACTCGGTTCAAAGGAATACCCTTTCGGCTCAAATAGGGGCGATGATCCCATCCCCTCTGGAGGGATGGAGATATATGTTGATGACCTTGCGCCAGAGCTTTCAAAGCTATGCCATCTTGTTATAGTCACAAGAAGATTTTCCGGAAGCTATGCATACGAAGAAAATGACAATATTGAAATCCACAGGGTTCCGTGGCTTAGGGGCAAGTGGATGAGAAACCCCACATTCAATCTCTTTTCATTCTCCCGCTCACTTCTCATAGCAAAGCATGTTGATATAATTTATTCGAACGCATTCGTATCCGGTTTCATGGGTCTTCTTCTTGCAAAAATATTCGGGAAGAAAACGGTTTTTCGCCCTGCCGGCGTTGCGTTCACACAGTTCCTTTTTCCACTGAGCCACATATTCCGTTCGGTAGAAAGGTTCGTCTTCTCACATTCTGATGCTGTCATATTCCACTCGGAAGGGGAGAAGAAAAACGCCGAAAAGTTTTTTGATATTGACCTTGAGAAGAAAGGGTATGTTATCCTGACAGGGTTTCCAGTCAAAAAATACGAAGAAGGAAAGCCCATATTGAGGGAGGAGTTTGAGATAAAGGGCGAAACCGTAATAACATCAGTTGCCCGTTTCGTCCCCGTCAAAGGGCTGGAATACCTTCTTGAGGCATGCTCGCTTCTTGAAGAGGACTTTAAGATTCTTCTTGTCGGATCCGGGCCTGAAGAAGAAAACCTGAAAAAAACTGCAAAAAAACTTGGCATAGAAGAGAAGGTCATATTCGCTGGCTTTCGGCGCGATATCCCGGATGTGCTTGCGTCTTCGGATATATTCGTTATTTCCTCGATTTCGGAAGGTCTTCCTACATCTCTTCTTGAGGCAATGGCCGCCGCAAAGGCGTGTGTTGTGACGGATATCGGCCTTCCGATAGAAGATAAAAAAACAGGTCTTGTCGTTTCCCCCAAAAATGCAAAAGCCCTCAAAGAAGCGCTAGAAACACTAATGAATGACAAAAAACTAAGAGAAGAAATCGGAAAAAACGCGCAGAAGTTCGTCGAAGAGCACTGCACGCAGGAAAAAGCGGCAAAAGAGCATTTGAAAGTTTTTGAAGAAGTCATAAAGGTGTAAATTATGAATGCGGCGATTGTCTTGAGTATGCACGGAACTCTCGAAGATATAGAAAAAAAACATAAAGGTGATTTTTCGCGAATACCAGAATTTCTTCTGTTTAAACATTTCTCATATGCTTTTGATAAGATTTTTATCTTTTCTGCAGATTCGGTTGATGAGTCTTCAATTCTTCCCTCAAATTTTGTTCATAAAAAACTTAATAGCAAGTTAATTTTTTTTGTGTTTGGATGGCTTTTTCTTCTCTATAATGTCTTAAGACATAATATAAGAATTATTTATGCGGAATGCGGACCGGCTCTACCTCCTTTGTTCGTGGTAAATAAATTGACGAGGGCAAAGACGTTGTTAAATTACGATAACACTCTTTTTTTAACAGCGCATGGTATGAAACGCAAAATGTATAAGATTATCGAGAAATTCTTACTCAATTTTGTAGATTATTTTATTATAGCAAGCACAGAGATAAGAAACTTCGTGAATGGGAAAGGAATTATACTTCCATTGAAAAAAGGTATAATAATAGAAAGATTTGTTCCTGAAAATGTAGAACCTGATTCTCTCCTAAGTCGTATAAACGGGAAAATATTACTGTTTACTGGAAGGTTGCATGATGTGAAAGATCCATTAACACTCATAAAAGGATATAAACTGGCAAAAAAGAAAATTCCAGATCTTCATCTAGTATTGGCCGGAGATGGTCCTCTTAAAGATGAATGCAAAAAAATATCGGATAAAGATGTCCATTTCCTCGGGTTCGTAGATAATATCCCTTCTCTTCTAAAGAGTACAGACATTTTCATTCTTACATCAGTTTATGATGCATCACCCAGATCACTGATGGAAGCAATGGCTATGGGTAAACCATGCATAGCAACGCGCGTTGGAGGAGTACCAGATTTTATAGATGAAACATGCGGAATTCTGATAGAGCCGCAGAATCCGAAAATGCTTGCAGAAAAAATCGCGTATCTCTTTGAAAATCCTAAAAAAATAAACGAGCTCGGAAAGAATGCAAGAAAAAGGATGCTTGAAAAACATAATCTTGACAAAAATCTGAGATGGATTATCAAATTTCTGAAAAAGGAAATAAAAGAATGATTCCTCCTTCATTTATATCATTATTCGCAAATCTAATAAGAAAATAATTTCCATTATATCTATTATGATGAGCAAAGTATAATTGTGATTGCATATGGTAATTTCATTCGTCGTCCCGACATATAATTCAGAAAAAACCATCAAGAAATGTATAGAATCTATACT
>JAADIF010000056.1 GCA_013151465.1 Microcaldota archaeon | reverse complement strand
TTGAATTCTACATCGCTTCCTGCATAGAAAGCAAATATCAGGTCCCACTGGCCGTCGCATTCCCCTATCCAGTAGATATCTGGCTCGTTTCTTAGATATGACAAAAATTCCTCTTTCTTTTGCGGGATGTTCTCGAGCTTAAGGTATATCTTATACAAGCTCTTTCACAGCTTGTTCGGATTCAACGAAATGGTAAAAGCCGTTATAACTCCTTTTTCAACAAGCCGCCTGATACGATATTTTACCGCCTCGCGGGATTTTCTTACAATTCTCCCCAACTTCGCTGTGTTTATTCTGCAGTTTTTGTCAAGCTCAAAGAGAATCTTGCGATCTATGTTATCCAATTTCACAATATTATCTTTCATATCTTACCATTTATTATATTATCTATTGTATTTTTATCATTTTCGGTCAATTTTTACTGATTTCATTATTATGGATGATATGATTATTGTTAACCAAGAATAACCACATCGTGGTTGTGAAATGAGAGGTGAGATTTCATGAGGATAATTCCGGATGTTTCAATTCAATTTACAGACAAGTTCCCCGAAGGATATACGATGAGTACAGACGGCTGGAGATTTACCGAAGAGGAGATAAGGGAGCGCCTTCCGGACGGGACTCGCAAGCTTCTTACGCTTGACATAACAATCCCTCCGGAAAAATATACAAAAATCGTGAACAAGGGAAAAAGGGAAGAGCTTACGGAAAGGGCGAACAGGTTTTACGGGATGGTATGCCCGAACAACTGCCCCGGATGCTTTGAGAAGTCGCACGTGGAAAACCCGCTTCTCACATGGGATGAAATAAATGATATAATAGAGCAGGCCCTCCCCCTCGGCCTAAAGACAGTAAGATTCCTTGGACCGGGAGAATTTTTCTCAAACCCGGACATGTTCAAGATACTCGATTACTTCAGGGACAAGGGCATCACTTTTGGCATATTCACAAAAGGCGCAGAGCTTGGCGATGACGAGCTTTCTTTGAGAATCCATGGAATCACGTCAGAAGAACTGTGCAAGAGGGTTGCATTGTATGAGAATGTGAACATCCTGATTGACTATCGCACGACAGATCGGGAAAAGGCAAATGCAACAACAGCAAGCCAGTCAAAGGACTATATAATGGCACGCACAAGAGCAATCGAAAGATTTGTAAGATTGGGCCTGAACAAATGGCCAAACCAGCGCCTCACGCTTCAGACAAACCCTGTCCTTCTCGATAACATCGATGAGGTCTTTGAGATGTTCAAATGGGGCACCGTAAGAAATCTTCCTGTGAGGATATGCCCTACAATGATAAGCGGCAAAGGGGAGAATCTCATAAAAATATCGCAGATGAAAATTTATCAGAAAAAACTAAAAGAAGTCGCTGTCAATGTTTATTCATATCTTATCGAAAACGGCATAATGACGTTTGAACAGGTCAGAAAGGAAGGCATCTCCTCGTACATAGGAACAACGCCATGCAGCACAGCGAACACCGGCATGTTCATCAAAAAGGACGGTCAGGTCTTTCTCTGCACCGGAAGGGATACAAATGACATGCTTGTTGCATCAGATGTGAGAAAAGAGCCGCTTAAAGATATATGGAAGAAGAGCCCTGGGTACAGATTGGGGCCTACTTTTAACAATCGCTGCGTTGCCAAGGATGGTATAAGTATACCATCGGATTTTTATGACTATGTGATGAATAAGTTAGAAGAACGATTTAGCTGATTGGAATGCCATATAAAGAAAGGAAAAAATATTTTGAACTTACATATGAAGATGTAAGTTATCTTGCAAATGAGTACGATAGAAGAAAAGCAAAGGGTGTCTGCGAAAGAGGAAATGGTATCATACCAAGAGCAACTCCCGACGGCAAAAGCAACCATGAATCTGGCTGGATTAAGGGTCAATTCAGTTTTGTTACAGGTATGATTGATGCCGGAAGATGGGAAGAGACGATAAAAGTGGGCGAAATAAAACAGATTGGAAAAACGATATATTGGGATTTGCTGAAGGCAATCCATCTCACAAACCGCTACTATCAAAAGAGATGAAAACACGGCTTCAATTTCTCATATTTTTATATATTTGCACCAATAATGTTATCTATTGAATGGGCCCGTAGCTCAGCCTGGCGGCGAAGCCGCCAATCGGAAAGACGCATATTTCATATGCGTCAAACTACAATCGCATATGAACCTTGAACGGTGTGCTGTTCAAAAGATTAGTGGCTATGCCAAGGCAATTAGAGCACCGGGATATTGCAAGCTTTTGGCTCGCATGGTGAAACTTTTAACCAGGAAAGTTTGTTGACGCCTATAATATGGCGAATGATAAGCAAATGGAAAGATATCCGGGTGTCGGGGGTTCGAATCCCTCCGGGCCCATTTCTGTTTTTTTAATATTTCATTTTCCATAAAACCTTCGACTTTATATATTATGCATTATAATGCATAACTATGGTAAGGCCTCAAAAAATAAGAATAATCGAAAAGAAGCCAACTGCGACTTATTTCAAACCAAGGACAGTCCCGTTGAATGAGCTCGACGAGGTTGTATTGGCAGTTGAAGAGATGGAAGCACTGCGATTGGCTGACATCGAAGGCGCAACTCAGGAAGATGCTGCAAAAAGGATGGATATACACCAATCGACTTTTCAGAGAATGCTCAAAAGGGCAAGAAGAAAGGTTGCAGATGCGCTTTTTAACGGGAAGGCCATAAGGATATATGGAGGTGCGTACACTATGCCACGAGGAGATGAAACAGGGCCGGCAGGCATGGGTGCCGGGACTGGTAGAGGATTAGGAAGAGGCCAAGGAGGCGGAGCAGGCAGGATGGAAGGCCCGCTTGCAGGAGGGCCTGGCGGGAAATGCAAATGCCCCGAATGCGGCTATGAGATGGAACATGGGAGAGGTGTTCCTTGCAATCAGACAAAATGCCCTAAATGCGGTGCCATGATGACGAGGGCATAAGGCTGAACAAGGTGATTAAATGAAAATTGCTATAACCTCTGGAACGGATTCGATTGAAGGAAATGTAGACCAGAGGTTTGGAAGATGCAAATATTTTATTGTGGTAGATGTTGAGAATGGTGAAATAAGAAAATGGGAGGCAATCGAGAACATAGGTGCCTCCCAAAGCCATGGCGCTGGAACGCAGGCAGCCCAGCAAATAGGAAATGCAGGACCTGAAGTCTTAATTACCGGAAACCTGGGACCAAACGCTGCAAATATTCTTGGGCAGTTGCCATTGCGCATATATCAGGCGAGCGGCAGCATCAGAGATGCATTACGAGATTTCTCTTCAGGGAAACTGAAACCTATAACAGGGGAAACCGCACCTGCTCATGCAACAGAAAATGTCAGTTCCGGGAATGAAAAGATATTATTCCCCCTGCTGGATAACAACGGAATGGGATCACATATATCGGAGCATTTTGGGCATGCGCCATTTTTCGGAATATATGATACAAAAACAAAGGAACTGAAAATAATTCCAAACGCGCTGGACCATAGCAACCCGGAAAAATCCCCTGTGGATCAGATATTAGAAACTGAGCGCTTGTTCACTGTCTTTGCAAAAGGCATAGGATCAAGGGCACTAAAACTCTTTCGTGAAAAGGGGGTAAATCTCAAGACGGGACGATTTGAAACGGTAGGCGATGCCGTCGGGAATCTCTCAGCCATGGAAGATTTGACTGAGGACTGTGGTGACTGAACACCAATACGCTTGAAATTTCGCGGTGATGGAAATGACATCAGAGAAGAAGTTGCAGGATTTGAATTTGGCAGTTTTCGTAGCGCTGATGGGAACTTCTGCAGTTGCGCTTGCGACAAAATCGATATTTAACAATTTCTTGGCTGATGTTTTTGTGTACGGATTGGAGATAATCATAATATCCGTATTCTTATACCACCTGGCAAAATTCCTGATTCATTTAAAAGGTTGGAATAATCTGTCGAATAACCTCAAAAGCCCGCTAAAATCCGGGATGTATTCAGCCATGCCGATAGCATCGGCATTAATTTCTATATTGTTCATAAATGTTGGGCTGCCGTATTTAGACGGATATAATGCCTTGATGGGCACGCTGTTCTGGGCTATAAGCCTGATATTTTCAGCCATTTTTATTGTGGCTGTACCGATAAGCATCAAGTTCAGGATGAAGCCGGAAGATGTTACAGGAACCTGGTTCATACCGCCGGTAGGGCTTTTTGTCCTCATTAACGCAGGTGCTGTTCTATCTTTAAAAACATCTTTCATGCCACATGCTATGACTATGCTGAATCTGCTCATAATGGGTCCTGCCTTCATGCTATATCTGCTGACATTATCGCTTGTTTATTACAGAAGCAAATTCCACCCACTTTCAGCAAGCAAGATTGCGCCGACATTCACGATAGTCCTTGCACCTGTCGGCGTTTCCATACTGGCCATGCTCTCCACAGCAAAGCTGATGCTAGAATATGATATCATGAACATTGGCACGGTCTTTGCTGGCATCAGCAGGATTTATTCTGTCATAATCTTTGGATACGGGTTATGGGTTGTTATAGGGCTTATTGCCCTTTATTTCAGGATAATGAAAGAGCATAAAAATATACCGTTCTCTGAACTCTGGTGGGCATTCATCTTCCCCCTTGGCGCGTTCACACTTGCCACTGGAAAAATGGCAGCTCTTGGTTTTGCAGCGGAATTTTTCACCGCAATAGAAATTATCTTGTATGTCATTTTGATGGTTGCATGGATATTTGTGGCATATAATTATACAAAAGGAATTCTGGCAAAGGGATGATGCATATGAAAGTTGATGAAAGCTTTTGTATAGGATGCGGCATCTGCCAAAGGGTCTGCCCTGATGGATTCGAGATAAGAGGCGGGAAAGCCCGTATAAAGGATGAAAAGGCAGGATGTATTGAACAGGCGGCAAGATCATGTCCGCGAGGGGCAATAAAGCTGGAAAATGGCAAAGAATCTATTGATACAAGTCCCCAATTTACAGGCAATATGCATTTTGGCAGACACCGCGGCATGGGAAACGGCCGCGGAAGGGGTGGCGGAAGGCGCAGAAGGTCGTGGCTATAAGGTGATTCAGATGGAAGAAGGCAATGAAGATTATAAAAACAAAATCAACGAGCAGAGAAAAGAAAAAGATTATTTCTTCAAACATGCCCCCGACTCCCCGATACCGTTTGAAGAAAGGGAGAAATTTTCAGGCCTCATATATTATCCTGTCGAGCCGTCGCTTCGTTTTGTCCTGAAACTGCACGAACATAAAGAAAAGAAGAAAATACGCATTCAGGACACGGGGGAAAATATGAGGGAGTATCTCATATGGGGCGAGTTCAGGTTCGTGATAAGCGGCAAAGAATTCGTGCTTCAGGCATTCAAGGCTGATAGCGAAGATGACACTCTCTGGGTGCCTTTCAAGGATGAGACGAACGGCAAGGAAACGTATGGCGCCGGCCGGTATATCGATATTCATGAAAGCACAAAAACAGAGAAGGGGGAATATATTCTCGATTTTAACCTGGCTTATAATCCGTGGTGCGCTTACAGCGAAAATTATGTTTGCCCTTTCATACCGCCTGAAAATTGGCTCAAAACAGAAATAAGAGCAGGAGAAAAATCTTACGAGGTGAATTCAGATGAAAATTAAGCTTGCATGCGGAACTGACGACGGAACAAGCTTTACGAATGAGCATTTTGGCGATGCGAAATTCTATATGGTGTACGAGATCGATACACAAAGCAGAGAGATAAAGTTTCTCAAAAGAATAGAAAACACAACACCGGATGAGGATCTTCACGGGGATCCCAAGAAAGCCAAAAAAATTTCAGAGCTTATGGAAGGCATACC
>JAADIF010000068.1 GCA_013151465.1 Microcaldota archaeon | reverse complement strand
TGCAGTGGTAAGTCCTTTTACATCATTTTTTCTGTTCATTATGGCGCCCGCGCCAATGAAGCCGATACCCATGACAACGCCGGCAGCTATCCTGGAAACGTCAGCATTCGCAAAATCGAAATAGTATAATGATGTTATCGTAATCAGACATGCAGAAAGGGATATCATCATATGTGTCCTCAATCCTGCCGGTTGGTGTGCGGTTTCCCTTTCAAGACCTATTAAAGCACCAAGAGAGGTCGACACTATCAATCTTATCAATAATTCATATTCCAGAATCATATAAGATAATTTACCCCCTTTCCGATTTAAAGATTTGCAGATGCGATACAAAAAGCATAAAACAGGGAAAATACATATTTACTCTATGAATTTGGATCCGTTGAGGAAGTGATAATTTATGCTTGGGAAACTCTCTGAAATGAAAAATAAGATAAAAGGAAAAGAAAGAAGAACGCAGTTTTACTTTTTTTCGGGGAAGGGCGGCGTAGGAAAAAGCTCATGCTCCTCTGCAACCGCTCTTCATTTTGCCAAGGGCGGAAAGAAAACACTGATTCTTTCAACAGATCCTGCCCATTCGTTGTCAGATTCCTTCGAGATAAAGATCGGCGGAGAGATAAAGGAGCTCAGAAAAAACCTTTATGCGATCGAGATAGATCCCAAGAAAACGATGGAGGAGTATAAGGAAAAATTCTCAACGAATGTTGAAGGTATGGAGATGCTGAGCAACCTTGGTCTTGGAGATGCGTTCGACATAGCGGGAATGACTCCCGGAATAGATGAAATGGCATCTTTGGATAAGATAATGCAATTCATGAATTCAAATGAATATGATGCTATTGTCTTTGATACCGCTCCGACAGGTCATACTCTTCGCCTTCTTTCACTTCCGGATGTTCTTGATACATGGCTTGGAAAAATGATAACGCTGAAGATGAAATTCTCAGGTGCAATAGACATGTTCAAGAAATTCCTGCCGTTTGGCGACAGCGGTGACAAGCCAAAGATTGATGCGGACCAGCTGGAGGTAATGAAAGAGCGCCTTCTGCAAGCAAGGGCGCTCCTTACGAATCCTGAAAGGACAAGCTATAATATCGTGACTATCGCAGAAGAGATGAGCATTTATGAATCTCAGCGGTCCCTTGAAGTATTGAAAGAATATAATATTCCGGTAAAGACTATCATAGTCAATCAGCTTGTTCCAGAAAATCCGTCATGTAAGTTCTGCACCGCAAGAAGGGGAAGCCAACAGAAACAGCTGAATAAGATACATGAAATATTCGGAAAATATGAAATAAAAGAAGTTCCGCTCTTTGAGAGCGAAGTTCATGGTTTTAAGATGCTTGAAAAGGTTGCAAAATATCTTTATGGATAGGTCGTTTTGATGTTGAATGATCTTTTCCTTGTAAAGGCGTTGTTATCATTTGTTGCCGGAAGCATAATCGTTATCATGGCGACGGTAGTCGGTGAAAAATACGGAACAAAGAAA
This sequence comes from Microcaldota archaeon, assembly GCA_013151465.1. GTDB lineage: Archaea > Aenigmatarchaeota > Aenigmatarchaeia > QMZP01 > QMZT01 > JAADIF01. The sequence goes on along the minus strand of JAADIF010000068.1, from coordinate 4,381 downwards.
GGAGGCATAATCGCTGGGCTTCCGTCGACATCAATAGTTACATTATTCTTCATAGGATGGTCACAATCATCACATGTGGCATCTGAGGCGGCATCGATAACACCATTGATAGGAGGCATAACGTGCATCTTTCTTCTTATGTATATAGATCTTCTCAAAAAGGGATTTTCTGTAGCCTTGGTAGCGTCGCTTCTGACATGGATTGGCCTTTCAGCGGCAGTTGTCATAAGCGGTTTTGACGCATTCGTGCCATCGTTGCTGATATACATCATCGTGCTTGGCATGTCGTATACTTTCATAGAGAAACGGCTTAAAATATCCTCGAAAGAATCGATTAAAATAAAATACACCCCAACAACGTTGGCAATGAGAGGCATAGCTGCCGGGTTTATAATGATGTCAGGTGTTATCCTCGCAAGATTTGGAGGCCCTGTGATAGGCGGCATCTTTGCGATGTTTCCAGCTGTCTTCATATCGACCCTTGCTATATCATATGGTATTCACGGCGCTTCCTTTTCGGCAGCCCTTATGAAATCATCACTACTCGGAGGCGTGAGCGTGGTCGCATATACATCATCGGTTTATTATACTTACAGGATAATGGGACTTCTTGCCGGAACTGCAGCATCTCTTGTGTTTTCAGTGCTGGTCTCTTTTGTGATATATGAGACCGTGATGAAAATGATGAAGTAGTTTCTTGATATTTCAATTATATAAAATATCAGGAAAATCCTGCAAAAGTGCAGGAAGCTGACAGGCATTATCGCATATCTGAAACAATGCGTAGGATATAAATAGATTGACCTCTATATATGATTTTATTCTCTAATCTGTGATGGGTGTATGAATGAGAGGGCTTGAATCAATAAAGGATGTCGAAAAGAAGACAGAAAAGAAAGTGGAGAAGGCACGCATCGAAGCCGAAAAGCGCGTCGGTGCTGCCAGGTCGGAAAAGGAAAAAATAATAGATGAATATATGAAGAAAGCAAAAAAAGAAGTCGATATGCTAATAAAGAAAGCCGAAAACGAAGCCAATGCAGATAGCAAGAAGATAATAAAAGAAGCCAAGACAGAAGTCAAATCGATTTCTGCTGCTGCCAGAAAAAACGAAGACGAAGCAGTTGATATGATCATAGAAGAATTCAAGAAATGATTGCTATGTTCCGCCCAGCAAGAATGTGCAGAATGGATTGCATAGTAGAACAAGATAAGAAAGCAGAGCTTGCCGATATCCTTCATAGAAAAGGCATTGCTCAGATAGAATATTTCGGAGATAAATCCATAGAAAAATTTGCATTGGAAAGGGATGAACCGCTTGACCGTGCGGCTATCATCTCAAATCTGATTCTCAGATTGAGAAAGGTCATAGACGTCCTGTCAGTTTTTGAACCCAGAACAGAAAAGAACATACTTGCAGACATGCTCGGAGTCGACTACACTGAAAGGGTAGAAATAAAGGAAATGAGTTATGAGGAAATCATAAAGAACGCAGCAAGAATTCTTGATGATCATGAGAATGACATAGAGACATTGTCAAAAGATATCCAGTCATTAGATGGTCGCATATCATCAAACGAAGAAAAGCTGAGATCGTATGCAATCTTTGATGACATCGAAGAGAAAATTGAGAATCTTGGAGAATCGAGATATACCTATTCTATGATGGGCGCTTTCAGCGTGGCATCATTGGATAAATTCAAGGCAAAGCTAAAGAAGGCGCTGAAAGGCGATTTTTTCATCGATGAAAGCCCGCGCAACAACAAGGTTATAGTGACGTTATCCACATCAAGGGAAAACAGGGAGAAACTTGAGTCTCTTGCAAGGGAGTTCAATATCGAACGCATTAAAATCGATGGCGAAGGAAAAATTAAAAATATAATAGCAGGAATGCGCGCTGACTTGGAAGACATCAAAAGAGAGAAAAAGGAAAAGAAAGACAAACTTATGAGGATTTATAAGGACTTGTACAAGGATATGCTCGTTGCAGAGGAGCTTCTCAAACTCGAACTTGAGAAAAGCGAAGTCTTCATAAGCTGTGCAAAGACAAAAAGAACACTTGTGATGCGTTTGTGGGTTCCGCAGAAAAGGGTCGATGAGATCGAGAAAATCATAAAGAAAATAACAAAAAACAGCTGCGTCATCGAAAAGAAAACGGATCTTGAAGAGGCGCCGATACTGCTCGAAAACAGCAGGATTGCCAAGCCATTTGAAGGGCTTACAAAGATGTTTGCTCTGCCACGGTATAACGAGATAGATCCGACATTTTTCATAATGCCGACATTCTGTCTCTTCTTTGGCCTTATGTTAACCGATGCAATTTATGGAATAGTTCTCATGATCGCGGGTCTTGTAACAGAGAAAACGATGGGAAAGCGGTCAGATAATGCAAAGTCTGCAGGATTCATAATGATGGGAACCGGAATTGCGGCTGTCTTTTTCGGCGTTCTTACCGGTAGCTATCTTGGGGACTTTGTCGCAAAATACCTTATGGGGATAATACCCAACCAACTCGCACTTTGGCTCGATCCGATGTATGGCAGCAACGCTATGTCGGTTCTTCTTGTGGCATGTGCAATGGGCTTTGTCCATATAATGTTCGGGCATTTCCTTGGCATATATGACAAGAAAAGGAGAGGTATGTTAAAGGACGCCCTTTTTGAGCATGTGCCATGGTATATTCTTGTCGGCGGAATTGCAGTTGCGGCGATGGGCAAATTCGGGATGCTTCCCGAGATGGCACTTTACGGCGGAGCAGCGGCCGCCATCATCGGGCTCTTGATGCTGATAAAGGGCTTAGGATTCATGGCTTTCATAGACCTTATAGGCCTTGTCGGAAACACGCTTTCATATGCGCGTCTTCTTGCGATGGGGCTTACGACTGCGGGGATAGCGATGAGCTTCAACTTCCTTGCGGGCATGGTATATCAGATACCTTATGTAGGAATAGTGATAGCGGCCATAGTGTTCATCTTTGGCCATCTGATAAATATACTTATCAATAGCTTGGGTGCCTTTGTGCATTCGCTTCGTCTTCAATACGTTGAACATTTTGGAACATACTATTCTGGAGGCGGAAGAGAATTTAAACCGTTCAGGGAAATGAGAATCCATACTAAAATAAAAGGACACGATTTTGGAGATATCAAAGCGAGGTGAATAAATGGCAGGAGAAGAGGTTTTGTTTGGCCTGCTTAGCGGGAACGTGCTTGGGATAATAGGATCTGCTATAGCAATAATAGTTGCCGGTGTAAGTTCGGCAAAGGGACTTGAAATAGCAGGTAACGCTGCAGCCGGTGCAACCGGTGAAAATGAAGAAAACTTCAGCAGCTCGCTTATCCTTCAGGCAATGCCGCAGACGCAGGTAATATACGGGTTTATTGTCGGAATACTAATCATACTGGGCATAATGAACGGCGGCCTTACTGTAGAGAAGGGCATGATATCACTCTTTGCAGGCATGGCTGTCGGGCTCACAGGAATTTCTGCAATAAACCAGGGTAAAGTTGCCGCGTCATCTATAGGAGCGGCGGCAAAAAATGCTGCAATAAAAGGTAAAGTGCTTATATTTGTCGTCATGCCTGAGATAGCGGCTTTGTTTGGTTTCGTAATAGCAATAATGGCCTTAATATCGGTCGGGGTCTTCTGATCCCGGCCATCTGGCCTGACATTGTTAAATCGGCGAGGTGCAGGGATGTTGAAAAGCGACGATGGAGATTATTCATACGCGTATGGTGTTGTCAGCGGAAAGAGCTATAAGCTCCTCACAAAAAAACAGATGGAGGATCTTGCCAGATTTAAGAGTGTCGATGAATTAGTGGTTTTCCTGGAAGGAACTGATTATGAAAGCGACATAAAGCATGTCAGAGGAAAGATAATAGATATCGATGAATTGTGGAAAGGTATAATGAATCATTTTATGAGAGTATATGATGAAGTCGTTTCCTTTATTCCTGAGAAGGATAGTCAAGTGATTGAGAAGCTTGTCATGGGAAACATAGAGGCTGAAAATGCAGAAATAATATTGAGGATGCTGCATTCCGGAGCGGAATCCGGCAGAATAAAAGAAATGCTCGCACCGTGCAGATGGACTGAAGAATATATCGATGCGCTCACCTCTTCACGTTCTGTCAAGAGTTTCAAGGATAATCTCAGGGAAAAATGGCTTAAAGAAGCAATAGAGTCGTCGATGGAAACATACGAAAAGCAACAAACTGTAATTCCTATAGAAATTTCGATAGAAAAAGCCCTTGCAAAAAAATGGAATGCCATAGAATCTTCAATATCGGACGATTTAAAATTTTATGTTGGGGTAAAAATAGATTCAATCAATGTGATATTTCTGATGAGAATCCTCACAGGAACAGTCATTCCTTCCGATATT
>JAADIF010000066.1 GCA_013151465.1 Microcaldota archaeon | reverse complement strand
CTGATTATGACCTTATCTTTGTATATCAGAAATATAGCAAGAGTGAATATGCTCTCGTCCATGAGGCGGACTGATGCAGGCTGATATTTTAGGAACTCATCAGCGATATGTGTCGCATTGCGGTTCATCAGAAACCTTACATCAATCCCCTTCATTGCCCGCTTGCGGTGGAAATTTATTCCGAGCCGCTTGAAATGCTCTCCGAACGCGTGAACGCCCATTATGCATACAGTCTCTCCTGCTTCAAGCGTATCGACGACATCATCAAACGATGCCTTGACGCCTTTTGGTCCCCGAAAGACAACCGCCTCATTATCAGGTGCGCTTTTCTCAAAAAGATGCTTTAGTGCAGGCATAATACTTTTGATATCATCCTTCTGGTGCTCCAGTTCCCTTTTCTTATCATCGATGAAGCTGAGAATCTGGGATGGAGGCGCCGCCTTGAAATGTCGGACGCCTCCCTGTACAAAGCCGCTTGCCATCCCCTTCCTGATGAGCTTGTCAAGAACAACGTATATCTTTGAATCAGCCGTCCCCGAGCGCGACACAATCGGGCCTGTTGTTGCAGGTCCTAGCTCCAGTAGTGCCATATACACTCTTATCTCGGATGCTGTCAACCCTATCTCAGAGAGGGCGGACTCGATTTCTGCATGCATTTCACCCATGGTGTATTATTAGTTTCATGAATTTTTATTTTACTCCCTCTTAAGGTGGGGATAATATTAATAACGCATAAAATTAATCATCACATAGAAGTGAAATTTAAGGTGATTTATGATGGACGGAACGCCTCCAGCAGATACGACGGCTCAGATTGCTGCGAAGGAGTTTGCAAAATCGCAGGCTGCAGTTGTTCGTGTGATGGATCCGAATGTAATTTTAGGAAGAAGCAAAAATAGATTAGTTGTGAACGGCGATATACTCGCCAAAGGAGATGCCGGCCCGGTAAAGGTCATATCCTTTACGCAGAAGGGCTTTGGACCAGGTTTTGATCCAGGCAATCTTCAGTCAATGATAAGATTAAGAACAGACTGCCCTTTCGGACCTGAAATTGTCGGGGACTACGTGGATTTCAAGGGAAAGAACCCTTTCGGAGTGGTTCGGGCGGGACTTAATGCTAGATACAAAAGAGGGCCGTTCGCACTAAGTCTCTCATATCTTCCGATAACTTATGGATTCGGGAAAGAAAAACCAAACGATGAATTTATAGCCAACGTCAAAATGGCTTTGAACGATTGCTTTGCACTGAATGGATTTGCAAGGATTGATCCTAATAAATTGGGAAACTCCAAATATGGGATGGAATTATCAGGGAAAGGAAAATATTTTAACGGAGCAATTGGAGGAAGGGTTTTTAACGGGGAAAAGCAGTTCTACATCAAAGGAACTGTACCTGTAAACCATTATGCGAAAAAGATAATAAAATATGGAGGAAGAGGATTTAGGAAATAGATTATTTCCTCTCCTTTATCTCGGAGAGGACATTTTCAATGAACTTGTCGGGGCTTACCCCGTACTCGACGCCCTTCTTCCCCCTGCTCCTTACGGCAATTGTTCCTGCTTCTTCTTCCTTGTTTCCTATGACGACTATGTATGGTATCTTCTGAAGCTCGGCGTCGCGCACCTTGTATTCGACCGTGTTGTCGCTTGCGTCAAGCTCTGCGCGAATTCCCCTCTCCTCGAGGCGCCTGTAGAATGCCTCTGCACTCTCCCTGTTTTTTTCGGTAAACGAAAGCACCCTCACCTGCACGGGAGAAAGCCATACGGGAAGGTTTCCACTCAGGTGCTCAAGGAGTATCCCTATGAAGCGCTCAAGCGAGCCGTAGATTACCCGATGAAGCATCACGGGGCGGTGAGGCATGTTGTCCTCGCCCGTGTATTCAAGCTCAAACCTTTCAGGCATTGCAAAGTCAAGCTGGATTGTTGCGCACTGCCATGTCCTTCCCATCGAGTCCTTTATATGGAAATCAATCTTGGGCCCGTAGAATGCGCCATCGCCCTCGTTTATCTTGTAGTTCATATTCTTCTTTTTCAGGACGTCCTCAAGCGCCTTTTCCGCCTTGTCCCAAATCTTTTCATCGCCTATCCTCTTTTCAGGGCGGGTGGAAAGCTCCACGTGATAGGTGAATCCGAACTTCCTGTAGAACCTGTCCACAAGGTCCATTATCGCTACAATCTCATCCTCAAGCTGCTCCTCTGTGCAGAAGATGTGCGCGTCATCCTGCGTGAACTTTATGACGCGGAAAAGGCCGGTAAGCACTCCGGAAAGCTCCTGCCTGTGGACGATTCCAAGCTCCCCCACCCTCAGCGGAAGGTCCCTGTATGACTTGCTTTTTGCCTTGAAAACAAGCATTCCGCCCGGGCAGTTCATCGGCTTTACCGCAAAAGCCCGATCCTCGTATTTTGTGAGAAATATGTTCTCCTTGTACTTTTCCCAGTGACCTGAAATCTGCCAGAGCTTCCTGTCAAGAATCATGGGGGTTGATATCTCCTGATAGCCCGCCTTCCTGTGCTCCTGCCGCCAGAAGTCCACAAGCTCGTTGTATATGATAAGCCCCTTGTGATGCCAGAACACCATTCCGGGGGCAACCTCGTTGAAGCTGAAAAGGTCAAGGCGCTGCCCCAGTATCCTGTGGTCGTTCTCCTTCAGGTTTTCCCTGTCAAGCTTGGATTTTGATATCTCCCGAAGAAGCTTTTTCGGGTCGTATTCCTCGTCAACCGAGACGGTTGCCTTGCTGACCTTTTCGACGCCTTCAGGCAGTATCTCCCTGCTGAGTTCTGAGAGCGGATGGCCTTTGCACTTAATCTCAAAGGCCTTGTACCAGCCAAACGGCGCCCTCCAGACGTCAAGGCCGTCCGCCTTAAGCTTTTCCTCAAGGCCCTTTAGCACCTTAAGGGCAACCTGCGGGTTTGAGAGGTCAGGTGAAAGGTGCGCATACGGATAAACGACAACCTTTTCGACCTTGAGCTGCTCAAGATTCTTCTTGACGTTCTCCGCTGTTTTTTCTATGACGTTTTCCGGGTTTTGCTCATCGACCTTCTCGACCGCAGAGAAAACAACAAGCGCCTCTTCGACCCTGTAAACCTTCTTTTCTGTCTCCTCGGCAGATTTTATCGCCTTCTTTTTCGGCTCCCATTCAATGTGATCTGCGTGCAGCATCAATATCTTCATCTTATCCCTCCTTAATTTCGCCTTGTAATTGGTAGCGGAGATATGTGCGCATTCTGCGCAATATCTTGGCAACGCAGGTAAACAGCTTGCCAAGACCGCTTTTTTCATCCTGTGGTAGCAGACATTTTATTTATTCCACTTTTCATTGGTAAATGCGCTGTGTCCGATTGTGTTAGCAATCTTCCCTTTTCCTCGCCTTGTAATCTGTGACGGTTCTCGCTTGTTTCAAACCGTGGTAGCGAGCATACTTTCCCTCGCCTTGCAATCCGTGACGGATGCCGCTTTGTTCAATGGATGTAAGCGGCCGGTTTTTATTTCTTCCACATGTATTTGAAATTGTGCTGTGTCCGATTGCGCTAGCAATCTTCCGTCCTCCTTCCACTTGCCTTTGAATTTGAGTTGTGTCCGACCGCGAAGCGGTCTATCCGTTCTTCTTATGTCTGGGGCGCTAAAATACAAGACAAAAAAAGCCCCGGAGCACCTTTCAACGACTAACAGGATGTCGTCTGCGTTCCCGTCGTCGTGGTGCTTATGAACATAGAAGATAATTGAAGGGGAAAGTTTATAAATGATAGTATTCAGAAACTGTCGAGATGCCTACAGAGGGAACAAACCGTTTCTATAATGTTATGTTAACTTTATGACTTTAGGGTGCCGATGGCTAGTTAATGTAATGAGATTAATCTTCCTTTTTCAAGACGATAAATTTTATCAATAAATTCTGGGATATTGCTCATATCATGAGTCACTATGATAACAGTTTTATTCTTCATTAATTTCCTTATTATGGAAAATATCTCTCTTTTCAATTCGATGTCAAGATTGGCTGTTATCTCATCTAAAATGAGTATTTCCGGATCCATAATCAAGGCCCTCGCTATGAACAACCTTCTTTTCTGCCCGCCCGATAAAAAATCTGGATATTGATATTTTTTCCCATCGAGACCAAAAATTGTTAGAATCTCTTCAGCCATTTTATTTGCCGTGTTTTTGGAAATGCCCTTTGCAACAATAAAGGGTTTTGTCAGATTTTCCAGTGCTGTAAAATGAGGCCACAATTGTATTTCTTGGAAAACAAAACCGATTTTTTGTTTTTTCATAAACTTTTCTACATTATTCCAAGAATCATAAGGATTAATTTTGAACCCGTCAACTATAATCTTGCCGTTATCTACCCTTTCCAACGCGGCAATGCAGCGAAGCAATGTCGTTTTTCCGCTGCCGTTGGGGCCCGTTATTAATATCTTTTCATCCCTCTTTATGCTTACCGAAAGGTTGCGGAAAACCGTTAAATTGCCAAAACTTTTCGAAATGTTTTTTATTTCAATAATATCGGAACTCATATCAACACCTTGTAGTTTATCCTTTTGCTTCTCTTGACTGCAATCTCAATTGCGCCTACAAACAACAGGTAAATGAGCGCAAGCATTGTGTAAACCTCAAAAGGGAGAAATGTGTGACTGATTATAATATTTGAAACATGAAGAAGTTCATTGAGGCCTATTATGCTTGCGAGCGATGTGAATTTCAGTTCTGTCACGAACCACCCCATGAGATCCGGCATTATGTTTTTCAATACCTGAGGAAACACAACAAATCTCATCGCCTGAATTTTATTCATCCCGAGAAGCAATGCGCTTTCATATTGCCCCTTTGGGATGGCATTGATGCCAGAGATAATGGATTCCGAAACAAAAGGGGAAAGATTTAATGAGAGGGCCACCAAAGCCGCCACAAATGGCGAAAGCGCGACATTCAGAAAAAGCGGCAATGCATAGTATATCCAGATTATCATTACCAATGCAGGTATTGACTTGAAAACGAATGAATAAATATCGGCGATTTTTCCAAGAATCATGTTGCCGCTTTTTTTAATCACGACTAATGCTATTGCTATAACGAAAGCACATGCAAATGTCGACAACGCCAGCAAAAGCGTGACAATTAGACCTGCTAAAAACACATGCCAATAAGAGAAAATAAAAAGGAAATTAAAAGAATACATAAAATCACTCGACGTTGTATGTCTTTGTTTCGTGCAGCCAATGCGCATCATATCTTTTTTCAAATTCCTTTAGTTTGCCATTCGCTTCTAATGCATTCAAAGAGTTTTCTATGAACCTCATGAATTCGGTTTCGTCCTGGCGGACGGCCCATGCAACCGGATTCATATTGAACGGCTTTTCAATGAAAAGCGGCTTGACATCATCGTGCTTTTCAGAATAAAGCTTTATGTTCCATGCGTCAGTTATCGCTATATCCGCCCTTCCTGAAGAGACCTCTAGATACACTCTGGAAAGGTCCCCGCCTTCCACATCGATTGCCCTTATGTCAGCTTTTTTGAAATTCTCCTTTACAAATTCATGTCCAGATTCCCCATTGGCGACCGCCACCACAACACCTTTTTTGTCTGCATCCCAGATTGAAGAAAACCTGTTATCATTTTTTCTAACTAATGCAGCATCGCCTACATAGAAGAGGGGCTTTGTGAACGCTACTGAATACGCTCTTGGTATTTTTATAAAGAAAGCAGATGCCACGATGTCACATATTCCGCTTTTCAAGCCCAATACGGCTGTTCCCCATGCCTGTTCGTGATAAACAGGTTTTACATTTATCGGTTTAAGTATGGCCTCCAATGTGTCTATCATATGCCCGTTTAATTTCCCTGTGGAGGGGTCCTTCATGACGGTGGGAGGGTACACGACATAACATACATCAATTCTTTCTGTCTGTTTCATTTTTTCCAATACATTCATACGTTTTC
>JAADIF010000023.1 GCA_013151465.1 Microcaldota archaeon | reverse complement strand
CGTCTCCCTCAAGGTTAAAAGAGGGGAATTTCTGGCAGTTGTCGGGAAGTCCGGATCAGGAAAATCAACACTCGTAAACCAGATAGGCTGTATAGACACGCCAACATCGGGTCATGTATATCTTGACGGGGAAGATATCGCAGAGATGTCCGAAAGCGAACTTGCGCAGGTAAGGGGCAGAAAGATAGGTTTTGTCTTTCAGACATTCAATCTCATGCCAACTCTTACTGTCTATGAGAATGTAATTCTCCCTCTCATATTCCAGGGAATGACAGAATCGCAGATGAAGGAAAGGGTCGATGAAGTATTGAAGCTTGTCCAGCTTGAAAACAGGAAGGAGCACAAACCCGGAGAGCTTTCAGGAGGGCAGAGGCAGAGGGTCGCAATTGCAAGGGCTCTTGCAAACAACCCCGAAGTCATCCTAGCAGACGAGCCTACGGGGAATCTTGACAGTAAGACAGGAAAACAAATAATGGATTTTCTTTTCGGTCTCAACAAGGAAAAGGGCGTAACTATCATACTTGTCACACATGATCATGACCTTGCCCTTCTTGCCGAAAGGACTGTTGTCCTTTCAGATGGCAAGATCGTAAAGGAGATCACAAATTCAGAAGATGACAGAAAAAAGGCTCTGAAGATGCTGGAAAAGGAAATCACAATAAAGCATGAATGGGATAAATGAAAGAGAAAGACCGCTTCGCGGTCATACACAACACATTTGCCATGAATGTGGAAGAAAAAAATCTGCTAACACAGGATTAATAAAGCGGTCTTGACAAGCCGTTTACTTGCGTTGCCAAGATATCTTGAACGAACGCTTGCATGTGAGTTCAAGAGGTTGCACTCCAGGTGCACACATTGCGCAGAATGCGTACATACATCCGTCACGGTGGAAGGCGCAGGAAATAAAATCGGCCGCTTGCATCCATCTAACAAAGCGGCATCCGTCACAGATTACATGGCGAAGGAAAGTATGCTCGCTAATATAGAATGAACAAGCGAGAACCGTTATAGATTACACGGCGAAATTAAGGAGGAGATTTCAATGAAGAGGAATGTTATTGTAATGACATTTGTATTTTTGGTAGCTATATCTATGTTTGCAGCTCAGCCGGTATTTGCAGATGAAGCGCGAATAAGCATAAATTATCTGGGGCAATCACCGGACCCAGTGAGCCCGGGCGACTATGTGGAACTCAGATGGAAGGTCGACAATCAGGCAGGGAAAAGCGATGAATATGTATTCGAGCTTGATTACAGTTATCCGTTCAGTCTTGATCCCAGCGAAACAGCACAGAAAAGCCTTGGCTCTCTCACTGGTTATCAGGCACTTACAGACGGTGCGATAATATATTGGAAAGTTAGAGTGGCCGATGACGCTGTTGAAGGCGACAGCAACACCGTGAAGATAAAATATTGGAAAAAAGGAGATCCACAAGCTATTGTAACAACGTCTGCGGAGGTTGTAAGAATACAATCAAGACAGGGCCTTACGGATATTGACGAAGTTATCCTCGAGCCACAGGAGGTTGAAATAGGAAAGGCATTTTCAATGAAGATTAAGATAGACAACAAGGGAACAGGTTTTATCGAGAATGTCAAAGTCAAAGTTGATACGACAAACACTGATTTTATGCCGGTTGATATGACAAACCAGAAAATCATAAAAAGGATACAGGGACAAAGCTCTGCATATGTCAGCTTCAAGTTCTTTGTTGATGCAGATGCGTCGATAGATGTACATCAAATACCAATCGAACTCACATATTATGACAAGTTCGGAAACAGCTACTCAGACAGCACGGTTGCCGGGATTCCGGTAATTGCAAAGCCGCTCTATCTTGCGAATCTGGAAAGCACCGACATTGTAACGGCTGAAAGCAAAGGCAAGGTTGTTGTCAGCGTGTCAAATGTGGGGAAAGGGACGCTTTATTTTGTGGTTCTTGAAATAGTCCCGACAGGGGATTATGAGGTGATAGGGCCGACAAAAACATATCTTGGCAACCTTGACAGCGATGATTTCGAAACGGGGCAGTTCACAATTTACATGAATCCGACAGAGAAACGCACGGTGCCTCTTGTTTTCAGGATATACTACAGGGACGCATACGACAAGCTTTACAACGAGACATTTTCCATACAGCACAAGTTATACACAAAAGAAGAAGCGGCAAAAATGGGGCTTGTTTCGTCAGACAACGGCGCAACAGTGAACGGCATAATTGCTGTTGTTGTCATTGTCGGGCTGTTTGTGTGGTGGCGCAGGAAAAAGAGAAGGCACAAATAAGCGGAATTCTTTTCCTTTTATTTTAAGGCAGTGTGGTGGAATTGATTAATCCCCGATATTTCAAGATGGGCTTAAAGTCCATAAGGGAGAGAAGCATAAGAAGCTGGCTTACGATATTCGGGATAATCATTTCCATTGCCGTCATTCTCACTCTGCTTTCCCTTTCAAACGGCGTTACGCATGCTGTTGGAGAGCTGTTTGATGAACTTGGAACTAATCGTATTTTTATTATGCAGGATATAAGAAGCATGGGAACAGGGCAGGATCCACTCCTCCAGAAGGATGTCGATGCGATTTCGTCTTTGCCTTATTTTAAACTTGTCATTCCCATGCTGATGAGAAATGCCCAGAAGGTTGAATTCAAGGGGACAGAGCAATATCTCACTGTCATCGGAATGCCCAATGAGAATGTAAGGGAAATAATAAAGGAATACAAATACGATGAAAACCTCATAAAAGGGAGATTCTTTTCCGAGGGGGAGAGGGGGGTTGCGATACTTGGATACAAGATTGCGTATGACAAGGATATATTCCCAAAGCAGGTCGATGTCAAGAATTCCATCTATATCAATGGCAGGAAATTCAGGATAATCGGAATTTACAAGGAACTTGGAACTGATGACGACAATGCTGTTGTCATACCATTGGACGATGCCAGACAGATTTTCAATGCAACAGAATCCGTAACTGTGGCAGATGCTGTCGTCAAGGAAGGTATCGACATTGATACAGCAAAAGATAAGATAGTGCAGCTTATGGAGAAAAGGAAAGGTGAGAATGCCATAACCGTGATGACTCCGGAATCTGTCATAAAACAATTCAATAACATTATGGGAATAGTAAGCGGCATACTACTTGGAATAGCTGCAATAAGTCTCCTTGTCGGGGCAGTGGGTATCGCCAACAATATGTTCACATCGGTCCTTGAAAGGGAGAAAGAGATAGGTATAATGAAATCCGTCGGAGCTAAAAACAGTGACATAATACAAATATTTATGATCGAAAGCGGGATGATAGGTTTTTTCGGGGGTTTGGTCGGGGTAATTTTGGGTGTAATCCTTTCGATAGTCATCGAGAAGATAGCAATGAACACAGGATATTCGTTGCTTAAGATAACAATCCTTCCGACAGACATAATCTTCGTCCTTCTCTTCGCGTTCGGTGTAGGCCTGCTCTCGGGCATAGCTCCTGCATGGTCAGCTTCAAGAAAGAAAATCGTGGATACGTTGAGGGAATAAGCATGAACACAAGAATATTTACAATAGTATGGAAGCAGTTCACTGAAAGACCGCTTCGCTCGGCTCTCACGATTGTAGGAGTTGTTATAGGAATCACAGCTCTTGTCGCCCTCATCATCCTGAGCAACGGCCTGAAACAGGGTGTCAGCAAGCAGCTTGATGTCTTCGGCTCCGATGAAATACTTCTTACGCCAAAAGCTTCTTCCGGAAGGGGGATGCCGACGGGGTATGGCTTCATGACGACAGATGATATAAAGACGATAAAATCCGTGCCGCAGGTTCTTTTTGTTGACAGTCTGCTTCAGGGAACGTTTGATATCAAGTATGGAAGGGAAAGCAACAAGGTGACAGTAATAGGGGTAGGAAAAGACAAAAACAGTGACAGAACAGCAAAGGATTATTTCAATATGGACCTTGTTGTAGGAAGATATATTGAAGAAAGTGATTATAAAACTGCAAATATCGGATACAGGGTCGCGCATGAGTTTTTTGATAAGGATATAGTGCTCGGCACTACCATACAAATTAAGGGCGACAAATACAGGGTCGTTGGAATATTTGAAGATCAGGGAACGTTTGCAAAAGACACGGCCATCTACGTTCCGATAGATGGTCTGAGGGATACGATAGGAGATTCCAAAGCACTTACATCGGTAAGCGCGACAATCTCTCCGGGCGTTGACCTTGACGAGATGGTGGAGCGCCTGAAGAAAAAGCTTGAGCGCGCAAGGGGGAAGGATGACATAAACATAATCACCCCAAAGCAGCTCAAAGAAAGGATAAACAGCCTTCTTGGCGTCATAGATTTTGTTGTAATAAGCATAGCGCTGATAAGCCTGTTCGTTGGGGCTCTTGGCATCATGAATTCTATGTTTACATCGGTCATTCAGAGGACAAGGGAGATAGGCATCATGAAAGCTGTGGGAGCGAAAAACTCACAGATACTTTCATTATTTCTTCTAGAAAGTATCATATTCGGGCTTTTAGGAGGGATAATAGGCGTGCTTCTGGGCATCTCTCTGTCATTCGGCATAATTGATGTCGTCAATTCCTTTGGATTCATGAGAATAGAAATGGTTCCAGACTACATCCTTTTTGCATCAGCGATAATATTCAGCACGCTAATCGGAATTATCTCGGGCCTGCTGCCCGCAATCCGCGCGTCGCGGCTGAGGCCGGTCGATGCGCTGAGGTATGAATAGAAAGGTTGGAAAAGGGGAGCGTAAAGGCGGTTGGATATACAAAATTAAAGGGTTAGACGAATTGTTTTCGGTTAATAGTTGTTAGGCGACATAAGAATTAATTAAAGGAGGTAAGAATATGTGGATTTATATAGTCATTATTGGATTAGCAATTATGTGGCTATTGTTAGGAATATTTGAATGGAAAGGTACAAAGAAAGCTTATGAACATGAAGAACCATTATCTAAAGAGGTGTCAGCAGGATGGGGTATTTTAGGTTTGATTGGATTATTTCTGATTATTGTTACATCTTTTTTCAATATTTGGCAATTGCCAATCAATAAAAAATTAGCTTTTATTATGGGTATTGTAATTTTGGGAATAGGAGTTATTATAATGATAATGGGGCTTATTGAATTTCGTTCAACACGTAGAGTGATGGGTCAGGACGCCTCAAAACTTATAACTTCTGGTATCTATAGGTGGAGCAGAAATCCTCAGTTATTGGGAACTTATCTATTGATATTTGGTATATCTATTATGGAACGTTCAGGTCTCGCTTTTCTGTTCACAATCATAGGCATCCTATACTACCATCTTTATACCATTAAATTAGAAGAACCATTTTTGGAGCGTATGTTTGGTGAAGAGTATCGGAGATACAAATCGCGGACTCCGAGATATATCAGGGTGCTAAGGAGAGAAGGAAAATGATTCTGACGTCGCCTAACAGGAGGATATGTGGCTCGCTAATGCTCCGCAAATTTTACATAACCCCAGAACGTTACTCTCTACAATTCCATATCTTCTTTTTTTTATCATAACATCTTTGATTGATACCATTCTTTTTGCCCCTTTTCTATTAGCAAACTACTTTTTTCTCCCTCCGCAAGACGTGTCGCCGATACCTCCTGTGCAACATCATTAACAAAAACCATGCCCATCAATATGGCGGTAATTGGGATCGGGAACCGCGCTAAAAGTATTGTTGAGGGCATTCCTACGGAAATCATCACATTGCGCGGTTGAGGCCGGTCGATGCGCTGAGGTATGAGTAGAAGGGGCTGGAAAAGAGATAGGATAATTACGATTCTCTTCTCTATTTTAATTCTTATAAATTATGAATTTAAATTTTTCTTGAAATGGTGTTATAATGGTCAAAATAATCAAATTTAGAATTAAAAACTATAAATCTATCCAAGATAGTGGAGATTGTTATATAGCAGATGGTATTACAATTTTAGCAGGAAAGAATG
>JAADIF010000046.1 GCA_013151465.1 Microcaldota archaeon | reverse complement strand
AAAAATCTATTATTTTATCGACATCAGCACTTTCTAACTGTTCTATTATCTCACTATCAAGATTTCTTATTACTTTATTCAATTTTCTTCTTGGAGTGAAAGTAGGTTTTCTAAACAACCCGCCACTAAAGTGGCGGGGGTTTAGAGCAGAGAGATAGCAGAAATGCCGGAAATGATGAAGAAGCATGATTCCTGTTTGGGTATGATATGCGGGGGCAGGGAATCTCTGGATTCTTCTTTGCGCAAAGAACGCTCTTTCGAACCCTGGAAAGCACTAAGCTACAGGATTTCCTAAAAGGGCAAATCATCAGCCAAGATAATGCCTCATCACTTAAGATATCGAATACATATCTTTTTCTTAAGTCCTGCCCCTTTGGCCAGATTTCCGGCAGCCGTCGCGAGGCGGCGTGCGCTCGGGAACCCCCGCATTGATGTATAATCTTATGAACTTTCCCTAATTTAACCTTTTCCTTTAAAATAATCGCTTGCATAAATTAAATCAGTCATAGCGATTTATGGAGGTGTAAACGATGTCTGAGAACGAGAGGAGGAATGTCAATCTCAATATAGATCATAGCGAAGCCGCGTTCTATTCCGACTCGATAAGCATAATATTCAATCCCAGTAAGTTCATTCTCGACTTCAAGCAGTCAATACCAAGGATGGACCAGATTCAGGGAAAGGAGCAGGAAACGATAGCAGTGAAGCATAAGACTGTAATAATAGATGCAAGATTTGCAAAAAGTTTTGTCGAGACACTGAAAAAAGCAGTTGAGAATTACGAAAAGAAATTCGGGAAGCTGGATGTCCCAAAAAAATCAAAAAAACATGAAAAGAAAGAGGTTGTCACGAGCACTGAAAGCTACATAGGATAACGACAAGAGGATTATTCCTTTTTGTCACTTTTATAAATTAGCCACGATAATTTTACATATCGAGCATTTTATTGTGATAGGATGAAAGAGATAACTGAAATAAGGATTCACGGCCGGGGGGGCCAGGGAGCAAAGACTGCCGCTCAGTTCATAGTGGAAACAGCGATAAAGGACGGTAAGTTTATTCAGGCCTTTCCCGAGTATGGTCCGGAGAGGACCGGAGCTCCCATGAAGACGTATGCGCGCATATCAGACAGCGTCATCAAGACGCACGAGCCCGTAGCAGAGCCCGACATCGTGATGGTCATAGACCCGACGCTTCTTGATGTCGTTGACGTCACCGAAGGGATGAAAAAGGATAGCATCCTTATCGTTAACACGACCGATGAGCCGGAAAAGGTAAAGGAAAGGACGGGCTTTTCGGGCAAGGTCTACACAGTGGATGCCACAGGCGTTTCTATTGACCTTATAGGCAAGAACATGCCAAACACTCCGATTCTCGGCGCCCTTGCAAAGGTATGCAAGCACGTGACGCTTGAAGGGCTTTCTGAAAACGTCCGTCACAAGTTCCTGAGCAAGATAGGAGAGGAAAAGACAAATGCCAACATAGAGGCAATGAAAAGGGCATATAATGAGGTTAAGGGATGATTTTTATGGGAGACAAATTTCCTACGCAAGAACATCTGAAAAAGAAACAGAATTATAAGGATATTCCGCGGGCGGGGCTGATAACAAATCCCGGCTCATCGATGCTTAACAAGACAGGCACATGGAAGGCGTTTCGCCCTGTATTTGATGCGGGAAAGTGCATAAACTGCATGATCTGCTATTCTGTATGCCCGGAAGAAGCCGTCATAGTAAAAGATGGCAAGGTTTCGGGGGTAAATCTTGATTACTGCAAGGGATGCGGAATATGCGCGAACGAATGCCCTGTCAAGGCATATGAAATGAAGGAAGAAAGTGAATTCAAGAAGTGATCATTATGGATACGATTCAGGTTTCAAAGTCGATGCGCCCGATGACGGGCGCCCAGGCCGTCGCTGAGGCGATGCGCCAGATAAATCCGGATGTCGTGGCGATGTATCCAATAACGCCCCAGACGCCGATAATAGAAACGTTTGCAAAGATAGTTGCAGACGGAAGGGCAAGCACTGAAATAATAAGGGTGGAATCAGAGCATTCTGCAATGTCAGCAACAGTAGGCGCGGCAGCTGCCGGAGCAAGGGCAATGACAGCGACAGCTGCAAACGGACTTGCACTGATGGATGAAATCGTTTATATAGCAGCGTCAATGCGCCTGCCGATAGTAATGCCAATTGCAAACAGGGCGCTTTCGGGTCCAATCAACATCCATTGCGACCATTCCGATACGATGAACGTGCGGGATTCCGGGTGGATACAGATATATTCTGAAACTGCGCAGGAGGCGTATGAGCAGATGTTTCTTGCATTGAAGCTTGCTGAGCATAAGGATGTCCTCCTGCCTGCGATGGTCTGTCAGGACGGTTTTGTCACAAGTCATGGAGTCGAGAATGTTAAGATACACGATGATGAAACTATGAAAAAGTTCATAGGTGAATACAAGCCCGAATACGCGCTTCTTGATGTTGATAACCCTGTGACATACGGTCCGCTTCAGCTTCAGGATTATTATTTTGAGACAAAGAAGCAGCAGGTAGATGCGATGAAAAATGCAAAGAGGATTTTCCTTGAAATAGGAAAGGAACTTTCGCAGATAACAGGGCATGACTATGGTTATTTCGAGAAATACGAGATGGATGATGCAGAAGCGGTTCTCATAGCGATGAATTCGACAGCAGGAAACATCAAGGCTGTCGTCGACAAGATGAGAAAGGAGGGCAAGAAGGTGGGAATGATGAAGCTTCGCCTTTTCAGGCCGTTCCCATACGAAGAGATTGCCGAAGCATTAAAGGATGTACCGGTTGTCGGTGTCTTCGATCGTGCGGAAAGCTTTGGCGCCCGCCCGCCGCTTTACGGAGAGATACGAAACGCCCTTTTTGACCTTGATAAAAAACCCGATATGCAAAGCTTCGTCTTTGGCCTAGGAGGTCGTGACATATTCAGTCATCAGATAGAGGATGCATTTAACATGCTTCTTGACGGGAAGATGACAGATGAAACTAAATATATAGGATGCAGAGGTTGTTAATTATGCCGTTCAATCTGAAAGAAGTCTATAAATGGCCAAAAAGGTTCATGCCGGGAGGCAGGACCTGTGCAGGCTGCGCTATTCCTGTCGTGGCAAGGACAGTCCTTGCGGCGACAAAGGATCCTGTCGTCGCATCAAATGCGACCGGATGCATGGAAGTCACGTCAACGATATACCCCTTCACGACGTGGAACATGCCCTGGATACATAACGCATTTGAAAACGCGGCGGCGACAATATCCGGTGTGGAGACAGCATTCCGCTCGCTGAAGGCGCAAGGTAAAATTCCGAAGGACAAAGAGATAAAATTTGTCGCATTCGGCGGGGACGGAGGAACATATGACATTGGCCTTCAGTCGCTGTCCGGAGCCCTTGAAAGGGGGCATAATTTCGTCTATGTCTGCTATGACAATGAAGGGTATATGAACACGGGCAACCAGAGAAGCTCTGCAACGCCTTATGGTGCGGCCACAACGACCAGCCCTGCCGGAAAGGTGAAACAGGGAAAAGAGGAATGGAGAAAGGATCTTGTGAAGATAGCTTCCGCCCATAACATCCCATACGCGGCGCAGGCTGCCGTTCACAATCTTGCAGACCTTTATATGAAAGCGGAAAAGGCATTCTCCGTCAAAGGCCCTGCATTCATTACTGTCCTTTCGCCATGCACAACGCTATGGAAATATCCGCCACATCTTACGATGCAGTATTCAAAGCTTGCTGTGGAAACAAGATTCTGGCCGCTCTTTGAGATCGAGGAGGGGAAGGTCAAAGTGAATTACAAGCCTTCAAAGGATGTGCCGGTAACTGAGTTCCTGAAAGGCCAGGGAAGGTTCAGGCACCTTTTCAAGCCGGAAAACAGCGATATGCTTAAAAGAATACAGCAACATGTCGATGAAGCCTGGGAAAGGCTTCTTAAGATGGATGGAATCTGATGCGTATTCATATGAAAATTTAAGGGAGGTTTTCTGATGGGAAAAGTGAAGATAACGCAGGATCATGATGCCTGCATAGGATGCGGCGCATGTGCGGCAATATGTCCGGACAACTGGGAAATGAAAGATGACGGGAAGGCGCATCCAAAGCAGACTGAGCTTGATGATGTCGGATGCAACCAGCAGGCCGCTGACAGCTGTCCTGTAAACTGTATCCATGTCGAAAAAGAAGAATAGATAAAATCCCTTTCTCTTTTTACAAAATTTGCTTTTTCGTCAATAGAAACTTTTAATACTTATTAAAACTTTTAAATGTTAAAGGCATAATAAACAATACAAACGAGTGCAAACAGATTTCGATGCTTGGTGGTGTGTCATGGGGGATAAAGGAAAAGGTGGTTCATCTCAATTTACAGTTGCTTATGCAGATGAGCTTCCCCATAAGACGCAGTCTTTATGTCCAGTCTGTTCGAGGATAATTGATGCTATTGTTTATGAAGAAGACGGCAGGGTAATGATGAAGAAGACCTGCCCCGAACATGGTGAGGTTAAAGAGGTATATTGGGAAAGCGTTGAAATGTATGAGAGGGCAAGGAAGATGGCAAGCCCCGGCACAAAGCCAATAACGGTCAATGTGGGCAAGTTTCTTGGTCACAGGGGCGAAAACTGTCCTATGGACTGCGGGATATGCGCAAACCATAAAAGCCATACAGCGCTTGGAAATATAGTCGTCACGAATAGGTGCGACCTTTCGTGCTGGTATTGCTTCTTTTATGCGAAAAAAGGGGATCCCGTCTATGAGCCATCGCTTGATAAGATAAGGTTTATGCTTGCCAATCTAAGGAGCCAGCGTCCTGTTCCTCCGAACGCTATCCAGATAACCGGCGGTGAGCCGACTATAAGGGATGACATAATAGATATTGTCAAGATTGCGCGCGAACTTGGCTTTGAACATGTCCAGATGAATACAAACTCAATAACATTCGCATTTAATCCTGACCTCGTAAAAGATCTTCGGGCGGCTGGCATGAGCACGGTCTATACAAGTTTTGACGGCACAACGCCCCAGACAAACCCTAAAAATCACTGGGAAATACCATATTCACTCCACAATATGAGAGAGGCAGGAGTTGGCGCCGTTCTTGTCCCGACAATCATACGCGGCGTGAATGACCACGATTTGGGAAACATCATAAACTTTGCGCTAAATCATATTGATACAGTGAGAGGAGTCAATTTCCAACCGGTATCCCTCGTCGGCATGATGCCAAGGGAACAGAGAGAAAAACAGAGAATAACGATTCCTGGTGCCATGCAGAATATAGAAGAGCAGACAAATGGCATAGTGAAAACTGAACACTGGTTCAGCATACCATCAATGTATCAGATAACAAGCTTCATAGAGGCAATGGCAGAAAAGCCCCAATACAATCTTTCCAATCATTTTGCCTGCGGAACGGCCACATACCTTTACCTTGACAAAGAAAACAAAAAGGTTATACCGATTCCTGAGTTTGTTGACGTTGATGGCCTGCGGGAATACCTCGGAGAGAAAGCACAAGAAATAAAGGAAGGAAAAAACAAGAAGGTTGCCGCAGCAAAGATATTGCTTAAATTGAGGACGTTCATAGACAAGGAAAAACAACCAAAAGACATCAAGATGGCAAATCTTCTCTATAACGCAATAATAAAGCACAGCTACAGGGCCCTTGGCGATTTCCACCATAAGACGCTCTTCCTTGGTATGATGCATTTTCAGGACAAATACAACTACGACAGGGAGAGAGTGCAAAGGTGCAACATCCATTATGTCATGCCGGACGGCAGGATTATGCCTTTCTGCTCATTCAACGTCCTACCTGAAATATACAGGGACAAGGTTCAGGAGCAATACAGCATTCCGTCAGATGAATGGGAAAAGAAGGCCGGCGTTACCCTTGCCGGTCTTAAATATAAGCGGGATGCAGAAAAGCTTGCTTCCGGAGAGATATATAAAAAGGCATATAACAATCTTGTGAATTATTTTGCGGGGGGTGTATCCTTATGATT
>JAADIF010000048.1 GCA_013151465.1 Microcaldota archaeon | reverse complement strand
TATATAAGTGGTGAGCAAAATGAGAGGAAGAATCCTCTTCGGGAAGATATAACAGCCGGTGCTAACAAGAGTTGAATGCGGACTTGCCGGCTTTTCAACAAAATCGATAACTTTCCCGCTTTCGTCAAGCTTCACATTACCGTACCTGTTTCTTACCTTTTCCATATCCTTTATATCATAGAATGCTATAACAGGCCTTCCGTTTTCCTTGTAATATGAAACGAGGTCGTTTATGTTAAACCCGAAAAGATTATCTCCTGCAACAACGAGAAGATCATCGTCTATGCCCTCTTTTTTTATTATATGGTTTATTGCTCCAAGCGAGCCCAGCTTGTTTTCTTCAGATGATGAGGGCTCGATGACAAGATCGATATTCTCTTTTGAGAGGTGCTCATTTAACTCATTTGAAAAATGCATCTCAAATGCGCTGTTTGTCGTTATGTATATTCGCTCTATATCCTCGACTTCGAGAACCTTTTCTATGATATGGTCAATTATTGCCTTATTTCCCACTTTCAGAAGCGGTTTCGGATAGTTTTTTGTAAGCGGCCAGAGCCGCTTTGCAAAACCCCCAGCAAGTATTATGGCTTTCATGAATATCCCAAAACGAAAAGATGTCACATCCTGTCAACTGCAAGGATCTCAGAATTTCCGACATGGGCCGCCTTTTCAAGGTCTTCCTCGAATTTTGGCATCGCTCCATCCTCTTCGGGTATTATCTTTACAAGCTTTATGGCCTTCACCCCAAAGCCGATATCTTCTATTTCGTAGTTCTCGGGATTCAGCGCCTCTATTGCCTTCTTCATCTCATCGAACATTTCAGGCTCGTCCGGAGTCACCCTCGCAATAACCCTAACACTTCCCATAATATCCACTCCTCAAAAAAGGTTCAAGGCCCGACAAAACCGCATTTCTCGCATCTGTACGGGTTCCCCATCTGCTTGCATTTCTCGCATCTTACTATCTGGGTCTCCCCGCATGATGGACATGAAAACTGGACCCAATTATCCTGAACTTCAACATCAATTCCGCAACTTACACATTTCATATCAATCGCCTTCATTACCGGCATTGTGAACAACACGCCGACTTTTGATGGATTATATGTTTTTAAGCTTAAATATGTTTTAGCCGATGAGGCCTTTTGTGCAGAATAAATATAAGGTAAATCAATTATTAAAAGGTGAATGAGATGACAGTCAAGCTTTATTTGGATGATCCTTATCTGAAAGAGTTTGATGCGCGCATCGTTCGCAGAGGAGACGGTTTTGTTGTTTTGGATAAAACGGCATTCTATCCAAAATCCGGTGGCCAGGACCATGATATGGGATTTCTCAACAACGTTCCTGTGGTTAGAGTCACGAGGAATGGAGATGATATATTTCATTTTGTTGAAGGGATGATTGGCTCCGATACGGTTCATGGTATAATTGATTGGGAGAGAAGATATGCACTTATGAAGATGCACACGGCGCAGCATATCATTTCCGGTATAATCGCCAGACGCTATGGAGTCAGAACCATTGGGGTATCTATAGAAACCGGTGAATCCGCTCTTAAAACAGAACCGCTCGAAATTAACCTTGGAGTCATAACTGATATCGTGGAGGATTTTGCGGACATTGTGAGAAAGAGGACAGATCTGAAGTTTTATGAGATTGATCGTGAAGATGCTCTCAAAAGGGTGGACCCGTTGAGGATTGCAGGCATTCAAAAGCTTCCCGCATCAATAAGGACACTTCGCGTCGTCGAAATACCGGGAGCCGATATATGCACGTGCGCCGGAACTCATGTAAAAAATACAAGAGAGCTTGGTAATCTTGAAATAACCCGCCATGAAAATGCAGATGGCTCGACCATCATATATTTTAGTGTTTCATAACTTGGGACGGGGGAGCATAGATATGAGATTTGGCAGCATAGTGTTGATATCATTTATTGCAATGCAGTTGTTGGTTTATACTATTCCTGCCGATTCTGCAAGATTTGTTCAGAGAGAGATTACTGCATTGCCGGGAGATAATGTGATTATCGGCATAGTCGAAGACAGCCCGGAAGGAGGAAGTGTCAATATGCACATATCCATAAGCGATCCTGATGGGGGGGAAGCTGTTTTTGATGAGACTGATTCATCATATATTGAAGACGAAACCAGATTGCCTGGAGAAAAGAAGATGTATGATGCCATCTTCAGGGCAGGCATGAGAGGGGATTATAAAATTCATCTTGACGTCAACGGCCATCGAGCCGACAGCCTATCGATAAGGATATCAGACCATCCGAATCTCCCTGAAGCCGGATTACCCGAAATCGGCATAATCATGGCACTTGCCGGCCTCATATTCGCCAGGATAAAATAAGGAAAGTTCTTATTCGGTTTCCTTTTCGACCGCTTTGGATTCTCCGGAAAGTTCCTTTGCTTTTTCTCCGGCAAGCCTGAGAGCAGTTTCAGTATCGACCTTCTCAAGATCGTTTATGGCGTTCAGCAGCTCTTGCGATTCATCATCAAGAACATTCGCCTCTTTTCCGAATACCCTTTCAAGCTTCTCCTTTACACGGTCTATTTTTCCCTCTTCTATGGACTTTCTTATGTCGGTATCTTTCAGGATCTCGTTAACCTTCTCCATGTCGGAATTTATTATTCTCTGAACAAGCTCTGATTTGTCTTCGACCTTTTCATGTTCTTTCATGGCCTCGACAAGATAAAGAAGCTCAAGCTTGTTCACATAATCCATTGCCTGTTGTTGTTTTGTGTTTGACTCCATCTTTAGTGCTTTTATTTTCTGGATATTCAGAAGTTTGAGTGCCGTCGGCTGTCCTTTTGATTCGATCATGAGTTGCTGAATCTTTTTTTGGATATTCTTTATGTCAGCGGAAATGTCTTCGACCTCCTTTTCTATACGAACGCGTTCCTCTATTATGTTCTCCTCCTTGAGGGAAAACATATCCTTTCCAAACTTATCCTTTATAAATTTTCTAAATTCCATCAAAAATCACCTATCTAAAATAATATTTTGTTTGAGTATATTAAAATGATATCTTCCTCTGGCAGAAAGGGTAAGATATAAGATGAAATAAAAAAAGAAAGGATTTTAGGATTACTCGCTGACCTTTCCGGTAACTGTTCCAGAATCCTTGAATCCTGTCAAGCTCTGATCTATGTTCGTATATGTAAGATCAAGCTTTACTGTGTACGATGCACCGGCAGAACTTGTCGGGCATGTTGCAGTTACCGTCATCGCACCGCCGTTTGCTATGTTGGATGCCCCCACGGCTGCGCTGTTTACCTGTACACTGCTGCATGACGATCCGCCGCTGGTTGTCACTGTCAATGAAGTCACGTTTATCGTGTATGGAAGATTGTTGCTCAGTTTTACCGTGAACGAACCATCGGCCTTATACTGCCAGCTTCCCGCTGCAGGTTTTCCAAGTTCTGAGAAACCTGTTGCCGCTGTTGTCGTATATGCGCTCGGATTAAATACACCAAGAGCGTACAAAGCTGCGGCGACAATTATAACGATAATAATAGCCCAGCCGTACGTCATCAGGTATTCCATCGCCGATTGACCTTTAAGCTTTTTCATTCATTTCACCTCTCTCTTATTATTTATATTGGGAAAGTACCCTATATATATTTTTATCCTGTAAACGGTTGTATGGCGTGCTCCTGTGTATTTTTATGAAATTAGCAAAAAGATTATAAATACTACTGCTAAGTATAGAATATGTTAGTGAATAACTCATATCAAGTCACGATAAGGGAGAAAAGAATATTTGGAATTCTTCCAAGTTATGAAGTAGAAATCAGCGATGGTGAAAACTCAAAAGATGGAACCTATGGAAAAACCTTTGTTCTGTTTCCGAATGCAAGAATTCGTAATTATTTGAGTTCTTTGATTTTCAGAGAGAATCCCACTGAGAAGACCACCGATGGAGTAATGAAAAAAATAAACCTAACTTATAAAGTCGAAAAAAAAGGTGGTGCAATGGTGGACTATGTGGATCCCAGCGATAAGCGTGTCTTGCCTGCAATTGGGGACATTGCGGCGAAGATTGCTAGAAATGGAAGCGGTAAAAAAGATGGAATCCTTTTCAAATGGAAGGATAACAGCGTCTGACGGCTGCATAAATATAAAGATTAAGGTCAATCAATATACAATGCAAGCTGGGTCTTACCGGTTATAGTTTTTATGTGGGGGTGCGTTGATGGCAATAAAAATCGCAAGCGTTACGGAAGCTTTTGGCAAGGATGTATTTACGGACAAGGGTATGTACTGCGGAAAGATTGAGGACCTTGAATGCGACCTTAGGAAATTCAAGGTGAGAGCTCTTGTTGTCCGTGCAATGAAGGGCTCATATCTGACAAGCATGCTCGGAAGCAAGAAAGGGCTCATTGTTCCGTTTCCGATGGTTCACGCAATCGGAGATGTCGTAATAATAAAACACATAACTGCTCCTGTTGCAGACGATGATATGCCTCCTGCAGCGGATTGATTTCACATTTCTTTCAATATTTCATTGCCATAGAATTCTGGCATTTGGGCAAAATCATATGGATAAAATGAAAAATAGTTGATGGGCTATTTCTTTTTATGCCTCATCTTCTTCCTTCTCTTCCTGAGTTTATGCGTCTTTATCTTGCTTGACTTTCTTTTTCTACCACAAGGCATTCATAATCACTCCTGTTTCTATATTGCGTCGCGTTTTTAAATTGGTTGCCATAGAATATGGCGATCAGTAGATAGTTTTAGAAGGGTGAAGATTAATAAATATTACCTGAGTAATTAAATAGAAACTATAAATGCCTCGATAGCTCAGTCTGGGAAGCTGCAAAATGCAGCTTTGGGCAATGGAGCGGCCGACTTGTATTCGATATGGCGAGGGTATTTCACCCTATGAGCAAAAGATATCGGCAGGTCGTGGGTTCGAATCCCACTCGGGGCTTCATATCAAAAGTATGATGCGCACCCTTTATGGGCAATAGATTTATGCCCATAATTAGTGTGCATTAGCATGAAAGAAAATATTCGTAATTATGACCTCTTGCTTGCAAACAAGCTGGAGAGAATTAAGAAAGCCAATATATCTGACGCAAACAAGGAATTGATAAATTGCGGATCTTCAATACGCGCCTTTTCGTATTCTTTCCTGACCCTTTCATTGATGAACCCTACAAAGTTTTCTATCATTTGAGAATCAACCTTTCTTTTGCTATTTTCTTTATTAATTCGGGATTCTATATCCAGACTATTTTTCCGTCTTTATCCGTCATGATTTTCCTGTATCAATCAGGTGATCGATTATCATTAAAAATGTCTGGTACATGACCTTCTGGGAAGTTCTTTCCATAGCTGCGTTTTCGTGGGATAGTAATCGAGCTTCTTTATAGTTTCTTCTACCATAATTACAGTGTCAAGTCTGGGATAATGTAAAAATAACAGCAAATATGCGCGAGCTCTGCACTTAATCAGATCTCTCTGCTTAATCTCCTGCAACTCGGCATAGCTGCACATGTTATTTATCCAAAATCAATCCGGTTCAAAATCATTGTTCAAATACATCCGATGTAGGTAAACATCGGAGCAAAACACAGATCAAGCGCCTGCCAGGTTGTCTGCGCATAATTCTCTATTTTGCTCCCAAGCTGACCGCCTCATGTATTGAGAAAAATATATGGAATTATGCGAAGTCGTTCCGGAGGAACGATTTTGGCGGAGGCAACGGCATTGCCGAAGTGTTCATAAGCAAGAGCGTCATTTGTTTTTTGCTTTCCTGTATTGAATTAGTTCATAATACCCGAATGCCATGACTATTATTCCACCAATTAGCCAGCTTGCTGCGTTCGTACTAAATCTTCCGATTAGCATTGGATAAATGCCTGCAGCCACTATTACAACAAAACCGACCAATAAGCCAAAAAAGGCATTTATCGCATATGTTATTCTGCCCATTTTCATAACCTCCTTAATTTACAGGGTAACCTGCCTCTGCCTGCCGAATACAATGTTCTTTATAGCTTCCTGGCCTTATGTTCTCACAAATCGCCTTGTTGCGAGTTTGCATGGCTATTTGAGAATAGCAATATTCTTTATTTAAAATACTGGAAGCTTTGTTACAG
>JAADIF010000013.1 GCA_013151465.1 Microcaldota archaeon | reverse complement strand
CCCGATGCCCCGCCCAAAGCATTCAGCAGATGGCAAAGAAAAATAATAAAATAAGTTCTAGGCTTTCTTTCTCATTATTTTATTATTTTTCTTTGCCATCTGCTGAATGCTTTTTAGGTTTTTATGCCCATTTCCAATGAGTTTATCATCACTTTCAGACCTTTTTTGAAGCTGTATCTGGGTTCATATCCAAGAACCTTTCTTGCCTTTGATATATCAACAATCCTGTTTCTCACAAGGCGGGTGATGCTCGAAACCCTCGTTGTTGTTTTCGATTTTCCCGTAAGCTCTTTCCATCTGGCAAAGAGCTTTGCCGCAAATACAGGAACGCTTTTCTTCGGCATGCTAACACCAAGCGCCCTGCATATTTCAGCATATATCTCCCTGTATGTCATGGGGTCGCTGTCGGCTATGTTAAATATATGGTTTTCTGCTTCATCTTTGAGTGCAAGTATAAGCACCTCCACGACATCATCGACATAGACAAGATGCCAGAAATTCTTCCCAGAACCGATTATAGGATGGCCCTTCTTTGCCGCATTTAGTATGTCCTTCCAGAACCTGTTTGGGCCATAGACAATGGTCGAGCGCATTATCGTATAAGGCACGCCGGAACCGATGACAAGCTTCTCCTGCATAACCTTTGCCTTTTCGTATTTTGTGCCCGGCCTGTAGGGCATATCCTCTGTAAGAGGCGTTTTCGCCTCCCCGAGAACGCCGACTGAACTTAAGAGAATGAATCTCTTTACGCCTTTCGCAAGAAAGTTTTTTGTTCCCTCTACAATGACCTTCTCCATGTCTGGATTCGTTTCGTCAAGAATTGCCGCCAGATGATAAATGACGTCAGGAAGCGGATTCATCGCGGCTTTGGCATCATCCGCATTCAGCACATCTCCCCTTATGAGTTTCACTCCTTTGGGAGCGTCTTCTCCGCGCGCAAAGACCGTTACGTCGTGCCCGTCTTCAACAAGGCGCGCAGCAAGGCGTCTTCCTATGAATCCGGTCCCTCCGGTTATGAGTATCCGCATATAAAAGCAATAAGATTTCGCATTTAAATATCAGCAAAAAAAGATTCTATTATTTCAAAAGAAGGTGTTTTTGATGAAGATAGGAAAAGTGGAGAGATATTTCAATGATATTGTAGAAAGGGACGGTGGATTGACACTTATCTTAATAGATCCTGTCGATCACCCATCACCTGATATAGCAGTGAAGGTTGCAAGGGAAAGCGTTGAAGCCGGAGCTGATATGATTCTTGTCGGAGGCTCAATAGGCGCACAAGGCGAACTTCTTGATACTGTTACGAAGGGAATAAAGGAATCGGTAAACGTTCCTGTGAACATCTTTCCCGGAAATGCATCATCCGTAACAAAATATGCGGATTCTATATATTTCATGAGCTTGCTGAACTCAAGAAACGCATATTGGACATCTATGGCCCAGACAGTTGCTGCACCCGTTGTCAGGAGAATGGGAATAGAGCCTCTTCCCACAGGATATATAGTCATCTCCCCCGGCGGAACGGTCGGATGGGTCGGGGACGCTAACCTTGTTCCCAGAAACAAACCGCAGATTGCAGCAGCACTTGCAATGGCCGGAGAATTCATGGGAAACAGGTTCATCCTTACAGATTGCGGCTCAAATCCGGCGGAAGGCCATATGCCTTTTGAGATGATAAAGACTGTAAGAAAGGCAATAAATGTTCCGTATATCGTAGGAGGCGGATTCAGGACGGCAGAACAGGCCGGAAAGGCCATAGAGAGCGGGGCAGATGCCGTTCAGATAGGCACTGCTGTTGAAAATATAGAGGATGTAAGAAAAAAGGTGGAAAGTATCGTACGCTCCATAAAGGCTGCCGGAAAAAAGAAAATATCCTGATTTTTGCATCATAAATCGGCAACAAGACCCATAATTTAATGAAACTTTATAAATAAGATTCGACTAAAATCAATTAACTGGTCAAAACTGATTCATTAAATAAGTGGTGGAGGTGTCTTAATGGCAAAGAGAAAGGCCAAGAAAAAGGCTGCTGCCAAGAAGTACTATGTTCTGAAAGTTGGTAGGAAAACAGCAATCTTTACAGGTGCGCAGCCAAGGCAAGCGGCATTGAAAGCGGCAACGAGGGGATTTAAAGACATAAAACTAAGAGAAAGAGGAAGAAGAAACAAAGACGGAACGTATACAATTCATATTTTCAAGGGTTCCAGAAAACAGGTCAAAGCGCCTTCAAATGCACCCGACTGGCTTCCGAAGAAGGTATGGAAACCGGTTGTAAAAAAGGTTGGCGTCAACAGAGTTGCAAAAATCTAATCTATATTATGCATGGCGCGGTCTCATGACCGCGCATTTTTGCCTTATTTTGCCTAAACTTATAAATCAGCATTTGAAATAGATGAGAATAACTTGCATTTAACGGGGGTGCACAGATGTTTGAATACATTTCTTGGCTTGGTGGAATACTTGCCATAGTTTTTGCAGTCCTTATGGCAGCTTCCATCAGGAAAAAGGATTCTGGCGCAGCTAAAGTAAAAGAAATAACAAAACTTATACATGAAGGCGCCTTGACATATCTTAATAAACAATATAAGATACTGGCAGTTTTTGTTGTCGTGCTGACGGTTATACTCTATGCTGGAATAGGAGCTAATACCGCTTTTGCATTCCTGCTCGGTGCGGTCTTTTCTGCAATAGCAGGAAATGTCGGCATGAGAATAGCAACAATATCAAACGGCAAGACAGCGACCGCCTGCCAAAAAAGCATAAACAGCGGACTTAGCGTTGCGTTCTCGTCCGGGGCTGTCATGGGAATGAGCGTGGTAGGCCTTGGGCTTTTGGGTATAAGCATATTATATGCGGTCTTCGGGGACCCGAACATAATATACGGATTCGGATTCGGAGCATCAAGCATCGCGCTTTTCGCAAGAGTAGGCGGCGGAATCTATACTAAAGCCGCTGATGTTGGTGCGGACCTTGTCGGCAAGGTTGAAGAAGGAATACCTGAAGATGATCCAAGAAACCCTGCAACAATTGCTGACAACGTTGGCGACAACGTTGGCGACGTCGCAGGAATGGGAGCAGACCTTTTTGAGTCATATGTGGATTCGATAATAGCCGCAATGGCTATTGGTGTTGCGGGCTCGCTTCTTGGAGGCGTCTCCGTGATACTTCCAATGGCTCTTGCAGGGCTTGGCATACTCGTTTCGATAGCCGGCTCATTCTTCGTAAGAACAAGGGAAGGGAAAAATCCTGCTTCCGCTCTGAACAGGGGAATATTCATATCGGCAGGGCTCATGTTTGTCCTTTCGTATTTCCTCATAACGCAGATGGCAGGACCAGGCTCAGTCAATATATGGTATGCGGCCGTTTCGGGCCTTGTTTCTGGAGTTGTCATAGGGCTTGCAACAGAGTATTTCACATCTGATAAGTATAAGCCCGCGCAGAGCATTGCGATGGCATCTGAAACGGGACCTGCGACAAATATAATCACAGGCCTTGCTCTTGGGATGAAGAGCACGATAGTTCCGGTGCTCGCAATAACTGCTGCGGTTCTTATATCGTACCAGGTTGCAGGGCTTTACGGCATAGCGATTGCCGCTGTTGGCATGCTTTCCACTCTTGGCATAACGCTTGCAAGCGATACATACGGACCTGTTGCAGACAACGCCGCGGGGATAGCGGAGATGGCAGGGCTTGGAAAGGACGTGCGCGAGCGGGCCGAATCTCTTGACGCTGTAGGAAACACGACGGCAGCGATAGGAAAGGGCTTTGCTATCGGATCTGCGGCTCTTACGGCCATATCGCTTTTTGCAGTATATGGCCAGACGGTCGGGCTTGCCGCAATAGACCTGCTGAAGCCGACGGTTGTTGCAGGCCTTTTCATAGGAGGCCTTCTTCCATTTGTCTTCTCTGCCCTCACAATGAATGCGGTCGGAAGGGCTGCAATGGATATGGTAAATGAGGTCAGGAGACAGTTCAAGGAGCACAAAGGCATTCTTGAAGGTAAGACAAAGCCGGATTATGCAAGATGCATTGAGATAAGCACACATTCTGCACTCAGGCAGATGGTGCTGCCGGGCGTTCTTGCAATAGCGGTTCCGGTTGCAGTCGGGTTCCTTCTCGGCGTTGAGGCACTTGGCGGCCTTCTTGCGGGAGGAATAGTGACCGGTTTCATGCTTGCGCTGCTAATGGCAAATGCCGGCGGCGCATGGGACAATGCAAAAAAATACATTGAAGCCGGAAACCATGGAGGAAAAGGCTCCGCAGCACACAAGGCGGCGGTAGTGGGCGATACGGTCGGAGATCCGTTCAAGGACACGAGCGGGCCTTCGCTTAATATACTGATAAAGCTCATGTCCATCGTTGCGCTGATTTTTGCGCCGCTTTTCCTTCTGATTTGAGGGAAACAATACACTTTTTCTTCTTTTTTAATATTTAGCAATCTTAATGCAGGGAAAAAGAAACCTATTTTAATTAATAACGGCCCTATAATAGTATCTAATTGTTTTTAGATGAAGGTGCATATATGGCCAGCAAGCGCGATTACTACGAGATTCTCGGCGTATCGAAGGATGCAAGCCGCGGAGAGATAAAGAAGGCATATAGGAAGCTTGCGATGAAATATCATCCGGACGTTTCCAAGGATCCTGACGCAGAGGAGAAGTTCAAGGAGATTTCCGAGGCGTATGCCATCCTTTCTGATGAAAAGAAGCGCGCCCAGTACGACAAGTTCGGCCATGCCGGAATTGACGGGCAGTACACCGAGGAGGATATATTCAGGGGAGCTGACTTTGACGACATTTTCCGTTCGTTTGGCTTTGGCGGCGGCTTTGAGGACATATTCAGCTCGATATTCAGATTCGGCGGGGGAAGGCCGCAGCGCCCCCGCGGGGAAGACCTCGAATATGTGATGAGAATAACGCTTCGCGAGGCGGCATCGGGAACTGAGAAAGAGATAGAAGCGCAGGTGTTTGACATCTGCCCGAGGTGCGGGGGAAGCCGCGCAGAGCCCGGAAGCGGCACAGAGACCTGTCCAATGTGCCATGGAAGCGGGCAGGTCAGAAACGCCCAGAGAACGCCGTTTGGCACGTTCACAACCGTCTCAACCTGTCCAAAGTGCAGGGGGGAAGGCGTCATGATCAAGAAACCCTGCAAGGAATGCAGGGGCAGGGGTAGAACAAGGGTAAAGAAGACAATAAAGGTCTCAATTCCGCAAGGGGTCGATGACGGCTTCACGCTTCGCCTGAAGGGAGAGGGAAACAGGATTCCGAATGGAGAAGCCGGCGACCTTTTCGTAAGAATTTATGTTGAGGAAGATCCTGTATTTAAGAGGGGCGGAAACGATCTTTATGTTGAAAGGGAGATCAGCTTTACACAGGCGGCGCTGGGGACAAAAATCACCGTCCCAACGCTTGACGGGGAGGCGACTCTCAAAATCCCCGCGGGAACGCAGAGCCATACAGTTTTCCGGTTGAAAGGCAAGGGCATAAAAGGTTTCAATTCGTGGAGGCGCGGCGACGAATTTATAAGGGTCATAGTGAAAGTTCCTGAAAAGCTTAGCAAAAAACAGAAAGAGCTTCTGGAAGAGTTCGAAAATGAGAGTTCGCACTGAGCTTGTTCTTAAAAATAGAACATCTATTCTATTTTTATGAACATTTGTTCTATAAATATGAACTATTTATTGATATAAGAGAAACGTTAAGGAAGATATCTTATTATATTCTCTTTTTTGATTTCTGCTTTTTCCAATCTTTCGTATGTGATCTTATTATTATATTCATTCAATCTTTCTTCATTGAAATTGCCTGTTAAAACCAGGGTGCCTGCAACATCTTCTGTTGATTTTCCTGCATTAACCTCTTTAAGGACAAAATCCAGAAATTGATAACCGTCTCCTCCAGGCATTTTGCAATCAAGAAAAGTTGTGGCCGGCGGTCCGTTCTCTTTAATATACTTAATAGCTTTTCTGCTGTCAGGACACCATATTCCTTCATAATCCTTTTGCCCTTCTGCCAACGCTTTAATTAGCTTGGCAAATTCTTCGTCATTGTCAATTAGAAGAAATTTTTTTGTCATAAGAGAAATTGTTAAGGAAATTTTATATATGTTACTACTGTGTTAAGGTAATAGAATATCAGTTAAGATCCTCCTCCCCCCTAAATTCTGCAGTGCCCTTTTTTAAAGCGATAACGAAAGGAGTTGGATTTTCAATTTCCGATAAAAACCTTCTTAGATGGTTATATTTTTTGATA
>JAADIF010000090.1 GCA_013151465.1 Microcaldota archaeon | reverse complement strand
TGAAAAAGCAAGGGCGACTATGTTATTCATCTTCATTAAATCTCTCCTTCAAGCTTCTATAATTATTTCGGTATCCGAAATTCCATATATGGAGTTTTTCACATAATTTGCAATTTCCTCAATATTTTCAATATTTTCTGTTTCTATGTTTATCACAATATCCCACGTCCCAAGGCATATGAAAATATCTTTGATACCCTCAACGGCTTGTAATTTCTCATGAGTTTCCTTTTCGACCCCTCCGATAAGTTTTCCTAAAATAACACTTTTCATGATAATGACCTCCTATAACCGATTCAGAATAAACAAAAAATGAAAAGACGACAATTCACGATTATTGGCTACTTCTTCCAGAAACAACTCTGAAAAATCTTCTTACACCATCATAGGATTCTTTTCCAGCGTTCATATCAATTACCTTTTCCTTTTATTCATGTAATCTGGTCTATATAAGCTTATTTCATCATTTCAGACAGCATTAAACATAAAAGTCTAGAATAAGACATTTAAAGAGATAAGATGATATATATTATATATGATAAAATTTAACACCTCTGAATTATATTTCGAATGAGGTTTCATAGATGAATATAACAAAAATTGTAAAAGAATATATCGGCTCTCATTTGAGCATAAAGGACTGTCTCAAAAAGGATATAATCAATTTTTCGGCACTATCAAGAGAAATCGCAAAACATGCAGGAATAGATTTGAATAAGCATTTCGATGCGCTAAATATTGCTTGCAGGAGGTATAAAGAGAAAATGAAATATCGCGAAAATGAAGATAAAATCAAAAAGCTGTTGAAAACAAGTAAGGTTCATGTAAGAACGAAAGTTACAAGAATCATAATAGAAAAAGATTACCTGTCTTTGCAAAGAATATCAAGAATATTGGAATCCAAGGCGTTGTTACATATTGTTCAGGGTGAATCTAATATTATGCTCATTACCGAAGAGGAATTTGTCAACCGGGTAAAATATATACTCAAGCCTAAAATTATCGATATCAAAAGGAATCTTGCTGAATTAACGATAATAAGCTCTCCGATAGCAGAAAACACCATCGGCCTTACGGCCTACATAACGTCACTGCTCTCAGACGCAGGAATCAACATAATCATGAGCCTCGGAAGTTACACCGACGACATATACATAATCGGAAAGAAGGAAATCTCTCGGGCTTTGGCTGTCATTGGAAATTCATAATATATCCATCTGTAAATTTTATCGTGATGACTGTAGTCTTCGAAAGAACAAGCTTAATCTCTTAATATGATTTATCAATTCTCCCGTTCCATGAAAGCCATGCAACCCATATGCCAAGAACCACGACTACCAGAAGCGCTTTCCATAGGTAGTCGTGCACAAACATGGCCGCAGGCGAGCCAAATAACTGCTGCACATAAACGATGAAAAATATCCTTGCAAGGTTTGCTGCCCACAGCGCAAAAGCCCCCGCCACCATTCCAATGACGCGTCTCTTCCATGCTATGCGGGGGACCGCTATCATAAGGGCGAAAAGAAGCCATATTGATTTCCACGGCGTGCAATCCTCGGATATGCCGAATGTGAAATCATTGTTTACGCGTATCAGATAGCCCTCGCGCACCGCCTCGTAGCCGGCGGCGTTGAAAATAGCAACAGACTGCCCTATAACCGCCTCCTGAAGCGGATGAAGCGGAATGTTGAAAAAAAGCACTA
The DNA here is from genome assembly GCA_013151465.1 of Microcaldota archaeon. Classification (GTDB taxonomy): domain Archaea; phylum Aenigmatarchaeota; class Aenigmatarchaeia; order QMZP01; family QMZT01; genus JAADIF01. The sequence continues at coordinate 4,643 of JAADIF010000090.1, read as the reverse complement.
TATAGATAGGGACAGAAAGCGCAATCATCTTTGCGAGGAATATGAGGACGGAGAGCAACCTTCGCTGCTCTGGTGTGAAATGGAACTTCATTATTATGAATTGAAGAATGTATTATTTATTCGTCAGCAGTTGAAGTGTAGCAGGAAAATAAGTATATTTAGTGACATATGAAAGATTCATATATTAATTACTTGTTGATGGCAGATGATGATTATTATGTCCATGAAAAGAATATTATATAGCCGCCGTTAACGCTGATCATACCCATAATGATTGGATGCTCATCGGTAAAATACACTAGCTGATATAAAGGTGGCATAAAGATAGAACCCGGAGCAATGACATATATGTAGCAGGCAGCTGTTCTTCACAGTAAAGGTTTCTGGAGACGACCCAAGATGATATATGAGAAGGATGCCCGACGGAAAACAATATTCATTGTTGATTATAACTATTTCAAAGATGGGTCAGCTCTCGAAAAATAAAGCGCACTTCGAGGGAAATGATAGAGAAATTACGAAGAAAGAAGCCGAAGAATTCTTTGAGTGGATAATCAAGGAATATACTGGCAAGTCCAAATAATCAGCCGATCATTTGCCATGGTTCTTCATTTTCATTTAGACGTTTGAATTGAGATATAGATTAATGGATAGCGCAAATCATTTAACAGAATCATGGTTATAGTTCCTCTTGACAACTGAGAAACAATAAAAATCACAGAAAAAATAATCTAATGTGGGACAGGTTCATTATACAAGAGGCGCTGGCGGAAGATATGCCAATATAAGGAGCGAGAACAGGCAGAAATACGTAAGCTGGGATTCTGAAAATGAAGAGGAAGATGGATGATAGTATGATTTCTTTAGATAATCCGGAGAATGAAAAATATGGAGGAAATGACCTATACGAGCAACCTGACATGGATATCGATGTTAATGAATCATATATTCCGGAAACGCTTGAAAGACCAAAAGACGGTTCCCATGAAATAGAGGCGGTAAGCAGCGTAAATCAAACGCTTCATGAAAAGAGAGGCCCTTACGGTATCAGAAAAGTGAAAAGCAAATACGATTCTTTCGATCCGATGAGTTATCTTGGAAGATACATAAAAACGCAGGATATTGGAGAAAACAAAACCGATGAGGTGACACTTGTAGACCCAACGAAGGAAGATCCAAGCCAGTTCTTTCATATGATGGCCAGTGTCACTGAGAAAAATATACAAGAAATGCATATGGAAAGATTCGGCAATAGAACGACAAAAACTAGCTCTTTATTGGCAAAAAGCACTCTCCTGAGATGATTGTGATGTCCTATGCGAAGAAAGTTCTTGATTATGTTTCTTCATTAAGGCGGTACGTAAAGGATATTATCTACGGCAATGATGATGAATACGAAGATGATGACAATACACATAATGTGAAAAAGAATTCTGGGTACGAATCCACCGGAGGCATGCAATATATTACAAGCGGATCAGACGACGAAAGGAAGAAGAAATTTCCATGGCTTTGGCCGTGAGTTAGTATGCCCGCTCTTGGATATTCCTGGAAGCTGAAAAATCATCCTTTGCGTCGAGCATTGCTTTCACTTCCTCAAGGTCAATCTCGACCTCCTTTGCAATGCGCGCAAGCTCGACGCGGTGCAGGCGCTGTTCCTCGAGGGTGCGCAGGTTCAGCTCTATCTGGTCGAGTTTCTTCAGCATATTGGAGCGCAACGGCTCATTTAGCTTCAGCGCTTTCTCCCTTTCCCTGTCCCATTTTTTCCTGAGCTTTCTTATCCTTCTTTTATGGCCAAACAGCTTTTCCAGAAACAAGTTATTTCACCCTCTTTATAGTTCCCTTTGTTATTACTTCTTTAATCCTCGGGGATTTCATTCCCGCTGTCTTGAAAATCTCGTCTTCCAGATAATCCCTGCTTTCGATGTAGATTTTCCTTGATTGGTACTCAAAAACTGAGAGTGCCACCATCACGGCGATGCCAAACGCAGTTACTATGCTGTTTGAATACGCAAGCCCGATAGACAGGCTCAGCATCGCAAAACCCAAAGTTATCGCGATAACAAGAGAAAGCGTGTTCCACTCGCTTACGAGAATCTCGTATTTTTTCATCAACGCGTTCTGAGCATTCATAACTTCACCCCGAATAAATAATTGGTTTCTGACTTATTTTACCATTATCCTTATATCCACCGCCTTCACCCCGGAAGCGTCAGCAAAAAGCGGATTTAAGTCAAGTTCTTCTATATTTTTTTCCTTTTCCATCATCCTTGAAACGGCAATGATGCAATCTGCAAGCTTTTTCCTGTTTACAGGCTTTCTGCCCCTTACAGGACCAAGTATGCGGTTTCCTCTGATTTCATCTATCATCTCTTCTGCATCCTTTCTTGTTAATGGTATTACACGAAACGAGACATCCTTTAGCACCTCGACAAGGATGCCGCCGAGGCCAAACATTACAACCGGACCGAAATCCGGGTCGATCTTAGCCCCCACGATAAGCTCACGGGCTTCGCCGGAGTTGACCATCTCCTGAACAAGCACCCCTCTTATCTTTGCGCCCCTTTTCGCTTTTTTTGCATTGCTTATAACAGTATCGAATGCCCTTTCGAGTTCCTCCGCATCGCCTATGTTAGTGATGACGCATCCGCAGTCCGTCTTGTGTATTATGTCAGAAGATGCTATCTTTACGACAACGGGATATCCTGATTTTTTCGCAAAATCCAATGCAGCTTCCTTTGTTCTGGCAAGATGCTCGCTTGCCGTACGAATGCCCCATTTCTTGGCAAGTATCCTTGCCTTCTCCTCGCTAAGCTTTCGCATACCAATCAGCTTTTTGAATTCTGGCGCACGCTTCTTCTCGAAGAGCGCCTCTCGCGCGAGTTGTGATTTGGCAAAAATTCCACATAATCTGCCGCATTCTGAAGCGCCTTTGAAAATCCGGGTTTTGTACCAACGGAAAAGAATCTCTTGCCCTTCCTCTTTATTACCTGGACAGCAGGAAGATAATCCGCATCCCTTGAAACGATGCAGACAATATCTATGTTGTCATCATATGCTGCCTCGACCGCGGCAACCGCAACAGAAACGTCGACATCTGCGTCTATTTCCCCGGCAAGCATGACACGTGTTTCAAGACCTTCGTTGCCTATTGCCTCAATGAGTTTCTCGGGGGCGTGCTGGTTCAAAAAAACCTGCCCTGTTATAACCCTTCCGTATTTTTTCACTATCTGCATAAGGTCATCAAGGTCAACGCCGAATTCCTTTCTTAGAATGTTAGGGCCGTCAACAAACATTGCAATGTTTCTGTCGGTGCCTTTCCTTTTTTTATTGAAAAACACTAAACCACCTGTTAATAAATTGGTCTATCTCATTCATATATTAGTTCAGAGTTCATGAAAAGGAAAAATGCACATTTACCTCAATATATCATACTCTCTTCTCATCTTATGGATGCCATTGCATGCATTTACAATCTGTTTAAATTCACCGGGTGTTACCTGTTGCATGGCATCGGTCATCGCTTTTTGCGGATCCGGGTGGACCTCTATCAATAGTCCGTGAGCTCCCATGGCCATTGCCGCAGCACTCACATTCCCCACGTATTCTCTTCTCCCTATGCTATGCGACGGGTCAAATATGGCAGGGAAATACGTTTCAGCACTAAGCACAAGAAGCGCTTCTGTATCCGGCCTGTTCCTTATGTATTTTACGTCCTTTGTGTGGCTTCCTCGTGGGCAGAACACGATGCCGCTCTGACCTTTCCCGTTGCCGCCGACGAGTATGTATTCTGAAGCCTGGAGGAATTCCTCTACCGAATGGTCTGTCCCTTTCTTGAATATGACAGGTTTTCCCGTTTTGCCTGCGGCCTTGAGAAGATCATACGCCTGCATATGCCGTGCCCCTATCTGGATTGCATCAGCGCTATCTGCAATCTTTTGCATATGCTCTTCCCTCATGCCTTCAGTCACTACAGGAAGGCCAAATTCATCCCTGATTCTTGCCAGAATATTTAGGCCCTCCTCACCCAGCCCCTGGAACGTGTGAGGGTTGGTCCTCGGTTTCCAGACGCCCCCGCGAAGCATGTATTGGCCGTAATTATCTTTTGCGGCAAGGTTTGCAACATAGCCGGCAACTTCTCTCATCTGCTCAAGCGACTCAACAGAGCAGGGACCTGCTATATACACCGGTTTTTCCCCTCCTATATATACTTTATTTGTCTTCCCGTCCCCGATTTCAACAATCGTATCATCATTTTTGAATCTGCGGTTTACAAGAGGATATTTAACATCAATTTGCACAGGATTTGTCCTTTCAACCCCGTCCATCGCGCTCAACGCATCAAAATCCAGCCTGCTTTCATCTCCAATTGCACCAAGAAATGTCTGATATTTTCCCTTAACTTTCAGAACATCGACACCATAAGTTTTCATTTTCTTCACGACATTCCTGATCTGATAATCCGATGCGCCCGGCTCCATTATTATTGACATTTTCAACTCCTCCTCCATTTCATCGCTAGTGATATAGCTTGGGCTCACCCGCAAATTGTTGCCAAAAATGACGGATTTTAGCTAAATGCCCAAAAAAATAATCCGTCAGCAAAAAACAGGGGCGAGCAAGCGGCCAGTGAAATAGCTCAA
>JAADIF010000082.1 GCA_013151465.1 Microcaldota archaeon | reverse complement strand
TTTTCGACCCTGAAGGAAAAGGGCTTAATCTACAGGAAGGATGTAAACCAGCTCTACTGCGAGCATGATAAAAGATTCCTTCCCGACAGGTTCGTAAAGGGCGCATGTCCCAAATGCGGGGCGGAAGACCAGTATGGGGATGTGTGCGAAGTATGCGGCGCAAGCTACAACGCAACTGACCTCGTCAAGCCCAGATGTATAATATGCGGGAAGGAGCCGGTCATAAAGAAGTCGAGCCATTATTTCTTCAAGCTTTCCGTATTTTCCGAAAAGCTCAAAAGATGGCTTCTTGAAAACAAGGAAATGCAGTCCGACATAAGAAACTATGTGCTGAGCTGGATAGACAAGGGCCTTGAGGACTGGTGCGTAAGCAGGGACGCTCCCTATTTTGGCTTCAAAATTCCGGGAGAAGAAGACAAATATTATTATGTATGGCTTGATGCTCCCATCGGCTATATTTCAAGCACAGAGAACTACTGCAAGACGCATGGATGTTCGGTTAATGATTATTGGAAGGGAAAGAATACAAAAATCATACATTTCATAGGAAAAGACATCGCATATTTCCATTTCCTCTTCTGGCCCGCAATGCTTATGAGTGCGGGATACAATCTTCCCCATAATCTCATAGTTCACGGCTTTTTAACAGTTGACAAGGAGAAGATGTCAAAATCAAGAGGAACTTTCATAAAGGCAAGAGAATATCTTGATTCCGGGCTCAACCCGGAGTTTCTTCGCTATCATTATGCGTCATCCCTCACGAAGACCACAACTGATATCGATCTCAGTTTTGATGATTTCAAATCGCGCATAAATACAGAGCTTGTTGGAAACATCGCAAATCTTGCCTACAGGTGCCTGTCCTTCACGAAAAAACATTTCGACGGGCGGCTTGGAGAGGTTCCTACAGAAAACAGGGAAAATGTCCTTGCAGAGGAAATCCGCGACTTAAAGCACAAGATCGACAAAAATTATATGGAATGCGATTTCAGGTCGGCCGTGAAAAATATCCTCATGGTGGGCGACATAGGAAACAGGTATTTCCAGGAGAACGCCCCATGGGAATTGGTCAATAAGGACAAGGCGAGATGCCAAGAGGTCCTTACGTTCACTGCAAACATCGTCAAAAACATTGCGATAATGCTAAAGCCCATACTTCCTGAGTTTGCAAAAACCATAGAGGAGCAGCTTGGCGTATCCGATCTCAAATGGAAAGACATCAATTTTGAGCTTGAGAATGCAAAGATCGGAGAGCCCAAAATCATTCTCAGGAAGATTGAAAAGATAGAGCTCGGAAGGCCTCCGGCAGAAGAGGAGAGCGGTGATGTTGACCCGTTCTCGCGCCTCGACCTGCGCGTTGCAAAGATTGAAAAAGTAGAGCAGCATCCTGATGCAGACAAGCTCTACATAGAGCATCTTGATGTCGGAGAGCTTGGAAAGAGGCAGATCGTTTCGGGACTGAAAGGCCATTATGAGCCAAAAGAACTCGAAGGAAAAAAGATTATTATTGTTGCAAACTTAAAGCCTGCAAAGCTTCGGGGCGTAATGAGCCAGGGAATGCTTCTTGCGGCCGAATCAAAGGAGGGAAAGCTTGGTCTTCTCACATCAAAAGACGAGCCGGGCGCGCAGGTTTTCGTTGAGGGGATAGAGCAAAAGCCCGCAAAGGAAGTCAACATAAAGGAATTCTCAAAGATAAAGATGCTTGCAAGCGACGGAAAAATACTCTACAAGGGAAACGTGATGAAAACAAAGAAAGGCGAAATCACCACTGATAGAAAGGTCAATGGACCTATCGGATAAAATAAAAAATAAATGTTCAGAATCCGAAAGGATCCTCTTCTTTTTTCTCTGTGGAAAATGACATGTTTACATCTTCGCCGGTCGTGCTTCTTCCGCCCATACTCTGGATGCTGTCCATTATAGCTTTCTTGATTTCTGCAAGCATCTCATTTGTCATCTTCTTTGTTGGAAGTATCGCTTCAAGACCCTGCGGACCTTCCGAAAGGAATCGTGGTATCACATGAAAATGCATATGGCTTATGACCTGTCCTGCGGCCTGCCCGTTGCTCTGAGATACGGATATGCCGTCTGCCTTCATACCCTCTTTTGCTGCGCGTGCCATTTTCTTCACTGTCACTATAAGCTCCCTTAGTTCACCATCAGGAATATCGAACATGTCACCATAATGGTTTTTTGGTATTACCAGAAGATGACCCGGATTCCTGGGATTTATATCAAGAAAGACAAGCGTCATGGAGTCCTCATAAACAATCTCGGCAGGTATCTCCTTTTTTATAATTTTGCAAAACAGGCAATTCTCATCAAGAGCCATATATAATCCACCTCATATAAATTTTAATAATATTATGTAGATACGTAGTTTAATAATATAACATTCAAAGCTGATGCAGTCCGAGTTAAGATTATAAATGATGATGACAAAATTATTCTCACTATAAGCGCGGGTAGTCTAGTCTGGTAGGACATAGGATTGCCAATCCTATAACCCGGGTTCAAATCCCGGCTCGCGCATTCCACAAAAAGTATGACGCGTATACTATGGAAAAATTAGGATAGATTGCGATATTTAATCTTCGGAGACTTCTACGTTGAATTCTAAGCTTTTAAGGAAGAAAAATGGATTGAGAAGCTTTCCTGTCTTCCTTTTAAATTTTTCGTACTTCAAAACTTTACCATTTTTTAATAATAGTTCCCTGACTATCTCATAACCACCTTTCGTTACATCATCATTTCCTTCTGGCGTGGAGATTTGTTTTGGACACAATCCCCTATCTAATAACATGTTCACCCCATTTCTTAGACTCTCCTTATCACCAGTCATTGACATCTCCAATCCATCTTCGTATATTTGTCCTTCAACTTCCAATCCATTGTCATTTCTTAACGCTCCGTACGTTTCGAGATATTCTCTTCCATTATCATAAAGCCATTCAAAGGTATTTTTACCTCTATATTTTACAACTATCTTTTCTCTTTCCATTATTAATCTTCTCTTGTTCACATTTAAAAAGGAGATATATTCCACAGTTTTATTTGGAATAATAAAAAGGAGGGAGAAAGAAGGGCGAGTTTGGGGGGAGTATAGAAAACTCTATATTCGCCCTTCTTTGTCAAAAGGTTCTCATCGCGTGGGGAAAGTGAAATGAGATGAGCAAAGGTTTGGTAGCTCAAAATAGAGCGTGACCCTACTTGACGAAAAACCTTATGACTAGGATTGCAACAATTGCAAGAGCGATAAGTCCTATTACTACCGCCCTTCCGGTCACGTTTGTCAGTGCAAACGAACCTGTCGGCACCGTCATATTAAAGGTTACATTTCCGGTTTCATTGCTTTCCGTGCCGTTTGTTGTTGCATTCGTGACATCCGATTCAGTCACATTTGTTACATTCTCTGTAGTTTCCTGTGTCTCAACGGATTCTTCCGCCCCTTTCTCAACGACATTGACTATCAATCCAACCTCGTCTGTTGCGTTCTTGCTCGAAACAACTTTTACGGTGATTGGATATGTATCAAGATCCGTCTCGTATTCAGGAGCAGCGTAAACATATATTTCCCTTTCTTCTCCTACATCCAGTATTGCGCTATCTTCACTAAGGAACGTCCATGACGGTCCCTCTATGTAAAGCTTGTATGTGTCTGCCTTGTCGCCTGTATTCTTCAGCTTCAATGAGAATGTAACGCCTTCACATTTCTCGACCTTTTTCGTGTTCTTTATGACCATGCTTTCGGCCGTCTTTGTGTCGTCACCGTTAACTGTTATGTCCACCCCGAAGCATGCTTCAAGGGGTTCCACGTTAAGTTTGACGGTTCTTTCTGCCTGGATATATGGAGATCTCAAGGTTGCCTTGAATTCCTTTTCGCCGGGTTCCACTCCGAGGGTTCCATAGACATATGAAAAGTCTTTCTCTTCTCCCGGAGCAAGCTCGAACACGTATCTCTTGTCAAGGAATGACAATTCATACACGTCCTTCATTTCTCCGGTATTTTTCACTTTTATGTCATAATCGACATTGTCGCAGACGCATATCCTTCTTCCTTCATCATCCGATGTGATATCCATTTCTGCGGCATAGCAGTTTTTTGCTGTAATCTGGGCATTAAATTCCTTTTTCACGTCTCCGGATGTTGCGCTTATGCTTATATCTTTGGTTTCGCCTATTTTCATTTCGGAAGCCGTATCGATTGTCAGTGTTACGATTCCGCTTTCTCCTGCCTGAAGATTTAATATATCCTTATCGAGCGTTCCCAGGTCAGTCTCCAAGACAAACTCAGCAGGTATGCTTCCTGTATTCTTTACCTCGAATGAGAACTGCGCTACCTTTCCGAAACATGTCTCTTTTGCAACTTCTGTCTCTTCTGCAGGTATAATTGATATGTCTTTACATTCTTTCGTATTAAGCGTGCCTGTAACGCTTTTCTTGAATTCTGGATTGAAGTCTGAAACGACTTCGATATTGAATGTCAAAGCCCCTTCTTCGAAGCTTTTCGCCTTTACACTTATCGTTTCTTTGGCTTTGGGTGCAAGTGTTACAGTTGTCTTATCTGCTATAACATTGTCAGATGTGCTGATTGTGTACGTATCCTCCACAAGACCGTTGTTTTCCAGTGTGTATGTAAATGTCTTCTCTTCACCAAGGCATGCATCCTTTTCAAGTTCAGAGGATGATAATGAAAACAGATAACAATCTCTTACGTTCAGCTCAACGGTTTTTACTGCGGTTGCATAGGACGTCTGTGATGATGCCTCTATTTCTAATTTCTGTATACCGCTCTTTCCGTCAGGAGCCTCTATAGGCAATACGACATCCTGCGTTTCGCCTGGTTCGATTGTCAATGTTTGTTTTGTCAGAATGCCCCATTCAGACGTGACAGAAACATCGAATGCTTCCTGTTCCCTGCCTTCATTTGTCACGCCGAAGCTATAGGATGTGCCAACGCCCTTGCACATGTCTATGTTCGGAGCGTTTACCGACACACCTCTGCACTTGAGCACGTCTATCATAAATGTCTTTTCAACTTTCTCTCCGGTCCTTTTACTTGTTGCAACGACCTTTGCCGTGTATCTTCCCGGCTCGGCGTCGCATGATGGAGTTATATAAATCGTTATGTCGCCTTCGGAGCTTTTTTCCTGAGCTCCCAATGTAAGCATGCTTCCTCCCTGGTATGTCCCGATGAAACCATCAGGCCACCCATCCGGAAGGACGAGCGAAAGCTCATAAGTATCAGCTACCGTGTCCATATTGGTCAGAAATACCCTCATTTCACTTATAGTTGTACAAGGACACGTGGATGTCAATGTAGGATATACATCCAAATCCATCGTGGCAGCACTTGCCAGCGGCATTGCGCCTAAAACAAGGACAGCCAACATTATTCCCAAAATAATATAATTCTTCTTCATTTTTCTTACCTCCATCTTTCTTATCTTTTATTCATTCAGTAGTAATTACCTATGCTTATTTCTTGTTGATTAACTATTTAAGCTTTTTCCTTATTTTTCATTTCAGAGTAATTAATATCTATACTGCATATTATATTCTCTTTGTGGTCTCTGTTCATATTCTCTCTTTATATATGTAGTCTTTTCATCGTTTTTCACATTCCTGAAAAGTGCAAATATTATTATCAGGAATATTATGACTATGAGAACGCCTATAAGGATGTTTCCGGCGGTTCCCGTAAACATGCCTGCCAACCCATCGGTATCCTTTTGCAGGCTTTCGTTTTCTGAACTTCCGTCTTTCATTACATGGACATTGATTTTGTGTACGAATACCCTATTTCCGGTCGCAACAACAACCGAAAGATTGTATCTGCCTGCTTCGAGCGGATTGACATATATATAGGATTTCTTGCTTCCATCGACGATGACCGATGAGGGGTATTCAAGCCATTCATCGTTCATGCCTTCAACTCTTACCGAGAATTCGCGCCTGTCCGGCGATGTCATCTCTATCGTGATTGAACGTCCTTCGCATGCCATAAGGTCTACAGTCTTCGGGTATATATTGACTCTCAAAGGATCCGGTGCGGGTGCAGGTTCTGGTACAAAGCCCTCTTCGACTGTTATTGTGCCCTGCTTTTCGTCGGATGAACCGCAATCGGCATATGCAGCGATGCGGATATTCTTGGTTCCGGATTCCGGAACGCGGAAATAGAATTTTCTAGCTTCCCTTGTAGATGGCCTCAATGTCATTTTGTACTGATCCTCAAGCACATCATCCAAATAAAGATATATATCAACATCCTCTGCAACATTTCCCGTGTTTTTCACGGTCGCCTTTGCCCATAACTTATTTCCCGTCTTTCCGGAAGCGAGAAAATCAAAATCGGTTATCTGGACACCGCATACGTCCTGCTGAACAGCACATGAGCCTTCGTCTGAAACATGAACAACGGCAGTTGCATAATTCTCAAGATCAGAATTGTCCCTTACGCCGAGCCTGACAGTATAGGTGCCAGCAGTCGAGTATGTATAATGCACGATCTTATCAGAACCCCATCCTATCATCTTTCCGTCACCGGTTTCAAACTTGTAGAACCGTATGAAACCATCCGGATCCATGGATCCTGATGCATCAAGGCGCACAGTTTCGCCTACGCATATATTATTCTTATCTATATTCAGAACGGCCACAGGTCGGGCGTTCGTATAACTTTCTATTGTAACAGAACGCTCCATCGAGTCACTATTTAGCCTGCTATCATAAACAACAACCCTGCACGTTACAGTATCTCCATAATTCGTATAAACACTTCCCAGATTGTCTCTTTCCGACAGGGAAGAGCCATATGCATTCTTCGTTCTCGTGGCAACTGTCCTTCCATTTACAATCCATACAAACTCTATTCTTGAAAGGTCAGCGTCACTATCAATCGCATCCACAGTGCATTCTATATCGTCTGTGGTGGTGGGGGCGGATGGGGAAATCCCCATCCTGGAAATATCAGGTCTGTTATTTCTGTAATTACAATCTCCTCTTACTGTTATCCGCACAGCGTTGCTCCAGTCAGATTCCTGGTATCTGTCATCTTTTACCTTGAGACGTGCATAGAATATGCCTTCTCTCGTGTATTTATGATATGCCCTTGCGCTTTCGGATATCCATGGAGACGTCGTACCGTCCCCGAAATCGTAATGGTATTGAAGGATATTGCCATCAGAATCATACGAATCTGAACCATCGAATCTGACATAATCTCCGATGCAAATATCATTATTATCCGCATTCAGGACGGCCACAGGCTTGGAATCAATATATCTTATATTAATGGTCCTGCTTTCAGTGGTTGTTTTTGAGTTATAATCATATACTGTAACCTCACAACTGACGGTATCCCCGGCCTGCGTTGCTGTCCTTGGAAGCATGCTCTCTCCGTTGGAGCATCCATCGCAGAGGCTTACCGTATCTTCCCTTACAATGCCGCCGTTTCTGTACCATCTGAATATGGCATGGCTCAGATCGTTATCTATGTCAGAGAACGATGCACTGCAATGCAAATCATCGTTAGGATAAGGATAATCAGGAGTCAATGACATGCTGGTTATAACAGGATAATGATCAGAAGAGCTGCATGATATGACATTTATCTGCACAATATTGCTATAATCAGAGATATCTAGAGAATTGTCCCTCACCCTCAATTTTGCATAGAATGTGCCTGGACTATGATAAGTATGGTACGTCCAGTCGAGCCCAATTACCCAGCCGGAATCCGTTCCGTCTCCATATTCATAAATATACTGAGTTATCTCTCCATCCGGATCGTATGATGCACCGCCATAGAATCTTACAGGATTCCCGCTGCATACCGTAACAGAATCAGCGCTCAAGACAGCGACCGGCCTTGCGCTTCCGTAAGCATTGACGCCTCCTGCCATTGCTATCAAAGCCACTATAAATATAATATATGCAGCAATCTTCGTATTTTTCATCATTACACCCCCAATATGATAATCTTAATTTTCATATATTTTAACTATCGATGAGTAATTTATACTCATTATTTGTTCTTAGTATTTATAAACTTTTCTATTGTCTTCACCTTATAGTAATATAAAATATTAGATAAAAGTTTTATAAATAAAACTCAAAGAAACGAAAATAGGTCTTCCCAAGCTGAAAGAGATAAAGAGTAACAGTTTGTATTAAGTTATTCTATTCTTTCCATATATTCAACACAATGAGGATTCATAATAATGCTCAATCCTCGATCGTTTATTCTGAGAATATCGTATCCATTTTCTTTTGCATATATACCTGCTGCGACATTTATTGATTCGGGATAAT
>JAADIF010000093.1 GCA_013151465.1 Microcaldota archaeon | reverse complement strand
AAATCCACAACAGCTATAAGTGATGTAAAATTGCATATAATTTTTCCTATCGAAATAAAAGTGAAACCGATAAACGGCTATAAGATAGATAATTTATCTCCCGGAGAGGAGAAAGCATTTATTTTCAAAATAATTCCTCTCACCGTAGGGAAGACAATAATAGATGGGGCATTCATTGATTTTACAAATGAAAAATATGAAAGGATAAAGGTTCCGTTAGAAAGATTTGCCCTTCAAGAGGCCTTTGAAAATTCATCATTGCCCGTCAAAACTGAACCAAAACCACTTACAGAGAAAGAAGTTCTAAAAATACGAAAGATACACGAAGACAAAAAATATATTTATACAATTCTTTCGTCAAAGGAGATGACGCTTGCAGAATATGTGGAACTATCAAAAAGATTGCATTATGAAACTGCCGGTTTCACGCTTAAAGGTGTCGATACTGAGACGGTTTACATGCATGTTATGGAGGAATGCAAAGGTCTTTATACCGTATCATCTGGCTGGAATCCTGAAAATGCGACCATGATGTTTTCCGCCCAATCATACGAAGGAGAAACATATCTTTTGACAGTTGTCATAAAGATGAAAGGCGAAGCATGCGATGTTGCGTTCAGATTATATTCGAGCAAGGAGAAAGATCTGAAAAAGATGCTTGAAAGGATAGCGGAAGTGATAAACTATACAATAATAATTATGAGCATGGCAAAGGAAATAGAGAAAATCGAGGTGAAAGAGGTAATAAACATAATAGATTCTGTCGTCCAGCGATCAAAACTTGGCACTGATGCAACGTCTCAACAGGTTGCGGATAAAAAAATAGAAATAAAGGATTCTGTAGTCCAAAGGACTGAAACTTAGTTTACATTTCATCGACTATCGATGTTTCCTCTTTCTCTGGTTCTGTTTTCTTCTTCCTGCCTCTTTTCTTTCTTCTTACTTTTTTCACAGCTTTTGGCTTTTCTATTTCAGATTTATATGACATGGCATCAGATTTCTTTTCCTCTTTCTCAAGTTCCTTTTCTACTTTGAGTTCGTCTGCCTCAAGCCATACCACAAAGAGCCCTATTATTATCAGCAAGATAGGTATAGAGCCAGTCACTATTATTATAAAATTTCCGAGCCAGTCAACTATCTGAAGTGACGGCAGAGCAAATAGCGCAAGTCCTACTATTATTAGGACGAGACCTGAAATGATTTTTCCTATCGGATGCATAATTCAACCTCCCTCAATATTTGAAATCCTAATCAAATATATGGATTTTATAGCTCGCGTTTGCAAGTTCGTATTGATACCTAATCTAAGGTATGTTTTACTCCAATTTAAATAGTGACTCTAAAGTATTAAAAATATTAAATTGCGAATCTCCCTGAAACCTATAAATACGGCTGAGGCAATATTTAATATGATTGAGAGGATTCTTGTCATATCGAAGGACTTCGACGCCGCAGGCCGGATGGATTACGTGAAGGACCTCTCCTTTTATATGGCCTCCCGCGGGATAGAAACTCATGTCGTGTGTTACGGCGGCGAGGACAACGATTACGACCTTGGCGAGAATCTTCATGTACACCAGGTGAAATTTGTTCTTGGGGCAAACAATCCGTACAACTGGCATATGCTTATGAACAATGAGCTGAAAAGGCGCTCAAGGGAGCTTATGGAGAAAGAAAAATTTGATATAATTCATTGTATCGACTGGATAACATACCCTGCTGCAGTTGGTGTATCCAGAATGTTTGAACGTCCCTTTGTCATCACCATACGTTCGACTGAGAAGGAAAGAGGATTCTCAATACCCGAGTCATCTCTCATATCCGAAATGGAATGGCTTTCTGCATATGATGCATCCCGGATCATGACTCTCGGGCAGACGACGTATGATATATTATTCCATGACTATAACGTTCCAGCAGAAAAACTGATAAATATGGGAGGAAAGGATAATATTTTTGATGAAACGTTGAGGATTTATGAAGATGCTATGAAGATTCCGGTTGTCGCAAAGCAGGTGAATGGATGAGAATACTTATGACGACATGGGAATATCCCCCCGTCAAAGTGGGTGGAATCGGCTCCCATGTTCACGATCTTTCAAAGGCGCTTGTCAGAATGGGCCACGATGTTCATATCCTTACGTATGGTAATACGAACAAGGAAAACTATGACATGGGTATAACAATACACCGGCTGAAAGCAGTCGAAAATGCAACAGATACGATTACGTGGTCGGTTGCACTCTCTCACAAAATGGAAAAGGAAGCAATACGGCTTCACAAACTTCACAAGTTTGATGTGGTGCATGCCCACGACTGGATGATGGTTCCGGCAGGAAGCGGGATAAAGAAGCTTCTTAATATTCCCTTCGTTTTCACGATACACTCAACCGAACATGGAAGAAGCGGGATACATGATGCCTATACGAAGATGATAAACGACCTTGAATGGTATGGCACATACGAAGCGCATCAGGTCATAACCGTCGGGAAGGATTTCTCAAAAGAGGTTAAGGCGCTCTTCAGGGTTCCCGATGAAAAGCTCCACTATATCCCTAACGGAGTTGACATAAAAAAATTCGACATGCCAAAGCTTCCGGCAGAGCGAAGCGATTATGTTGCTGACTGGGAGAAGATGATATTTTTCTGCGGAAGGATGACGTATGTCAAAGGCGTCGACCATCTGATTGAAGCGATGCCATCCATATTGAAAGAGCATCCCGACTCAAAGTTTGTCCTTGCAGGCAAAGGGCCTGACCTTCCGCGATACATCCAGAAGGTAAAATCCCTCGGAATAGCAGAGAAAACATACTTTACAGGTTATGTTGATGACGACACGCTGATTGCCTTATACAGGATGGCGGACCTTACAGTGGCTCCTTCCCTATATGAGCCGTTCGGGATAGTTGCGCTTGAGTCGGCCGCTGCAAAAAAGCCGACGATTGGCTCATATATTGGCGGTCTCAAGGAGACGATTGTAAATGAATATACAGGGCTTCATACATGGGCGGGAAACCCGAATTCGATAGCCGATCAAGTGAGCCGTGTCCTGTGGGATGACTCCTGGAGGAAGTGGCTTGGCACGAACGGGAGAAAGCATGTTGAGGCAAACTTCAGGTGGGACCGCATTGCCCACTGGACAACAGGCGTTTACGGGAAGGCGCTGGGTATCTGGTAATTGTTAATATAAACACATTAAGCAAAATTCATAAAATGCCAGAAATAATAATGCTCATTTCTGTTCTTCTTATTGGACTTGCTACCGGCCTGGCTGATTCCATTGTCGGTATGGGAGGTCTTATATCGATTCCCTTTCTCATATTTACGGGTATTTCACCACACATTGCAATAGCCGGACAGGCTCGGTGTTGTCGGAAGCAGCATCGGTCCTATTCCAAAATATCTGAAAGAAAAGAAGATCATATGGAAATATGTCCTTCCTCTGTCAGTTGTAGGGATCATAGGATCCTATATAGGTTCAAATGCCCTTCTTGCAATGAATGAAGATTCCCTGACAGGTATTATCGGAATTGCCATCCTGCTGGCTCTGCCAATCTTGTTCCTGAAAAGGGATCTTGGTGTTAAAAGGAGGGTTGTAACAAGAGAGAAGAGATCTCTCGGATACATCAGCTATTTTCTTATAATAACTTTCTATGCGTTAATCGGGGCTGGCGTTGGTGTGCTTATAAGCTATGTTCTTATGCTATTTTTCGGATTCACCATAATCGAAGCAAAGGCAACGGACACAATCCCGCACCTGCTGCTTGCTGTAATGTCATTAATAATATTTTCAGCAAGCGGCATTGTTGATTATGCTCTTGGAATCGTATTGTTTATCGGAATGCTTGCGGGCGGATATATCGGAGCCCATGCAGTCGTCAGGATAGGTGATAAATGGGTGAAAATAATATTCATCATCACTGTTGTTTTTTCGGGCGTGAAGCTTCTGTTTTTTTAGGGTTAACATATCACTTCCTGCATATCATCTAAAAAGAGAGAAAAGGGGGTTTAGTTGCTTCTCAGCTTTTTTAATTCCCCTTTTACAGCATTTACACCCTTTCCATAAATATCTCCTGATGGCCCCTTATATACTTTAACAAATACGTCTGATCCATTTCTTTTAGCCATACGAACCTCGGGCCCGTACTTTTTTGGAAGAAATATTATCCTATATTTTTCATTATTACCCGGAACTGTTGCGGCAACGTAACCATCCTGCGTGTCATAGCAGTCTTTAGGATCTATTGGTATTCTTCTTAATGCCAACGGTATATATACTCCATTACCACGCCCTGTCGAAATGAATCTATCCAATTTTTTAGCAGTTTTATATTGCGATGCAAGAGCACCTCTTACAAGCACGCCATCACCTGTTAGTTTAAAACTAACACTCAAATCTTCTCCATCTTCTTCTCTTATTACATCATCCGCCTGGAGTACAACAAATTTTGGTATTCTGGGGCCAAGAATGCCATTTTTGGCAAGAACCCTGCTCGTGAGACCACCATTATTATCCTCAAAATAATTTCTAACTGCTTCATACCCAAACGGGTTGAGAACCTTATTGAGGGCTTTCATCCACCATTTATTACTGAGATGTCCTTTCATAGTGTAAGTCCCAAAGTTGTCACTTTCATTCATATAATCATTCCTCCTTTTGAATTTAAAATATTTTATTTATTTATTAGTAGTAACTTATATAAAGTTTTCGCTTATAAGAACCCCGGATAGCTGGTTTGGAATACTATATATTCCATTATATATATAAAATGAGCATTATAATTGCAATCCGATATAAAAATGTTAGTTTAAGCAGGAATCCTATTTCCTGCCATTTTCCATAAGCTTCTCATACACCCTTTCCTTGAAATCCAGAAGAACGTCGGTAAGGGTCGCAAAGCCCTGCTGGGGATGGTCAAAATACGAGAAGTATTGATGCACATCCCCATCTCCCCACCATTTCGTGCAGATGTTATGGAGATGGTCCGAACACTGCAAAAGCTTCCAGATGCGGATAAGCTCCTTGTCCTTTGTCTGCTTTACGGGATGCTCGAGGCGCTTTAACTCCTCAAAATATGTCCTCTGAACCTCGTTTCCAAGCCACGCCGAGACATCCATCTCAATGTCCGCCCATGAGATGCTGTTCATCTCATAGACATCAAATTCACCAAGCGCATCATGCTTCTCTATCACCTCAGAAGGTGTTGCAAAGCGCAGATGCTCATATTCGTTTATCTTGTGCGGAAGGGCGGAAAGGAACCAGAATATTCCCGTTTCATCCCAGTGATGCTCGCCGAATGTCTCATAATCCATGAAAAGGTTGATGCACTGCCCTTCATTTCCGGCAACCCATGCAGAGTATTTCTCAGCCGTAAGCGGCCATTCATTCCACCACTTTGCAGAGAATCTGTAACCCAGATCATCTGTAAGATTCCTATTCCTAAGGAGCACCTTTATCTTGTCTGTCACATAGAATGGCGGCTTGTAAACATAGTTTGGAGACTGCCATCCGAGTATTCCGGGATGGCCTTCCGTGAAAATGCCCTTATAGCCGGCTTCAGCCGCTGTTTTTGCTATAACATTATTGTATATGAGCTCTGTATTTGTCATAACTTTCGGCTTTACTCCAAAGACGGATTTCATGAGGGCCCGATGCTCCTTTAACTGCTCTATGAATTCCCCCATGTCATGGTGGAGCGCAATGAGAGAATGATAATATGTTTCGTCAAGAAATTCCACAGTCTTTTTGGGGAATTGCCTGAAAAGCTCAATTAAGTCAGGATGCCATTTCTCTGCCTGCTCAAGCCAGAGGCCTGTGATGGAAAACGATATCTTGAATGGTTTCTTGCTATCTTTCAGATTATGTACAGATTCGAGAAGATTATATGTAGCCGGATAATAGCATTTTGTCGCCACCTTGTCAAAGACCTCCTTGTTGAACTCGTCTGAAAAATATCGGTCATAAAGCGTGGATGCCGATCTATCGACGCCGAATTTCTTCAGGCGCAACGGCTGGTGGACTTCAAAGACAAGTGATACGTCAGGCATGTATAAGAAATGAAGCGGTGCTTATTAAAGATTGCGCAAACGACGCCGATTCGGGGAGATTCCATTAAAAAACCTTTCTATAGTCCCATTTTTAAGGTTTCGAGAACCATATTCGTTAGAGTATTATGGCCATAAAGAACATAATATTTGACTGGTCGGGCGTTCTGAGCAACGACTTCATGGCCGTCTACAATGCCGTCATGGGAGTGTTCGAAGATGTCGGGCTTCAGAAGATAAGCCCGAAAGAATTTCGCGATCAGCTGACGCTCCCGTATATTGATTTCTACAAAAGGTACAACCCTAACATATCGCTTGATGTCCTTAAGGAGGCATTCCTTAGGAATTTTGCAAACCACGAGCCACCGCCTCTTTTTAACGGTGCAAAGGAGGCACTCGAAAAGCTCAAAGAAAACGGCATAAA
>JAADIF010000043.1 GCA_013151465.1 Microcaldota archaeon | reverse complement strand
TTTCAATTCTCTGAAAGATTTATCGTATGGAAACGCCGTGCAGAGAATTGTCGATGACTATGCCCAAAGGGGAATCAGGTTCTTCAAAACCGCAGTGTACGGGGGCAATGAAGGGGTTGTAGTACGGGTCGCAGCCCCGTACGCGATGAGCTCGGTAATATCGCTGTAGATGTCGAAGAAGATGGCGGTTTCATCAGGTCAAAGAACGGCATCATAGAGCTGACCGATGCGGGAAAGATAGGAGTGTTGTAAAACATCCAAAAAGGAAGCAACATACAAATTTTCGGGCATGTATCCAGATTTATGAACATATCAATAGACAATTTCAGATATATTGTTTCTTTCATGGGATTTGATTTTTGTTAATTCATATATTGTGAAATTGTTCACGAACGTAAACATTAAAAGGTTATAATTTCGGGATTTGGTTTGCATTCCTTATTCCTTAAACCTTTTCAGGTATCGTGATGCCATTTCCTTTTTCATTGCAAAAATTTTATCGATAATCTCCATACCCTGCTCAAAATCAATCTTCTCGCCGTAATAGTTTATGCTGTTTCTTATCCATCGTATCCTGTCAAACTCGTCGTAGTCAAAATCATCTATAATGTCCGCAAGAAGTTCACCTATGCATATATGCGAAAGCACCTTGTACCCTTTTAAAAGGCATAATGCTTCCAGCACTTCTCTTAATGCATCATATGCAAGTGATACATAAGCTGATATTGTCTTTTCTGTGATTTTTGCCTCTTTTACTGCTTCTTCTTTTATGTCTGCCATTTCCATCAGGGACATTATCCTGAATTCGTCCTTTTCAGCTTTTCTGACAAGACCTTTGCTGAAACAGTCATTTAGATCCATCTGACCTTCCCCCTTAGCACTATGCCATTAAGGATATTATTCAAAAGGTGTGTGTTTTTCATATCTTTCATTGATTTCATCGGGATGATGTGCAAATCCCTCTTTATTTTCTTTTCGAATTTTCTGGCGTGTAAAAACGTCTTTCTTTTCTCCGATATCACGGCGATGTCAACATCGCTTGTTTCCGTGTCCATTCCTTGCGCATAAGAGCCAAACAGAATAATTGCAGGACGCAGATAGAATCTGTCAAGCTCTTCAAGAAGTCCGGAATCTTTCAGCTTTCTTATGTTATAGAACCTTTTCACATCGCGATAAATGTCGCTTTCTGTGTTTGCCCTGTAAAGATGGACTCTCCATTCCTCCCTTTCCCTGAGAAGACCTTCCTTTGCAAACCTTTTGAGCTCTTTGCTCGCGGTTGCGGGAGAAATGCCAAGGAGCTTTGCCGTCTCCCTTACATTGAATTCCCTTGAGGGCTTCTCAAAGAAAAAAGAGAGCATGTTTAATTCTTTGAACATATGTTTAATTATGTAAACATATGTTTAAATATTTTATCTTTATTTTGCGCAATGATTTTCATGATAAAAACATATTCAGGCAAGCATCTGGGCATTCCCAAAAAATATCTTTCTGCTCGTCCTACACCAATATTAGGTGTCTACACCTATAGATATGTAGACACCTATCTTTCACATCTCAATCTGCGTGGGAATCCCTGCTGCCTCAAGGCGTTTCTTTCGCTCATCCTTTGTTTCAGGTTTTTTGCCCTTTTCGAGGGCTTCTTTTATAGTTTCCCGCGATGCTCCGCATTCGGGGCACTTGTTCATTACCTTGAACTTCGGGTCATGAAAGAATTTGGTGCGCTTTGCGCCGGCTGATATCCTGCTAACCTTCCATTCATACCAACCGGGTATGCGCTTAATTTCAATTTTTCCCTTTTTGCAGATAGGGCAATCTATAGTCTCATCGATTTCCTGATATTTTTGCGTGTAGACTTCATGCCCGTCTAAATTATCCGACATGATAATGATATGGTTTATGCCAATTAAAAATGAAACTGTGCACTTTATATCATTTTTAAATTTTAAGTATTATCATATTGGTGTAGCCATGTTTTTTCTTTTCTATTATCTTCCTTTGCTCGAGAGTTGCCAATATGCGCGAAACCCTGACCTTATTTAGGCCTGAAAGCGTCACAAGCTTATTCTGTTCGATTTCCACCCTTTCAGCCAGAATTTTCATTATCTTCCTTTCATCTGGAGGCAGGACGGAGAGGATTTTATTGAGTTGTGCCTTATTTATCCTGTCTTCGAAAAGATAGACGATAAACCCCCCTGAAAGGAGGGAAAGAATTGCTGTTCCGTAAAGAAAGAGCGGATACTGGAGAAACGCGTTGCCCATATGAAGCGTGTGATATATAGAAAAAACCGTTATAAGGGCACCTAACATAACGACAAGTGATACAGCAATAAACAATTTTTTTGTGGAAATTTCCATAATATAGTTCACTCTTAAAATAAAAAAGAAATGGATTTATATCTATTTATCATAGATTTCGGGATGATGGCTTTTATGAATCTCCCATGCAGCGTCGTTCAACCCTTCAGGCTTTTCATCCGGAAAGTTTCCTGTCATCATCCATTCATGCATCGTCCTGAAGTCTTCATCCGAGATCTTGCCTTCTTCGATAAGTTCATGCATTGGACATTCAAAATCCAGATTTTCATGATATTTTTCAGCTGCTTCATGATCACCGCTCATCATAGCAGCATGCATTTTTGCAAAATCATCAGATGACATCATCCTTTGATGGAATTCGGCCATTGAATAATAGCTGCTCGCTGCAACGAGAGTTGTTCCTACGAAAAGTGCAGCAAATATGCTCGCAATTAAAATTTTTGTTTCCATATCAAACCTCCTAACTTTTGATAGGAGTTACTTGAATGAAACGACATATCAGAATCAGTGAAACCAAATGAATACTTGTTTCATGTCATGAAACCGGAAATGAATTTAATGAAACGAAACAAAAGCATTTGGATATTTCAGCATATCCTCGGCAGAAGCCGGCCGAAAGGCATATTGAGCTTTCTTTCAGAAAGCCCCGTATCGATGAAAACGCCCGCCCCCTTTTCTGCACGGCCTATTTCGACGAATCCTTCAGGAGGTTTTGCGCTTTCTTTTATGCCTGCAATTATCCTGCCCTCGCAGGGCATCTCATAATAACTTATGCCCAGAAGTTCCGAAATCGCTTTGACGCCACTTTTTACAGGGATTTTGGATTCGTCAAGAATTATTTTGACTCCCGATTTTTCCGCCATTTCGTTGAGCGCTCCCGCAATCCCTCCTCTTGTCGGATCCTTCATTGCTGTGGCTATGCCTTTTAATTTCTGGGAATCTTCAAGAACAGGGTTGCAGTCTGAAACGAAATCAGCAACGTAACCGAAGCGCTTTGCAAGAAGCGCTGCCCCGTGATCTCCAATGCTCCCGTTCACAACTATTTTGTCCCCCGGCTTCAAGCCGGAATCTGTAATGGGATTGTCCGTGATGCCAACGGCAGATGTGTTGATTATGATTTTGTCAACCTTTTCCTTTTCCATAACCTTCGTATCGCCAGTGACCACAGGAATTCCGGTTTTTTCCGAAACTTTGTCCATTGATGACACTATTTTTTCAAGGTCATTCTCTGAGAACCCTTCCTCGAGAACAAGGCCAAACGATATGCCAAGCGGCTTTGCCCCCATAACAGCTATGTCGTTTATAGTCCCGCACATCGCAAGCTTTCCTATATCTCCCCCCGGAAAAAATACAGGGTCGACAGTGAATGTATCTGTCGTAAACACGAGATGCTTATCCCCGAATTTGAGCGTCGCCGAGTCGT
Source organism: Microcaldota archaeon (assembly GCA_013151465.1). Lineage (GTDB taxonomy): Archaea > Aenigmatarchaeota > Aenigmatarchaeia > QMZP01 > QMZT01 > JAADIF01. Next base: position 42,945 of record JAADIF010000043.1, on the reverse strand, counting down.
CATCAGAATTCTTCCAATCGCTTGTGACTTTTAGTACCGATCGTATTTTCTCTATCAATTCATGCGTTTCCTTCCCGCCCGAGCCCTCGTTCAGCGTTATCATGCTCTACCACGAAACAATTTTCACATAAAACCCCTTTTTCATAATCCTGTTATGCTCTTTCAGCTTTTCTTTGAAGTCCGGATAAGCCGTTGAAACCTTCTTTATCCTGCCGCTAGAATCTATGAATTTCGGGTCTATATATCTCAGTTTGCTTTTTGCGTGAAAATCGTAATCCTTTTTGTCAATCTTTATTTTAAGATTCGGATTGAGCTTTTCTATGAGTTCTGTTATTTCTGCATCCCCTGAATTCTTGAGGATGCTGAAAACGAAGTCATCGTTCATGAAAAGGTCATCTTCGACCAATATGCCCCTTTCCATTGCCATTCTTATAGCATCGCCTGCTATCTGGTATGCTGCTATTTCTAAGGGATCTGACCAGACCTCATAATCAATCTTCAGGTAGTCCTCTGCAAAATTCCTTGCCGATTCACCATCGCTCATTATTATTTCGTTTTTATGTACAGTAAAGAAATTCAGGTATCCTTTCATCCTCTCAAGAAGGCCGAAATAGACGCTCCAGTCCCTTAATGTATAATCTATCCTGTCGGCGCAAAGCGCAGGCAGTTTTTTTTCAAGAAGCGAAAAGTTCGTATTGTCGAGAATGAAATCCACATCATAGCTATGCTTTCTGAGAATGTTCGGGATTTCTGACTCCATTATTATTTTTTCATGGAATTTTTCATGGTATTCATGCTCATCATTCTTGAAGACGAAATCAACGACATGCGAAAATGCCGTGTGAGGAACATCGTGGAGAAGCCCTGCTATCTGCTCTTCTAGAGGAGCATCGAGCATTTTAAGGAGAAGCATGACGCCCACGCAATGCGAAAACCTTGTGTTTGTTCTCCCCCCTTTTATGTATCTTGTCACGCCCGACTGGTTTATTCCACGAAGCCTCTGAAGGGGGGCGGATTTGATCAGCTCCTCGATTACGGGTTCCACCTGTATGCCGCTCCCATACAACAAATCAGATATTTCCATTCAATATTTTATCAGAACAATGGTTAATAAATGCCAAGAGCATCTGTAATCTTTTTGTACTCTTCCAATGTTTTTACAACAACATCAGCCCCGGCTTTTCTGAGCTCTTCTTCGCTTGTATGCCCTGTTGCAACTCCGACAGAAAACGCACCTGCGTCTTTTGCAGCCTTGATATCCTCGACAGTGTCGCCTATTGCAACAGTCCTGAACGCTTCATTTCCTGTATCTTCGTACAATTTAATGGCCTTTCTCACTATATCCGCCCTGTCTTTAAGACCATCACTGAATGCCATTACATCAAAGATATCATAAATGCCGGATGCCTTGAGAATAGCTGTTCCGGTTCTTTCTGTGTTGCCCGTAACGATTCCGACCGCAATGCCTTTCTCTTTCAGGAATTTTATGAAATCCCTTGCTCCTGAAAGTATTTTAATTTCAGATTGCTGCGCTAATCTGTCAATTTCGCTTTTCCATTCATGCATTATCTTATTGAAAATGTCTTCAGAGAACTCTAATCCTAACTTGCCGCATACAAACCTTTGAAACTCGACAGCGCTTTTTCCTGTTGCTTCATTGAAAAGGGTTTCGTCAACATCCACATCGAAAAGCTTTCTGTACACTTTCTCGAATGCCATAAAATGCATTTCAAGGCTATTGAGAAGCGTTCCGTCTATATCAAACAAAAACAGGTACTTATTTTTCATTATTTCGCACATCCAGCGTTTAGTTTCTATTATTGAAACCAACTAATATATATAGTTTCCACTCATTCAGATAGTATGAAGGTTAAAAAATCAATATTAGCATTCACAATTGTGGCGATATTCCTTTTGCTGCCTGCTGCAGCAAAGGCTGAAGAAAAAATATGTGCTGTCTATTTTTCAGGCATAGGATGTTCCCATTGCGCAAAGGTGGATCCAGTTCTGCTCGGAAACACGCTTCCTGAAAATGAAGGCAATTTCGTTCTTATAGAATATGAAATATTCAAGGAAAAGGAAAATCCTCAAGTAATGATGCAATATATGAACGCTTATTCAATCCAATCAGGTGTCCCCCAGATAATTTTTAATAAAGGCAATGTCTTAAGAGGGGATGCGCCGATATTTGAAGGCATAAACCCTCTTTTGGAGTCATTGAAAAATGGAAACGAATGTCCTCTTCCAGACGGGACATACGCTAAAGCGGATGAAATTTCATTTTCCTCTCTGCCAGGAAGGCCAAAGATATGGGCATCCGATCGCGTTCTCATAAAGGTTTCCGATGGAAACGAAGGGATAGGGGATGATGTTCTGAGAACATTGCTCTTTTCAAAGGATATAGATTTCTGCATAACATCTAATGGTTTTCAAATCACGGCTCCGCAACCGGTCGAATACTCAGGCGGCAACCTTAAATTCCTACACGCAGCAAAAATAGGCGATTCGTGGATAGTTGAATGGGGAAGAGAAGACAGAAAAACCGATGACCTCCAGAAAAAGCAATCTATAGGAATTGCGCTTATCATATTGTTTGCCATATCCCTTTCAATCGCTGTCTTTACAAAGGAAAGAAAAGAAAAAGGAAAAGCCCATGAAGGGCATAAGAAAGGCAAAAAGAAGTGATGATTATGATTGAGACGCTTTCCATTCCGTATATATTGACCCTCGCAGCAGTCGACGCGGTCAACCCATGCGCGATAGCGGTCCTTACCCTTATGCTCATAGCGATAATGACATACAACCCAAAAGACACGAAAAGGATACTTTTTTCAGGCCTGTCTTTTGTTGCGGCCGTCTTCATACTTTATATGTTTTATGGCTTCCTTCTGGTTTCATTCTTCTCCGCGATGCAGGCGATTTCAGGCGTGCGTGTGGTTTTGTATACCGCGCTTGGTGCTGTTGCAATTATTCTGGGTTTCCTTAACCTGAAGGACTATTTCAGATACAAGCCCGGAGGATTCATGACAGAGATGCCGCTTTCTATGAGACCGCGGGTGAAAAAACTGATAAATTCTGTAACAGGGCCAGGGGGGGCATTTATAGTGGGCGTGTTTGTTACGCTCTTCCTACTTCCGTGCACAATAGGCCCATATGTCATTGCAAACGGTCTTTTGTCAAAGATAGGTATTTTTGCTGCCGTTCCTTGGCTTGTCTTATATAATATAGTGTTTGTCATGCCGATGCTAGCCATAACGCTTATCGTCTACAAAGGAATCTCGACCGTTCAGGATGTTTCCGGGTGGAAGGAAAAGAACATAAAATACCTTCATCTTATCGCGGGAGCGCTAATGGTAATAATAGGATTGGCGATAGTTTTTGAGCTATTATAATTCCTATCTTTTATTTCTGAACCAGACATTGCATGCACCTTCGACAGAGACCATACAGGGTCCGATGGGCTCAATCGGGTTGCATTTTCCTCCCTTAAAAAGCGGGCAATCTGAGGGGAGGTTTAAGCCTCTTATGATACGATCGCATATGCAACCTTTGGGATACGACGGCTCGGGAACGTTTTTTAATATGTCCTTATAAATGACCTTTGCATCAAGCTCTTTGTTTTTTGGTTCAAGGCCGGAGTCTGGTATAGTTCCAAAACCCCTCCATTCAGCATCTGTAACAATGAAATTTTCTTCGAGAATTTTTTGTGCCGATGTATTTCCTTCAGGTGTTACAACCCGTGTATATTCATTCTCTACTTCGGTGCGGCCTTCCTTTATCTGTTTCAAAAGCATCAATACGGACAAAAGGACATCTTCCCTTTCAAAACCGGAAATTACCAGAGGTATATTGAGCCCTTCATAAGCATTGGAGCCGATTATAGTTGAAACATGCCCCGGTCCTATGAACCCGTCTATCCTTATTTCTCCGGATTGTGTGAGAACTTTTAAAACAGGAGGTATGAGCTTATGCACAGAATACACGACAACTCCTTTCTGGAGGGCGTATGCCGTCATGGGGGCAGTAGTTTCAAAACCCGCTCCAAAAAATACATAGTCCGTCCCTATTATCTCCTTTATGGAATAGATTGCCTTCACATTGTTCTTGATGGTACGAACCTCGTCAAGGCGCATCCTGCTTCCTGGAATGCGGAGCATGTCGCCGTATGTTGCGATTTTCACCCCGTTCAGCGCAAGCTCGATTATATTGTCAAGGTCGCGCTGGTGTGTGACGCACACAGGGCATCCCGGACCGGATATAAGATTAATATTTTCAGGCATTGCTTCCCTTATGCCATGCATTGCTATTGTCTGGGTGTGCGTTCCGCACACTTCCATTATATTGACCTGAGGCATACCTTTTGCAATTTCCCTTATCTCAGAAAGAACATCACGTGTAACAGACATTTTCATCATCTTTCATTATTTGTATAGCAAAACCGGCATGCACAAGAACACGATCGCCTATTTTAGGCTTCACAAGAGATATGTTTATCTCATACCTCACTCCACCAAAATCGACGACGGCATTATCTCCTTCTATCGATATGACCGTGCCGGTTGTCGCAAGACACATAGAAGATAATTGTTATAATCAGTTAAAATGGTTCGTTGCACCCTTCAGGAATTTTTTCATTTCTTCAAGGGCTCGCCCTCTGTGGCTTATTGCATTCTTTTCTTCGGGAGACATCTCAGCAAATGTCTTATCATACCCTTCCGGCTGAAAGATGGGATCAAAACCAAAGCCATTCTCTCCTCTTTTCGGAACTATTTTACCTTTCACCAAGCCCTCGAAAAAATATAGTTTGCCATCTTTTGCAAGGCCTATTGTCGCCCTTGCTACGGCATTGTCATTTCCCAGCTTTTGGCAGATTTCAACAATCTTGTCTCTACCAGCTGTTCCCAGCATCCATTTTATAAATGGACCCGGAAACCCGTTAAGGCACTCCAATTCAAAAGACACATCCTCTATGAAGATATCTCCATCAACGCTTTCCACAGCTTTCCTAAGTTTTGCCTCTATGACCTTGCGCGGATCTATATCCTGGATTTCCGGAAGATCCAGATTTACGCTTTCAATTCCGGGTATAACCTTTCTTGCTTCCACAAGCTTGTTCTTGTTGCCCGTGACAAAATAGAGATTTCTCATAAGAGGTAATAATATGATTTCCATTTAAAAATATTGCAGAAGAAGGAAAAAGAAGAAGAATGGATTTTTATATGAAAGGTGTTGCGATTTCTTTATTTGGGGCATGACCGATGGATTGTGCACTTATATGAGGTCCCTCATATGATTCAGTGAACCCGAATACCATATTTTTGGCCACAATATTTCCGAATCCGTAATTTCCTATTCCAATATCCCAGCCATGCGAATTGCAATCAGCTATCCTCCAGTCGTCAAACACCATATTTCTCTTTACATCAACATTATCCGCGTATATGTATATGCCGATGTCAGAGTTTCCGGTGATTGCATTTCCCGCGACGACAGAATCGCCTTCTGCAAGATACATGAGCACGGCAGTTGCCACGTATGCGCTCGGTCCGCACCATTGGTTCCCTTTGATGGAATTATATTTCACCTTTCCTTTTGCCCAATAACCAAGCTGGATAGAATTTGCTGCAATATAGTATGACAAGTCTGCACTTCCTATGTCATTGAAGAGTATGGATACATCGACATCGCCGTTTGCGACTACGCCTGTCTTCTGATACGCTCTTATGGTGTTTCTCGTTATGAATACATGTTTCGTATCCGGATGCGTCCCGTCAAATGGCGGATTTCTCACCTCTATGGCGTTTCCTTCCTGGCATCCACTATTACCCTGATTTGGGCCGTATATCGTGTTTTTGATTATCGAACCTGACGCGCCCTCAAAAAGTATCACTCTGAGCCTGTCGCTTCCGGCATCGCACACGTTTGCAAGGTTACGCGCAAATATCTTAAGGTTTCTTACGTTGGCCACGCTTCCGGCATTCTTTATTATGGCTCCGCGGAAATGACTTCCCGGCGGATCGACTGCTGTTATTGCATGATTTCTGCCATCAAGTGTCATGCCGTCAGGTATGTATATCGTCTCATCTGTTATACAATCGTTCCTTAAAAGCATATGCGTTCCGTATGTCCTGAAGTGGCAGTTTGTGTATGCATATGCAGGCGTTGCTGCAAGAAAGAAAACAACAGTAAACAGCAAAGCCACCGAAAGAAATAACCTTTTCATAATTACCCCCTCCCTAAGGCATTTTGCCCAATTAAAAATGGATGGAAGATTAATAAATCAACGCTAATGCTTAAAACATACAAAATCCATTTATGTTTTGCCTATGAAAGGAAAATTCATTGTTTTTGAGGGGATTGACAAATCGGGAAAGACGACGCAGGCGAAAATGCTTTGCGATCATCTCAAATCGAAAGGCATAGATTGTGTCTTCTGCTCCGAGCCGACATACGAAAATCCAATAGGCCTTCTCATACGCGACTGGCTCAACGGTAAAATCGAGATTGAATCCGGGGAGGCCATAACACTTCTGTATTCCGCAGACAGGTATGAAGACCTTAAAAGCCAGGCGTTGCCCGCGCTTGAATCAGGAAAAACAGTCGTGATGGATAGATACTATTACTCTACGCTTGCATATGAAAATAGTTTATATGGAATAGATAAGGAATGGATTAAGAAGATACATGAATTTGTAAGAAAGCCGGACATCGTGATATTCATAGACATCCCGCCCGAGGTGAGCATAGAGCGCGCCGGAAACAACGCGGATAGGCACGAAAAGCTCGGAAAAATGGAAAAAGTAAGAAAAGCATATCTTGAGCTTGCGAAAGAGAAAAACTTTGTCGTTATAGATGGAAACAGACCGATTGAGGAAGTTTTTAAGGATGCGAAAAGAAATCTGGTTGATGTTCTTTATTTCCCATGATAACAGCATCAGCAACACGTGTTCTGAATCCGTGTTTTTCGAATTCTGCATGCCACTTTTTAGCATCTTCAGGGGTGCATGTAACGCAAGATACACAACCTCCCTGTTTTAACACATAATTCACATTTGACCATATTTTATCTGGATCATTCGCCAATTCCAGAATGGAATCAATAGAATTGTTCCCGAATATGCAATCTATGCATCCTTTTTTGAAAGGCAATTCATTTGCATCTGCAACAACCCCAAAAATATTCTTTGTTCCTTGTTTTCCGAATTTATTTTTTAGAAAATAAAAATATGTCTTCATTACCCCAAAGCTCTTATCAACCGCTATGTATCTTTTGTTTTCGTCTACCAATGGCTCAAATGCTACATTGCAATGAGAATAGGTTCCGAGTGTATCGGTATGAGAGTTTGGTTTTGGTCTAATAATGTATGTATACCATGTAATTGGAGAATTGTGCCAGTTTCCGTCTTGCTGTAAGTTAAATCGATGCAAAAATAGATCTTCGACTGGTTTAGTGTTTATGCACGAACCCAACTCCACCACTATACGTCTATCTCTGAAATCATGGAAAATCTGAGCGTAATTTCCATCACTACTCATCAGAACTCTATAATTTAGTTTCATATACAGTAGATGATAAAAAATTTTAAGAACTGATTTTGTTCCATCCAAAATATAACTCAATTTTATAGGTTGCTTATATGCTCTGGTTAACTAAGGCAAAACATTATTAAATCTATAACTTACATCTACTTTATGGTCAAACTCCAAATCACTGATAAGGACAAAAAAGACCTTGAAAAGAAGCAGTGGCGAATCCTTGGAAACCATGGTGCAATAGAGATATGCACATGGACGAAAAAGGCGCTGAGAGGCGAGGGCGTCTGCTACAAGGAACAGTTCTACGGCGCGCACTGCCATAGATGCGCGCAGATTACACCAGTCGCTCTCTGGTGCGACCAGAACTGCGTCTACTGCTGGCGTCCCATGGAGCAGATGACCGTGCGAAGCATCGGGGATAGTGATATCGATGACCCCGGATTAATACTCAATGATGTCATACCCCAAAGAAGCAAACTTCTTTCAGGACTTGGTGGAAACGAAAAGGTGGATCCCGAAAAATTCAGGGAAGCTCTTATCCCCGATCATTATGCAATATCGCTTTCCGGAGAGCCGACGATGTATCCAAAACTAGGTGAAATGGTAAGGCTTCTTCGCAAAAAGCCCGAAGTGAGGACTATTTTTATCGTAACTAACGGACAGAACCCGGACGTTCTTGAAAAACTCTGGAAAGATGATGCTCTCCCGACACAGCTTTATGTCTCTCTTACTGCGCCAAATGAAGCGCTTTTTAAGGAGCTTAACAAATCAATGCATCCTGATGGGTGGGAACGGCTGAACAGGACGCTCGAACTGCTTCCGAGTCTTCCGACAAGAAGAGTCATACGACTTACGCTCATCAAAGGGTTGAATGACAAGGACGAATATATCAGAGAATTTGCAAAACTCATAGAAAAAACCGGAACGGATTTTGTCGAAGTCAAGGCTTATATGCACATAGGATATTCTACGCATCGCCTGAAGAGGTCAAATATGCCAACGCATGAGGAAGTCAAAGCCTTCTCAGAAAGGCTGGAAGATGCACTGGAAGGTTATGATTATTCGGATGAGGCAATACCTTCAAGAATAGTCCTTCTGAAAAACAGAAGCAGCAGATATGACAACATGATAAAGCCGGAAGAGAAGTAGATTTATCTCTGTGACATCAATCTTATGAGCGAGCCCGACATCGATTCAAAAACGCTGTCCCATTCATGTTTTTTGTCGTCCACCTTCTCAAGAATTATGTTTGCATGTATGCCTGCTGATGTTGAAAAGCCTACGAGGAAGTCCTCAAGATTCCTGTCCATGGCATATTCTGCACCGCCCATCATCCTTATATCAAGGGAGCCGATCGGATATTGTGGATTGATTATCATAGAAAATAGCGTGCTGCATTTCCCGTCTGTGAAAATATGTTTTCCTCTGATGAATTTATCCTCTTTATTTCTTCTTTTTATTATTTCCTTAAATGCGGACCCGAGCATATGTCCGGTGCCGTGGAAATCCGGGGTTTCCTCTTCTTGCATTGCAACCAGGTGGAATCCCACCAATCTTGCAAGCTTTGCAAGGTTCTTGTCCAACATTTCGGATTTAGTGTCGACATAGCTTTCAAGCCAGTCCTTTCTGAAATCGATGCTGAGTTTCATTCTTGTATCAAAGGCCTCGCGCTCTATATGCACAGCATCTTTTGTCGCCTTGTTTATCCTTATTACGATACCGTTCTTTCTTCTCATATTATAGACACCTTGCTCTTATCTGTTATTCTCAGGCAACAAACCCCTAATATAAACATTCATTGTTTAGAAATAAATAGGTGAGCTTTTGCGCATAAACACAACTAAGGAATTCTATAAAAATGAAAAGAACCCTTCAGAAGGTATGCTAGATGAGGTCACAATATCTCATCTTATCAGAAGAAAAAACAGCTTTACCAGAACAGGAATGACATATGGCCAGCTTCTATGGCGTTATCTTGAAGAAAAATCGGCTATGCCGAGAAATGGCATAGTCCTTGAAATAGGTCCTGGTCTTGGCAATATCGCAAATGAATTCAAGTCACATCTAACAGAAGATATAAAATATATCGTCATGGACATCTCGCCAAAAATAATAAGGAATCTTCACAAGCATGGCTTCGATTCAATTATCGCTGATTGTATGGCTATCCCATTCAAAAAAGGTTCATTTGCCTTAGTGATAATGAACGAAATAATATCTGATCTTCCCACAATAGTTGATTTTGACATGAAAACTGAAGATAGAAATAATATCATAACAGACGCAAGAAGAATAGTAGAAGAGCATAAACTTCGAGTGCCAAAAGATCCTTTCAATCTCAATTACGGTGCGCTAAAGCTTATTGAAGAAACATTCCCTCTTGTGAAAAGAGGAGGGAAAGTCTTCATCGCGGAGCAGAGTTGTGGAGATGCCTCTCCGCAGAAAGTTCCGGTCAGAGGCCATGATGAATATACGATTGACTTTAATCTGCTCGAGAATCTTGCAAGAGATGTGGGTTTCTCAGTTGAGAGGGGTGATATAAATCAAATACTCGGCATCGATGAGGAAAGGAAATTTATATCGGGGTTATTGAGACCAGATATAAGGGAAATATACAATCTCGAAAGCGATAACAAGAAATTGTATGAGCTAATGACCGGTATTTTCACACCTGACGAATTCACGCAAGGCCTTGTCGATGCAGATGTTTTTAATGTTTTCGATATAGAGAAATATGGAAAGTTCGTCAGGGACAACGCTCAAACAATAGGAAAACTGCTAAGACGATTTGAATTTATGTTGTTAACAAGAAGCACTTAGGAGGAAGATTAATGCACAAACATAATTTGAATGGAAAGAGAATTGGTCTGGTATTGTTATTTAATATATTAATAACACTTGCAGAATACGTTGGAGGCATTCTTTCAGGAAGCCTCGCCCTTATTTCAGATGCAGGGCATAATTTTTCTGATGTTTTGGCATTGCTTTTAGGATATATTGGAGAAAGATTTTCATCAAAGAAAGCCACAAAGAGGCATTCATTTGGTCTCAAACGATTTGAAGTGTTTACCGCTTTAATCAATGCATTAGCCCTTTGGGCGATAGGAGCCTATATAATATTCGAATCAGTAAAAAGGTTTTATTTACCCCACGAAATATTCACATCGATGATGCTGCCCATTGCTATTATAGGTTTAATTGGAAACACACTCTCCATATTGGTTTTGCATAAATATAAAAAGAAAAACTTGAATATGAAAGCGGCATATGTTCATATGTTCTATGATACGATTTCCTCCGTTTTTGTTATAATAAGCGGGATGCTTATCATTTTCACGAACGTGGTTATTTTTGATTTGATAGCTAGTATTGTTATAGCATTAATGATATTCTGGAGCGGTTTTGATATAATCAGAAAATCTGTCCATATATTTATGCAGGGCGTTCCTGAAGATATAGATTTCGAAAAGGTTTATAATGCTATAAACAATGCGGAAGGGGTCAGAAGCGTGCATAATCTCCACATATGGTCAATTGATTCGAATGAGATATTTTTATCATGTCACATATGCATGGAAAGGGAAAGAAAATCAAATACCGATCTTATAATAAAAGAAATAAACAAACTTCTGGAAAAAGAATTCAACATAACTCATACAACAATACAGACTGAAAATGAAAATATGTGTGGCGATGAAATGCTATGTAATAAATAAAGGTGATTAGTTCATTTTCGTACCAAACTTCCTCCTAATCACTATATTTGTTTTCGGAAAAATAAAACATGCGCTTTATCCGCGGTCTATCCTGAAAGTTGTTTCAGGACATTTCATGAAGTAAGCATGAAGTCCGCAGGGTTAGCCCTATACGACTATAATCCTAAATAAATTATCAGCCACGATGACCACAATTCTTCGTGCACCCCATACAAGGGTTTGCCTGAAAAGCATCGAACACCTGAAGGTTTATATGGGCAGTCTTCTTAATTGTTGCACAATCTATGCAACCATCTTTTAGCTTAAATTCTATTATATCCCCCGTCTGGAAATCGTCTTCCACAGGAATCTCATAATCCTTTTCATCTTCTCCTGCTATTACAAATACCTTTTTCTCTTCATTTTTCTCTTTTATGATGCCTTCCATAAAATGTACCTCCAACTATAAATATCAACGCTGATGACTGTCAAATCTAATAGATATTCAGCTGCTGATTTTAAAGACCTGATCTCCCGCTCTCACCTTCTCCGACATCTTCATACCGACTGCTTGCCCTGCCATCACCTCTGCAACTTCCTTGTGATCAATCTGCATCGATTCTACATCCTGTATGAAATTCGTTGTCGCGCCCTCTATTGATATTTTATCTCCTTTCTTAATGTTTGCAGAAAGCTCTATTACAGCAACGCCTATCTTGTCGAAGAAATGTGTAATTTTTCCAACAAGCCTCTTTTCTTCCATAAATAAGAATGGATATCTAATTTTAAATAGAATCGGAAAGCTTTCTTATTTCTTGCTCTTTATGATGACACCGTTTATCGTTCCGTCCTTGCCTGGTTTGGATGTGACTTTTGCAAGCCCCTTGTCAGTTTCAAGGATAGCGCCCTTTGTTATTAGGTTTCTCCTGACAAAATGGACGTTTGCCTTGTTTTCTTTTGCGGAAAGAACTTTTGCAATCATCACCTTACCACTTTCATCTGCAACGTTCATCTTATTGGTCGAAACGACCTTCACCTTGTTATTGCCACCGCGGGCAGGCACCACTTTTCTTGACGGCTCATCGATTCTTGTGCCGAGAAAGTCTGAGCCGCGCTGGTATTTCTTCTTTTTCTTCCTGGACTGCATCTTGCCCCCGCTTGCTTTTCTTTTTGAATTGACATTCCATTTAGTCATAAATATCACCTAATGGTATAACACTATAGGAGATTATATTTATAAATTAGACATATCTCCATCTACTATTGACTCTAACATAGATTTAAATACATTATCCATTAATATTAAGAACATTCAGTTTAGTTAAAAGGGGTTTATATATGGAAATGGGAAATAACGACAGGGCTGGGCTCTCAAGACCGCTTGATGTCTTGGGCAATGCTTCAGGAAAAAGGGTCATAGTGCACCTGAAATCAAAAGACAAGGTCATGGGTGTGCTCAAGGCGTTCGATTCCCACATAAATCTGTGGCTCGACGATGCTGAGGTGCAATCCGAAGACAGCAACGTAAAAATAGGCACCGTTCTCGTTAGAGGTGATAGCATCGTGTGGGTATCGCCGGCAAAATAATCCATTAAGTGATGGTTATGAGTAAGGGAACGCCCAGCATGGGCAAAAAGAATAAGAAGACACACATATTGTGCAGAAGATGCGGAAATCCGACATATCATGCAACGAAGAAGGTATGTGTCAAATGCGGGTTCGGAAAATCTTCAAAGCTGAGAAAATTCTCATGGCAATGGAAAAAACTCAATGGCGAGAGAAAGAAATGATATCTGTTCGAGTTTTTTTCTGTTTTTCTTATTTTAATACATCGTAAATCTCTTTATTTAGTATTATCTTATTAATCTTTCCATATTGTTCTTTCGAGATTATGCCCTTTTGCTCCAATTTTGCAAGTATCCTATGTGTCTTGACCTTGTTCAATCCTGGAAGTCGCGACAGCTCATATTGCGGAACGCTTCCTCCATTCTCAAGCAATATATCAATCACCTTCCTATCCTCTGGTGTCAGGAACCTAAGTATTATTCTCGTGTTTTTCTTGGCGGTCTCCTTCTTCTGTTCAACCTCATCTGACATCAGATAATATATTATCGTCCCTATGAGGAGACCTATAAACGCAGAGAATGGAATAAGATAAAAATTATAGAAAGGTGAATGATCGCTGTCCCACCTTTCGGCGATATGCGTTCTGAGTTCATCCGCCGTCATGTTCTCAAGCTCTGTATATGTCAAACGGGCGCTCTGACGCACGCTTCTTTGATAAAGATAATAGAAACTGAGCGAAAGCACAAGCAAACTGAACAGTACAACTATTGAGATTGCGATAACAGTCTTTTGTCTTCTTTCCATTCTTATTAATTGAACCATCGGTTTAAATTAATTCTCCATAGTTTCAAAAAAATGAAACTTGGTTTCATGAAATGACAGATAGTTTCACTAACCCATTAGTATAGTTTCAGATAAGATTTCTGTAAGGTGTCTCAACGGCACCCTTAAACATTCGAGGTGATATACATGAAAAGAAAACAAACAATAGCAATAATGGCTCTCCTTTCGATAACAATCTCTCTCATAGGCGTAAGTTTTGCAAGTGCTTACAGAGGAGATTACACAACAAAAGGACCGAATTACAGCGAAGAAAGAGAGGCGCTCATGGAACAGGCGTTTGAAACGGGAGATTATAATGCATGGGTTGCTCTTATGACAGAGAACGGAAGACATCCAAGAGTAGTTGATATTGTAAGCGAAGAGAACTTTGCAACATTTGCAGCCGCTCACGAAGCAGCACAAAACGGCGACTATGAAACAGCGTCCCAGCTCAGGGCTGAACTTGGGCTTGGAAACGGTCAGGGAATGAGAGCACATGGAACCGGCGCCGGCTACAAAAGAGGAATGATGCACGGTTCGGGAAATGGCCTTCATGACGGTTCCTGCACAGAAGACGGTCCGCATTGGCAATCGATGAATGAATGAACTAGGACCAACCTTCCCTTTTATTTTTTCTTTATTTCTATTGTATCTCCTATGCTCATATCAATGTGTTTTGCCGTGCCGCTTTTTAGTTCGATGACATACCTTGCAGGTTTTTTGGGATGATAGATTTTCCATGTCTGCGGGTTAAAAGTTATCGGTTTTACGCTGTGTTTTATGTCAACGACAATCATTGAGGAATCTATAAAAACGATGTCAATCGGAATCTTCATAAAAAGCATCCAGAAACCTTCCTTTTTGTCTTTTCCAAAATCAAAGAGCATTGCATAGTTATCGGAAATTGCGCTTCTTCCCATAAGGCCCTTCGCCTTGCTGGCAATAGACACCGCTTCCTCGACATCTGTTGCTATAATCGTTCCCTTTGTCTTATTTCTGATTATCATTTGCTTCACTTGCTTTCATAAAATTCCCAAGACCAAAATCATCCGATTTTCTATCAGATGAAGCGCTTTCTCCTACCTGCTCTTTTATCGCTTTGGCAGTCTTTTCGCCAAGCATCTTTCTGAGGCGCTCATATGGCATCTTCTTCAAGTCGTCGATGGTCCTGATGCCGCTTGTATAAAGCATCCTCGCCCTCACACGTCCTATTCCCTTTATCTGCACAAGCGGCAGGAGCTCTTCCTTTATGCCATATTTCATCCTCAGCCGTATTTTTCTCACTTCTTTTAATATGTTCTTCTTATCAAGTATCATGCATAATTCTGACAATGCATAAGAAAGCCAGTCGGCGTTGTCCAGGCGGGCCCTTAATTCCCCAGGAGTAACGTTAAAACTATCGAGTATTGCATCCTCTCCGCTTTCTTCCATCCATGAACCGATGAGCATGGCCGTCTTTACAGATTTCATGAAATCGTCATAATCCATTTCCCATGGATTTGGGATATCGTTTGCAAAATATTCAGCATTTGAGGCAATCATCGATTCTATGTTCTTCATCTCGGCTCTTCGCACGGAAAGAAGAGGCATCATCTCCATAGTGTTGCAAACAAGCTGGACAATGCCGACAGGCGTTATCTTTTTTCTTGAGAATGAATTGATACCTTCGATGAAGTCATGCGCTGTTATCGGATCAATATACAGCTCCGAGACACGCTTTCCGATGGCGGTTGCCTCTATGGAATTTCCTTCATTTGCAATCATATCCTTTGCAGTAACAAACGGGTTATCGTCTGCTTTCTTTGATTCTGCCATTTTTATGAACCCGAACCCCTCAAGAAGCGCAAGCACCTTGTCGAGCGTCTTTCTCAATTCGGTTAAGTCGCCATATTGGTGGGCATAAAAAGTCCTTGAAAAGAAATCGATGAGATTATGTTCAGTCGTTATCAGGCCCGATGCCACAAGAGCCAGAGTGTGCATCCGAAGCACCGGCTCGACCCCAAGTTTTGACTGTATCTTCTCCGGCTCGCCGTTAATGTATTTTTCCCATATCTTTTCTGCCTCATTCTCATCCTTTGCAGAAAGGATGGCCTCGCCCGTCTTATCAAACTTGGGCCTTCCACTTCTTCCCATCATCTGCTGGACCTCAAGGACGGGAAGGTAATCCATTCCTCTGAATCCTGAAAACCTTTTCATATCCTTTATGAAAACCCTCCAGGCAGGAAGGTTTATGCCGGCCGCAAGGGTGGGCGTTGCAGAAATCATCTTTATTTTGCCTTCCTTGAAGTATCTCTCTATGATAGACCTCTGCTTTGCGACAAGGCCCGCATGATGGAAGGCCGCTCCTCCGCGCACGCATGCCGCAAGACGCTTGCATTGCTTTGTCGGCCTGTCAAGCGCGTGGGCAACCTCATCTGCGATTTTTGACAGTTGCATCCTTTCGTCCTCGGAGAGCTTTTTCTTTATATGATCACTTACTTTCTCAGCAGTTGCTTCTGCTCCCCTTCTTGTGGATGCGAAGATTATTATCTGCTTATCGTTTTTTATTGTATCAAGGGATATTCCCACCGACTGCTCGTCAGATGATGGGATTTCGTTTTTTCTTTCACCTTCAAAATATATGATATTGTTTATAGCTATCCCTTTCTCAACTTTAACAGGGCGATAATCCGTCCTGAAGCAGTCCGCATTGAGCCAGGCGGCTATCTCCTCATAATTGCTTATTGTTGCAGAAAGCCCTAAAATCTGGGGTTTTATCATGGAAAGAAGCTTTGTTATTGTTATTTCAAGGGTGGGACCCCTTCCGGGATCATCAAGAAGGTGTATCTCGTCAACAACCAAAAGCCCTATCCTGTCAAGCCATTCGAGGCCGTGGCGAAGAAGCGAGTCCATCTTTTCTGACGTTGCGATTATGACATCATACTTTCCAAGCCAGGGGTCGCTCTCATCAAGATCACCTATGCTCATCGCTGTCCGCATGCCAATCGAGCTATACTTTTCGTTGAATTCCTCATATTTTTCGCTTGCAAGCGCCTTCAGGGGAACTATGTAAACACTTTTCTTTCCACTGAGAAATGCGTTGACAGCCGCAAGCTCTGCAACAAGCGTCTTTCCGCTTGCAGTTGGCGCGGCAACAACAAGATTTCTTCCTTCAAGAAGCCCTTTTGCAAGCGCTTGCTGCTGCACAGGATTAAAATCATCAAAACCTGACCGCTCAAGAACTATCTGTTTGACATTTTGCATGCTCTTAGATTACCCGCGGAGAAATAAATTCATTAGATGCTTATAGCTTCCGTTCTTGCCATTAGATGGTGTAATCTGCTGTTTCATATATTCAATAGGATTCCAGTTGTAATAAGGGCTCAAAGGACCATTTTTATATATATTGAGCAATATCGAATTGTTGCCGTTGGCTTTTCTTATTATTTTCTTGCGCTCATTTCTCAGTTTTATTATTCTTGGTTTGAGAAATGTATAAAAACGAAACGCGTATTTCAATACCTCTTTTCCAGACTCGTGGGACGATTCCCTAACCCTATAGTAATAATCATAGAATTCTGGAACAGTGTTATATTTTACCGGGCTTGACCGATAATGGCTAACACGCCCATCACTATTTTCTGATGGTCTCTTCTTTTCTAACCATTGTTTTTCTTCCGACGCATTCGCATAAAGGGATAAAAAGAAAGTGCATCCTTCTATTGCATTCTGGAGCTTTAGGATTTTATCTACGACGCCAAACTCTTTTTTATTCAGTTGTTTTAGTTCTTCAACGATTTCATCTTCGCCATCAGGCGGGGGTTCATCGTCGTTCATGAACATCATCTATGTATAACATATGTCTTTGTTGCAAAACGATTTATTTTTTACTGTTGTCAAACTGTGCAATGAGAGTCCAAACCATCTTATAATCTGCACCTGTATATGAAACTATTACAACAATTGCATACAAAACTGCTAAATTTTTGAAATAAAAGAAGCCAAAAAAGTTAATTTTATAAATTTTTCCGTTATTATAGCCCCATGGATGAATGGAAAGGCGTCAAGTTTAAAACCGTGTTTCTCAAAAAGGAAGTGCAAACAGATCTCAGAATAGAGGATCTGAAATATTGGATAAGCCGTTTTGGGTTCTATGATCTCTGCCAGCCGTTTGCAGGGAGATCATATGGAAACATGAGTTTTCGCCTAAAACCAGGAAGCGATGAATTCATAATAACAAGTACACAACAGGGTTTTAGGGAAGATATAACAGATGACAAATTCGTAAAAGTCGTGGAATGTGATATGGAAAATATAATTGTCAAGGTCGAGGGTCTCGAACTTCCATCATCCGAGACGTTTGCACATTATGTTGTCTATAAAAACAGGCCTGACATCAACGCTGTCTTTCACGGACATTGCACAAAGATCGTCTGTAGCACCGATATCGGCTTTTGTACAACAGAAAAAAGGCAACCATATGGTACAGTTGAGCTTGCCAACGAGGTTCTCAAGGTACTGGATAAAGAGAATTTCATAATAATAAAAGACCACGGATTTCTTGCACTCGGAAAGGATATAGATGATGCCGGAAAGGTAACTCTGAGGGCATATCAGAAATGTTTTCAATAGAATCTGGTTCCATAACTGTTTTTAACTACGAAATAAAGAGAATAAACATGGATATGCGATCAGGGCGGTCTGGCGCCGACGACTCAGACACGTATCAGGACATGTTAAAACGGAAGGTCTGCATATATGACGTGGATTATGTTGCAGATGAAAAGAAGACAGCCGTACGTATGTGGGGCGTTACGGACACAGGAGAAACGTTAATAGCCATAGATAAGGCGTTTCGGCCGTATTTTTATGTTGAAGTGGGTTCCAGCTGGAAGAGCAGGCAAAGGACAAACGATGTCATGCAAATGATAAGAGAGCTTGGGGACCTTGTTTCAGGAGCAATAAAAAAAGTTGAAACGGTGAAAAAAAATCTTCTTGGAGAAGAGAGAGAATTTATTAGGATAACTGTTCAGCAGCCCGCCGATGTCATCAGAGTGTGGGATATAATAAAGAATTGGCCGAGCATAAAGAGTCAGTATGAGTATTCCATACCATTCAGAAAGAGGTATATAATAGACAATAACATTCCCATGATGGAATGGGTGGAAATAACGGGCAGAAGAAGGAAATGTATAGAGATGACCGATATATGCATAGATGTCCTTTCTGTAAAAAGAGTTGAAGATTACGAAAAGATTCCACCCCTGAGGATGATGTCAATTTCCATGCAAATCATGAAAGATAAAATAATAATGATTTCTCTTGCAGAACCGGGAGGATATAGGAAAATTCTCACGCATGGAACGGAAATCATGAGTTCTGATAATTTCAGTATCGAGGTCATGGAAACAGAAAATGATATGATTGAGAGATTCTCTTCAATAATATCTGAAAGAGATCCGCATATCATTTTCACATATAATGGCGATAGAACAGACTTTCGAATGCTTCATGAAAGAGCAGAAAAATTAGGAATCGAACTTAGGGTGGGGCGTGACCGTAGAGGTCTTTCCTTTTTCAAGAAGGGGAAAAGCATAGCTTCGCTCATATGCGGCAGGGCGCATATAGATGCATTCGCCTTTGTGAACAATATAATCTCACGTACAACAAGCTTCGAAACAACCGACATATCAGACGTTTCCAAAAAGTTAATCGGAGAAAGACCTGAACTTCTCGAATGGAAGGAAATAGAGATGTTTTGGAACAACAAGACCGATATAATAAGAATAATGAAACACCTGATGAACAGGACACTTGCACTGATGAAACTCTCGGAACAATTGACATACAAAATCTACCAATTCTCTAATATATGCAGGCAGACGATTTTCGACGTATCGAGAATGAGATATACCCAGATGATTGACTGGATACTCGTAAGAGAAGCCTATCGCCTTGGAGAGATTATTCTTAACCTTCCTACCAAGACAGAGATAAAGATGAGATACAGTATCGAGCCCTACGAAGGCGGTTACAGCAAAGAGACCATTGAAGGCATTCACAAAAATGTTGCAATTCTGGAATTCAGTGACCTTTATCCTGCAGTCATAACCCAGCATAATATATCCCCCGAAATGCTGGACACAGACTCAGAAATATACAAAGATACTAACCACGTCCCCGGAACTGAACATTTTTTTAGTAAAAACAAAAGGGGTTTTGTCCCCGCGGTTATAATGCATGCAAAGGAGGAAAGGGAAAAAATAACAGAAGCTATAAAAAATGTTCCCAGAGAATCGGATGAATACAGATTCATGAATGCAAGAAAATATGCACTCCGCGCACTTCCAAACGCCGCATACGGATACTTTGCGTATCCGGGTTCCAGATGGTATTCAAGGATGTGTGCATCAGCAATAGCTGCATGGGGACGCGAATATATGAAAAGGGCAATCGCACGCCTCGAGAGCATGCATCATAAAGTGATATATGCAGAAACATATACCGCCTTCATTTCAGATACAAGCAGCTGGTCACTCAGAAGATCCGAAGAAAGGCTGAAAGACGTACTTCCTAAAGATGTTGATATCAATACACGCGGCCCTTACAAGTCAGGCATTTTTCTGCAGGGGTTTGGAAACAGGGCAAAATATGCTCTTCTTGATGAAGACGGCAAACTGTCTATGAAGGGTTTCGAGGCAACTCGAAAGGACTGGTCAGGAATAGCAAAGGAAACTCAGGAAATTGTTCTCATGAGTATTCTGAAGGATAAATCTGCAAAAAGAGCTGAGGGGATAGTCAGAAATGTCATAATACGGCTCAAGGCAGGAGATGTTGATATGAATGAGCTTGTAATGAGAAACCAAATAACAAAACCGCTTGAACGTTATGACCAGGCATGGCCTCATGTATCAGCGGCAAGAAAGCTTGCGGCAAGAGGCGGAACAATCGCTGTCGGTTCGGAGATAAGTTACATAATAGCAAGCGGTCCTGGAACAATATCGGAAAGGGCAGAGCCATTCGGCTACACGGACAACTATGATCCTGACTATTATATACGAAACCAGATACTTGCCTCTGTGGGAAGAATATTTGAAATTGTTGGAATGAACATAGAGAACATCGAAGACTCTATAAACGATAACATCGAACAAGAGAAACTAAAAAGATACTTCAAGAAATCCTTCAAAGAAAGAATAAGGGAAAGGTTTGGCATCTAGCCAAGATAGTTTATTTCTTTCTCTTCCTTTTCCTTTTTCTTCTTCTCTGCAACAGAATTGTATTTCAGTGTGTCCGCAAGCTCTTTGTAGAACTTTATTATCTGCGGATTCAGGGACGGCTTTATTTCTTTTAGCGCGTTCTCAAAATCCTTCATCTTCACTTTCTTTGCCTTTATATTTGATCTGAGTGCATTCATTCCTGCTTCCCTGACGACCGCCTCTATATCCGCACCTGTATAGCCTTCTGTTTTCTCTACGATTTTATCCAATTTTACTCCTTTGTCGAGTGGCATATTCTTTGCGTGGATTGCAAAAATCTTTTTCCTTGTCGATTTGTCAGGAGGCGAAACGTATATCTGCCTGTCAAATCTTCCGGGCCTAAGAAGTGCCTGATCCATTATGTCTGGTCTGTTTGTCGCGGCGATGACAACAACATCATGAAGCTCCTCAAGACCCGACATCTCTGTAAGTATCTGAGATACTATGTTCTCTGAAACGCGCGCACCTACCTCAAGGCCTCTTCTTGGCGCTATCGAGTCTATCTCGTCAAAGAATATTATAGACGGAGCGACCTGTTTTGCTCTTTTGAAGACTTCCCTTATCTTTCTTTCTGACTCTCCTACCCATTTGGTCAGAAGTTCAGGTCCTTTGACTGAGATGAAATTTGCACCGGACTCGTTTGCGACCGCCTTTGCAAGGAGCGTCTTTCCAGTTCCCGGCGGACCGTATAGAAGGACGCCTTTTGGGGGCCTTATTCCTATCTTCTTGAACGCGTCCGGATATTTGAGAGGCCATTCAACTGTTTCTTTGAGATGCTCCTTAATCTCATCGAGACCTCCAATATCACTCCATGTAACCTTCGGAACCTCTATCATGACCTCGCGCATGGCTGATGGCTCAACCATTTTCATGGCATTTGTGAAATCCTTATCAGTTACCCGTATCTTATTCACAACATCCTCAGAAAGTTCCTCGTCCTTCTCCCACGATATCTTTGGAAGATGCCTTCTTAATGCGCTCATTGCAGCCTCCTTGCAGAGCGCAGCAAGATCTGCTCCAATAAAGCCGTATGTCTTTGCCGCAAGTGCATCAAGATTGACACTTTTGTCGAGCGGCATATTCCTCGTATGTATCTGAAGTATTTCTTTTCTACCCTTCTGACCAGGAACGCCTATCTCTATCTCCCTGTCAAACCTTCCAGGTCTTCTCAGAGCCGGATCAATTGCATTCGGTCTGTTTGTTGCAGCTATCACAATAACCTTTCCGCGTGCATTCAATCCGTCCATCAGCGTAAGAATCTGCGAAACGACGCGCCTTTCAACTTCACCTGCGACATCCTCCCTTTTGGGGGCTATGCTGTCTATCTCATCTATGAATATTATGGATGGCGCATTCTTTTCCGCTTCCTCGAACTTGTTCCTAAGGTTTGCCTCAGACTGGCCGTAGAACTTGTCCATTATTTCCGGGCCGTTTATCAAGATGAAATTTGCACCGGACTCATTTGCGACCGCCTTTGCAAGGAGCGTCTTTCCAGTTCCCGGCGGACCGTATAGAAGGACGCCTTTCGGCGGCTCAATTCCCACCTTTTCGAATAATTCCGGATGCCTTAATGGCAATTCCACCATCTCGCGTATCTTTGATATAGCATCCTCAAGACCTCCTATGTCTTCATAAGTTACTGCCGTTGAACCTGTAAGTATCGGCTCTTCCTTGAGCTCGAGTTTTGTATTCTGGCCTATCCTTACTATCCCTTCTGGCGTGGTTGAAAGGACTATGAGTCGGCTTTCGCTTCCGACGGGGGTGAATGTGTATTCGTTCATCCCTTCTATACGGATTCCAAAGTTTCTCATGACATCCTCGAAGAACGGGTCAGTGTCCCTTCTTCGCGCGATAGGGAACGGCATTATTATGTCACCTTTCACAACAGGACGCATGAAAAGGTTTCTTTTCAGTATCATTGGGTCTATCTCCTTGAATCCATCAATAGGTCCGTCAGCAGGCGCTATGACCACTTTCGTTGCTTCTTTCACATCAGCTTTCGTGACTTTAACGGACTCACCAACGCCTATCCCGGCATTCTTCCTTGTGATACCGTCAATGCGTATGACATTGAGACCGACATCCGCAGGGTATGCTCCTATCGCAGTTGCTGCAGTCTTCTTCTTTCCTTCAATCTCAACAACGTCGCCTTCCCTGATGCCAAGAACCGACATGTTCTTCGAATCTATTCTTGCTATACCTCTGCCTGATTCTGAACGATTCGTAAGCTCTCCTACCCTAAGAATTATACCATTCGCAATCTTGCTACCCATAGAATCACCTATCCTTATTTTTTACGTTGCACCTTAATATCACGGAACGATCAGTTCTGATTATCTCTATATTGTCTCCTTTTATTTTCTCAATTATTTCGACATACCTCTTCACAGTGATGTTGTGCAAGCCTGTTTCCCTCGCTATGGCGTTCATGCTCATAGCGCAGTGTGACCTCTCAAGTATCTCCAGTATCTCTTCTATTATTTCCAGAGGGTCCCTTCTCATTACACACACCACTATTGTTCTATATGTTATTTTATATTATAATATATAACATTATATATTTAAATGTAATTATACTAGCTATCAAAATAGCAGATAAAACAATAGCAGATAAAACAAAAACGATGCATAAAGAAGAATTAGGACGCATCCCTCTTTTCTTGTTATGGCATTACCACTTCTCATAAAGGCTAATAACAGCATTGAAACAAAAACCATGAATGGTATATCAACGAATAATGCTTCGGTGGATATGCCTGTTATCGGTCTTACAATTGCAGCAGAACCTGCGACAAGAAGCGTGTTGAAGATATTGCTGCCTACAACATTTCCGATAGCTATATCATGGCGTTTTTTGATTGCTGCTATGATACTTGTTGCAAGTTCCGGAAGAGACGTACCAAAAGCCATGAGCGTGAGGCCTATTATAACTTCAGGTATGCCGAATGAAAGCGCAAGATTCTTTCCATTCTCCACAAGAACCTGACCGCCTAAAAATATTCCAGCTATGCCAATAACAATGAAAAATGCGCTCATCTTCAGGTTTGAAGTTTTTTTATCATCTTTAATGTACCTTTCTTTTTCCTTATTTGCGGCACTTACCATCTTCTTTATAAAAAACAGGAAAAGTGCAAGAAACACGATGCCATCAACCAAACCTAGTGAATATTGAGCATCCCATATTGTTATGTACAAAAAGAAAAAAAGAAGCGCTCCTGACATTATCATGAAAATGAAATCAAACAGTTTAGCCGTCTTTTTCTCTACGGGCATCCGCGATATGACGGCGGGCAGACCGATGACCATAAGTATGTTGAAGATATTGCTGCCTACAATGTTTCCGATCGATATTCCCCCGGAACCTATTATGCTTGCATACACGCTCACCACAAATTCCGGAGCGGATGTCCCGAAGGCAACTATTGTAAGGCCTATTATCATATGGGAAATTCCGAAGTGTTCAGCAATTGCCGACCCGCCATCAACAAGAAAGTCGGCCCCTTTTATGAGAAAAACAAACCCTATGAGAATCATCGACAGGTAAACATAGATGATATCGCCAAGTAGCGATGATGCAAGAAAACATACAATCCCAATAACAAAAGCCGATACGAATCCTTTATCGGCCATTGATATATCCAAATGCATAAGGACTATTTAGGTCTACATCCAATAAATACTATTCGTTGAGTGATATCTTTGGCGCTTTCTTGAGTTCTGTTTCAGTTTCCTCGAACTGAAGATATGACTTCTTGTCAAAACCGCCAAGTTTTGCGACTATATTTGAAGGTATCGATTGGCATCTCGTGTTGAATTCCTGCACCGTGTTGTTGTATGTATACCTCAATCTGCTTATCTCATCCTCCATGCTGTTTATCGAATCTATCAATTGTTTTACGTTTTCGTTTGACTTAAGATTCGGATAGTTTTCAACCTGGACCTTAAGCCCTGAGAATATGCTTCTTGCGGCGTTGTCAACTTCTTTTGCTTCCGCACTTGTCATATCGGGTCTTGCCGCAGACCTCAGTTTTGTGACCTGCGTGAGCGTGTCTTTCTCGAACTTCATCTCGCCCTTGACGGAATCAACGACCTGTCCTATCAGGTCAACTCTCTTTTTGAGGGCGACGTTTATCTGCTTCAATCCGGACTCTATGCCGTTTCTGAGGTTGACGAACCTGTTGTATGCAGAAATGAAATATGCAACGACCGCCAAAACCACGACAGCTATTATGATTTCTATGAGCATAACTAATTCTTGTTTTCATATTTATTTAAATATTGCAAAATATGTAGCATGGGTTTTAGGGATTATTTGGGGAAGAACGAGCTTTTCGCTGTTTCGTTAATGTCGTTGATTCTTGCAGTTATTTTGTCGGCTATTTTGTTTACGACAGGAGTCATTTTTTCGACCAGTTATGACAGCATTTTGGTAGATTACAATACAAAGGGGAATTATATTGCAATAGACGAGGAGTTTTCATTAAGCGTTGCAAATGATTATTATGTTGTTTACCGTTCATTCTCCGATAAAATCTGCTTTGGATCGAAAGATGATAACTGCAACATCATAATAGATTCGGTTACATGCGAAAAAGGAAAGCCATATTTTTCTGGAAGTTATTCCAGTACTCCAATAGACCCCTCAACCGGAAAAGAATACAACATGCCATTACACTCTTTTATAAGAGGAAAGATCATGAGCAACGAAGTCGGGTGTATTCTTGAATCCGGCTACAATGGAAGGAAAGAGAAAATAAAGATCTCTTACAGAGTGCCTTATCAACATGCAAAAGAAATGCGGTTTAACCACTATTTCTTTACCAAAAGTCACCCTCTCGTAAGCTATATGAAAATCAAGACACTTTCAGGAAGAACTGTCGCAACAGCAACCATCCCTAAAGATGAAACCGTAAGAATAAACATAGAGAATGGAGAAATATATGCCGTCCAGATAAACATGATCGTCGTATGGATTATTTTCATTCTGATATGTGCGTTGCCTTTTGCTATATGGAAGTCTCTTGGAACAGAAAAAGCATTCTTAGTTCCCGAATATCTGCACACAATACCTGACAAGAAGATGAAATACTGGCAGGTTGATGTTCTTACAAACGGAACGGGAAAACTGTCAAAGAATGGGCTTGCGGCCATGTTATTTAACCTTTATCTCAAAGGCGTACTAGAGATAAAAAAGGAAGGTAGTTTTTTCGGCGACAAGCTCAAGGTTAAGATATTGAAGAATTACGAAAAGAAAGGTGTTGATTCCATAGAAAGGGAGCTTCTTAACGACTTCATAAATTCAAAAGATAAGGTAGATGAGAAATTTTATTATGCCTCGATATCATCGGGTAATGCACGTTTTGCAAGTCGTATAAAATCGTTATTTAATACAGCTGACATAAAGAAATTCAAGAAGAATATAATTAATCCAATAGGATATTATACGATGATATCCTCTATGATAGTGTCTCTTATTCTTTTTCACGCCATAACTCACACGATACTTCTGTTTTTTATGCTTTTTTATATCTATATCATATTTCTCAGCACACTTTTTGCGATTTTTCCGAACTCTGTTTTCAGTAGGTTCAAGGAAGATTATTATAAGAAATATCTTGAATGGTTAGCATTCAAGAAAATGCTTGAGGATTATGCGCAAATAAAGAAATACCTAAAAGAAGACTACGTGCTGTGGAAGGATTGGCTTATCTATGCCACTGCTCTCGGCTCGGCTGAAAACGTCCTGAAAAGCATGAAGGAACTGAAAATAATAGATAATATGCAGTATGAGCAATTTAACACATTCTACACAACCACCCTCTTCATGGCATCATTCGGACCGCGCTCCGGAGGTGGCTTTGGAGGAGGAGGCGGTTTTGGGGGAGGTGGCTTTGGAGGAGGCGGAGGAGGCGGAAGATAGATACGCCTCGCTCCTGAACTTCTCAAAAATAAAAGCGTCGGGGTTGGGATGTTCGCATTTTGCAGGAAATGGCAAAACGATTCGAACCCAAGCTCCCCGAAGGGAACAGGGTTAGCAACCCTGCGCCTTAACCGCTCGGCCACCCCGACTTTAAAGATAAAATGACGGCGGAAAAATAAAAAGTTAACAGATGTCCTATTTGCTCTTCTTGTCAATGTCGTCCGGCTTTGACGGAGTCGCCTTGACGCCTATCTCCTCGAGCTTTACCCGGAATTTGTCAAGTGCCGTGTATATATCATCTATCTCGTGTGCACCTGTGCAGATTATCTTTCCAGAGCTGAAGAGAAGGAATGCCACTCTCGGTTCCTTTATTCTGTATACAAGCCCTGGGAATTGCTCGGGCTCGTATTCTGCATCCTCAAGAGAGAAGGCTATATCGTCAAGAGAAAGCTTTGCATCTATTTTGGATGACGCGACAATATTTTCAATATTTACCGGATATTTCTTGGGAACTTTTATCCCTATTTCCCTTAATTTCGCAACAACTTTCTCCATCGCGACATGGGCCAACTCGATACTCTTTGTTCCTGTACAGACAATCTTGCCCGACGAAAAGATGAGCGCAGCCGCCCTTGGGTCCTGCGTTCTGTATACAAGCCCTGGGAATTGCTCGGGCTCGTATTCTGCACTTTCGATAGACGAAACGACGTGATTTAGCGATATATCAACGCCCAAAACGGAAAAGGCCACAACGTTTTCAATCTTTATAGAAAACTTGCTTTTCTTGCCTTTACTTTTGCTTCCAGATTTAGCCATAAAAATCCCCCCACCAAATTAGAAAACCCTCCTTTATAAGTCCTTTATAAAGGGTTTATAAATACTTTATAAATAACCTATTTAAAGCTTTCCGGAAGAATCGCTCTTTCATGATTGGCCGGAACGCGGGTTTTATGCATTTTATTTTTGTGGATTCTGCAATGCTCAAATTACATTCACAAGCACATATGCTATCAAAAGCGGCGCAAAGCCCACCATCCACAATTTCTTATTCCACCCGAATATGCCTTTTCCTGAAAACGGGCTTACGGGGAGCATCTGAAGGAATGCTATTGCGAGCGTAAGAAGCATGGCCATGTGGACTATAAGGTTCGGCTCAAGGAAATTCCATATCCAGAACACAATAAACGCCGCAAACGTCGCCATGTTGATGATGAAACTCACCTTTCCCTCGTTCTCTTCTTTCTTTTCACCGACAATGTAGCCGGCAAGAGAGAACGTGTTGCCAAGCCATCCGGTAATAGCGGTGATTATTGCACCTTTATACCAGATGTGATATTCTGTATGATGTCCATAGTGTTTGTCCAGAACAAGGCGCATACCGTGCCTTATGGAATAGACTATGAAATTGACAAGAACAGTCAGCAGAAGGAACACGGGAATATCCATGCCAGGGGAAAGATATATGTATGAAAGGGAAACCGCAAATATCAGGGCCGATATCAATATTGATGCCCATTCCCTCACCTTTATGCGCACCCCTCTGATAGTTTTCCCCAAGAAACTCTTCTTGAGTTCCCTCTTTTTGACTTTTTTCATGATTTTTGATGCGGCCTTGAATTTCATGACCTTAGTAAGGAGCCCGGCAAGAAACTTCCAGAAGATTAAAAGCCCGGTACCAACACCAGTCGCTGCCACGGGAACCATTTCAGGGCTGACCAATGGTGCGAGCGGAGAATTTTCCCTTGCTTTCCTGATGCCGTCAAAGCCCTCGTTATCAGAAAAAATTATTGCCTTTATATCGCCCGCATCTATGAATACCGCCCTTCCGGCAGAAAGTTTTATCTCTTCTGCATTGTCTGCGTATTTTTTCATCAATTCCCTTGATATCCCGTTCTGGACAGGACCGCCTATGAGGATGATAACCTTGCCTTTCCACGCAGCGGGATCATATTCCTTTTCGTCTACAACGGGTATATCGGAAAGCTCATCGTAAGTCTTAGAAACGGCATAGAAAAGAGCATTCTCGGTTACTGATGTATAGGATCCCTTGACAATCACAGCTTCATTTGCGCCGACAAAATCAGACAGCTTCCCTTTCAGGGCTTCTGCGTCAGCCATCATATCTGCAGATGCAAAAGGGGCCGATGCAATCAGAAAAACCGCCATAAACGCCAATAATAAAAGTGATTTTCTCCCTGGCATATACCGAATATTTGCACAAATAAATAAAAATGGAAATCCTTACCGGCAAACGTAGGGACGTCATTTTCCACCATGCACAAATATGAAAGCCTTTCCTGCCTTCTTCTTTTTTGCAATTCCCCTCTTTTCAAGCTCCATCATGTCCTTTCTTGCCGTTTCATAGGCGACTTTGAATGTCTCCATGATTTCCTTTATTGTAAAGATTTTGTCCGGATTTTTCATGAATTCTTCTGCTATCATTGCCTGCCTGAGGTTAATTTCCGGATATTTCTGCAATATGGTCTTTGCGTCCTGTTGCTCTGCCTGCTTTCTTTTTATATAAGCAAGCATGTCTTCAAGGGCCCTGTCTATGCACTCCAGATTGTATTTGAAAAAATATGTAAGGTCCATATTGTCGTATTCCGTATAAAGGAAGGCAAGATCGTATTTTTTTCTCGATCTGACAATTGCTCTGGAAACCGCCATATATTCAAAAAGCCAGTAACCTCTCGATATAAGATACCAATAGAACACGCTTCTTGCCGTCCTCCCGTTCCCGTCATTGAAAGGGTGCATGTAACCTATCAGAAAATGGAGCACGATTCCTTTCAAAACAGGGTGCAGGAATCTTCCTGCATCGTTGTTGGCAAAATCACAGAACGCATCTATCAGCTTTGGCAGTTCTTTATGTTTAGGGGGAATGTGCGCTATAATTTCGGGGTCTATTCTGTCGCCGACAATTATATCATCCCTTGTCCTGAATCTCCCCTCATCATCGGATTTTTCAAGAGTACCCCTGGTTATCATCCTCTGAAGCTCAAGGAGAAATTCAGGGGACATCTTCCTGTTCTTATTTTCTACAATATAACGCAACGTTTCGTAGTTGTTTGTTATCATCATCTCTGATTTTGTCCGGGGCTTTCTTCCGGACCTGAGCATGTCCTTTGCAATTTTTCTTGTCGTGGATGCACCTTCAAGAATGCTTGATGCTATCGCCTCTTCCATGAGGGAGCTTATTATATATCTCTGGCTCATTCCCATGCTTTTTGCATCTATTCCAATATTTCCGGCAAGAAATTTGTCGAATTTGTGCAATTTGGCATTAAAATCGCTCAGTGGGTAATATTTCATTCTGATTGGCTTGAAATCTATATTCTCATATTTTGCCATTCTAAATATCTTCATGAGAAGCCATATTTTTGAAGCTTCTTTTTTATTTTTACATCTATGAAAAACTTCGGAGTAATAAAGGTACTTTCTGTTGTATTCAATTGCCTTTTCAAATATATCACGATTTGTGTCTTTTAATAAATGCACAATATCGTCTTCTTTTTTAATCTCCGGGGGCTTTTTGGGTAGTTTCATAATAACACAACTACTAATTTAGTAGAAATTAGTAGATAATAGTATTTCCGGCTTAAAAAGTTTTCTACTAAATTAGTAGAAATTAGTAGATAATAGTAATTAGAATAAAAACCGCATCGTAATGCCTTATCAAATCCCCCCAACACCCATCTGCTTCATAAGACGCGCAAGAGGCCCTCTTTTCAATCCCTTTCCCCCGCCGGCCATTTTCATTACCTTCTTTATCTGCTTGAAGTTTTTGAGAAGGTCCCTTATGTCGCTTTCTTTTGTTCCGGAGCCCTTTGCTATCCTCGATATTCTTGTGTTCTTTATTATGTCGGGGTTTTCCCTCTCTTCAGGCGTCATGCTGTCTATTGCGTATTTCCATTTCTTCATCTTCTCTTCCTGCACGTCCATAAAGCCTGCGGGCATCTTCTTCATGAGCCCGCTTGATGAAAGCCCGGGAATCATGTCGAGCATTTTGGAAAGCGAGCCCATGCCCTGCATCGACTTGAGCTGCTCGTAGAACTCGTTGAGGGTGAACTTTCCCTCCATCATCCTCTTTGCCGCGTCTTCATTGAATCCGGCGTTCTTCGCCTTTTCTATAAGGCCCTGAATGTCGCCGTATCCGATAAGCTTGGAGACAAACCTCTTTGGGTCATACTGCTCAAGGTCAGCGGGCTTTTCCCCCACACCCATGAACTTGACCTTTGCGCCGGACGCGGCAGCAGCTGCAAGCGCGCCTCCCGCCTTGGCAGTCCCGTCCATCTTTGTTATTATTATGCCCGTTATGCCGACAAGCTTGCTGAACTCTTCTGCCTGCCTCCTTGCAGCCTGCCCGATGTCTGCGGGTATCACAAGAAGGACCTCATCGGGCTTTATTATCTCCCCGAGATTCCTGAGTTCTGCAGCAAGCTCCTCATCGAGTGCATTGCGACCCGCTGAATCGAATATTATAACATCCTCTTTCGATTCTGAAAGCGCGTTTTCCGCCGTCTCCTCAGCCGTTTTCCCGTCAATGTATACAGGAACGTCCATCTTTTCCGCAAGCTGCGAAAGCTGCTCCCTTGCGGCCGGCCTGTGGACGTCGCAGCCGACAAGCGCGGGTGAAAGACCCCTTGTCTTGAACCATTTTGCAAGCTTTCCTGCGGTCGTGGTCTTTCCCGACGCAAAAAGCCCTATGAGAAGAATCTTTTGCGGCTTGAGTGAAAATGAGCCCTGCTCCTCGCCCAGGAATGCGACAAGCTCGTCATAAAGGACCCGGATGAAATACTCCTTCAGTGTAAGGCCTGTAGGGGGCTTTTCCTTGAGAATTCTCTCCTTTATGCGGGTTGTCATCTCAAAGACCATCTTGACATCAACGTCGCTTTGGAGAAGGACGCGCTGAAGGTCCCTTATGACCATCTCGACTGCTTTCTTGTCGACAACTCCAAGCCCGGCTATGCGTTTGAACGTGTCCTTCAATCCAGAGCCCAACCTGTCAAGAACCATAATACTAACCTATATCCTGATTTATATAAAATTTGATAGAATTTATTTTCGTGCCTTGTTCTCTATGTCAAATGAAGCGTCCCCGCCGCCCTTTTGTATGTCCTTTACGATTCTTTCGCTCTCAGAAAGAAGTACAGAATGGATATCCTTGAAGTTCTTCCCGGATTTTGATATGATATATTTGGGCGCAGATATATATTTTACATCAAAACCGTTCTTTTTCGCCTTGACGAGCGCTTTTTTTATGACGTCAACCCCGTCAGGCGAGTATGACACTAGCTTCAGCTCTGATTTTAGCGTATAAATCTTCTCGGAATAGTTCTTTTTTATCAGATCTATGATGGCATCTGCCCATTTTTTCGAAAGGTCGCTTCTTTTCCTGAAAAGCTCTTCGTTCTTGAAAGCGATGTCAAACGCCTTTGACAGCGAGCCAAATGACTCCTGTAACGGGAATATCACTTCTTCTTCGATCGTGTCAAAATTTATGTTTGAGTTCTTTGAGAACATCTCAAGCAGCTTCTCCGCCTTCACTTCCCTCTTGTACTCGTTCATCCTGCGGATTGCCTGATCGGGGCTTACCCTTTTTGCGGAAAGCGATATATGGTTTCCGTCGATGCGCATTATTTTGCATACGACGTACTGGTTTTCCTTGAGAAACTCCCTGATGTTTCTAACCCATCTATTCGCGACCTCAGAAACATGTATCATTCCCGTAAGGTCTTCGTACTCTATAAGTTTTGCAAAAGCAGAATTTGGATTTATGTTTGTTATTTTGCACACAACAAGCTCGTTTTGCTCTGGCCGGCCATTCTTCTTCACTCGGCCACCCCGATTATATTCTCCCTGTGAATGGAGCCTTTACCGCCTGTCGGCTCGGATATGACCTCGCCGCAGACAAGGCACTTCACAACAGTTGCAGGCTTCTCGAATATAACCTGCTCATTTTTGCATTTCTTGCATTTGACCTTAATAAATCTTGACGCCATCATGACACCTCTTGCAATATCGCCTTATGTAAGCTCGAACTTCTTAACTTTAAAGCCCCCTCTCGTCTGCGCCTTTCCGCACTCCTTGCACGTATACCGCAGGTCGAGGCGTTTTGTGGGTTTTCCCTCTCCTTTCGGATTCGGCCTTGGGAACGAGCCATATCCCTCAAGCTTTCTTTTGAATCTTCTTTGTGCTTGGCAATTGGGATGCGCTTTTCCCCTTCCCTTCCTCTTGGACTGCTTTACGGTGTGTTCTGTGTGTTTTTTGCACGTGGGGCAATACATTTTCTTTACTTTGGGAAATTTCACAAATATCACCACATATATAGGATATAGTTTATAGTCATTGCCGCTTAAATTTATAAAGGTTTAATGATTGTGCCTTTTTTCGTCCTTTCAAGCACCTCGGCATTCTCGCGCGGCACTGATGCTATATCGCCTTTCCTGAAAGGGCCGTATGCAACAAGATCTATGCCCATAAACTTTCCGACATCCTCCTTGAAATCTACAATTACAAGTTCGTCTTGCGTGTTTTTTTCTTTCGCCTCCGGAAGTTTCTCTTCAGACGGTTCATCGCCCTTCGGCGTTTCCGCCGCCTTGCGCGATATGGTTTTTGCCATCTCATCCCTGAATAGTTTTATCTGCGCAACTATCGCATTAAAGAGCGCTTCCTCCTCTTCGAGCATGTTCTGGGGGGAAAGCCCTGTCCTTACATGATCAAGGGCAGCGTTGACTATTTTTCTTTCTCGTGCCTCAAAGATGGATTCAAGGCGCCTTTTTGCCGTCTCAAGCTCAAGTGCTTCGTCCTCGCCTCGCATGACCGCCCTTTTCTTGTTCTCAAGATATATCCTGAATTCTTCAAAGAAGTTCTCCGGCAGCTTTGCCAGTATGTTCGGGTTTTTTCGCTCTTCCTCATAGACACGCCTGATGCCTTCAAACGTCAGCATATAAATCGTTTAATTATAGCCCGCAAGGTTTTAAGTAAGAAAATGCGAAAATCACCGCTCATAAACAACCCTGTGAGGCACAGGAGAGTCCCTGCCGGAAGGGATGCCCTTTCCTTCTGCAATCTTCCTTTTTTCGTCATCCTTAAGCGTTGCATCCTCGATGAAGAGGCACTCGACGGGATATTTGCCTTCAATTTTGCCGAGCCGGTATACTTCCCAAAAGTCCCTCTCTGCAATAAGTGCCCATCCCGGCTTTGGGGAAAGCTTTCCGCCTGTTATTGCCGTAAAATCTATATCCGAATACTGTCTTGCGTATTTTTCGGAAAGCGGCTTTTCATATTTTCCGATTGAATAAGAAAGCGCACTGCCTGTAAGCATCACAAGCTTTACGCGGGGATTGCCCGAAAGCTCCCTTCTCACAAGCTCGACCGCTTCCTTTATTATCCGCTCCTGTTCATCCATGGGAAGCACGCGCTTTTTCGGCCTTCCGGAAAGATAATCTCCCATATTGGTTGTTTTGTATGATCCCTTAAATAACATTCAAATCACTTTCGGCTTTCAGAAGCCAAGATTGTTTCTGATATCGCTTGCAATTTTTTCAAATTCATTTCTCCCTTCATCTGTGTCACCCAATTTCGTTGTGTCGTATTCGAGCAGAAGAGCATCATGAAAAAGGGGGTCTTCGAGAGTGCGCCTCACATCCTCGTATCTCTGGTCAAGCCAGTAGTCCTGCAAATGTGGTTCAGTTCCGTATTTTTCCCAATATCTTCTGTGCAACTCTTCCCTGTCGGCGTGAAGGCGTATAATGCATCTTTTCAAATCCTTTCCTGCATTTCTTATCCGGGAAACCGTCCTTTTTGGGACATAAAGCCATCTTTTTCTGTCGTAATGGCGAGGCGCCCCCACATCCAACACAACGTTTCTCCCCCTTTCCAAAAGTGCGTCCCTTTCCCTTCTCATCATGCCGCACGCCTGGATATATTCGCCTGGAAAGTCAAGAATTAAGGTATATCCGCCCTCTTCGGCTATGTACTTTGACAGCGGAGATTTTCCTGAACACGGCGGGCCGTTGAATACCACAAGATACAATGACGGCCTGGGAAGCAATATATTCATAGTTTATTATTATGAAGTAGTTAATATATATTTTATCACGAAAATGCATCCTTTGGAAGGATGCTGTTGTCTATTATTTCCATCTTTTTCTTCCTGCGTTTTTTCTTCTTTTTTGAGAATGTGCGTATGATGTATGTTGCCGGGTTTTTGAATTTCTTGCACTCGCCCGGCTCGCAGACGCCCACATCAGCATACCAGCCGCCCTTGTCGCAGTTTGGCGGCAGGACGTCGGGCTTTCTCATGTGGTTTCGCACGTGGGACTTTATTATGGCGCCTGAAAGCGGCGGCTGGTTATTTTCGTTCCACTCAAGAAGGCGCGCCTCAATCCGCTCCCAGTCCCATTTCACAGCGCGCAAAAACGATGTGAGTATGAACATCGAGCGCTTGCGCCCGTCGCTCATCCCTTTCAGTATGTTTTTTATGCAGGCCGGAAAGTGCTTTTCGGGGACCGCTCTTGAAAGCTCGTATGTTATCTCTCTTGGCGCCTTTTCCCCCTCGTCTTTCCTGCTTTTCTCGTGCCATTCGAGTGCCCTGAAAAAAAGCATCTCCGCCTCATTTTCCTCGAACCTGTCAAGAAATCCCATGTCAGTTTTCACGTTTTCGGGCTTTGCCCATGACTTCTCGAAGCGGTCAATGTCGCTTATGTCAAACGGCACCGAAACAAGCATGTTCTTCTTGTTAAGCGAATATGGCATCCTGAAAAGATGGCGGGGGGATATGAGTATGGGGTCTATGTCAACTATTTTCCACGGGTTGATGTTGCCATCCCCGCCGATGACATCCTCAACCTTCACGCCAGCAACATCTGCCATTTCCTCCCACGACCAACGTTCCCTGAGGTTTTTTATAAGCTTCTCCCGCGCAAATTCCCTCAGGTAGTCTGCAACAATGCGGGCAAGCTCCGGGAATCTGGGAGCAAGCTCCTCGAAATTTATTGTTTTCGGGAACGCCTCCCACGGCAGGCCCATGTGAAAGCCCGTTCCGCCTGTAAATTTTATGGAAACGTTTTTTATGCCGTGCTCAGAAAGCGCCCAAAGAAGCGCTTTTGCGGCTTCCTTGCCGTGCTCAGTGTCCTCGCAGTCAAGGTCAAGTATTATGTCCCACCCCTCCCGCAGGTCATTGTAGTTTTCGGGGCGTATGGACATGGGGTTTTTCCATCTCTCAATTGAGCAGTGAAACTCGATCGCGCCTTTTCTCACCATTGCCATTATGTCGCGGGGGTTTCCTATGATGTCCGGGCGCGACGAATAGCCCCCGCTGGCAAAGACGCCCGCAACCTCGCGGCCGCGCGCTGCCCTGACCATCGCCTCCTGAACGTCTTTTCTGGAATAATAAGCATAAGCTGTCCTGTCCATAAAATAAGGATTGAAAACAGGAAATTTAAAAGCGAGATTATCTGAACCCTATTGCCTTGTAGGTGACAACGGTCTTGTAGTCCTTGAGAAGGTCTCCGGATGAGGACTCGTGCAGGACCTCGACGTCTTTTGCGCCAAGCTCTTTTGCAGCCTGCATCACCGCAGCTATCGGGCCGTAGCCGCAGACAGACGCATCCATTGTTTCGAGAACGGCAAAAAACTTTTTCACATTAAGTGTTTTTATCGCTTCAATTGCCTTGTCGTCTTTTACCTTCGCCTCCTCGAGCGATATATAATGGGAGAAATCAGAACTTGCTATGATGCCCACATCGCGCTGACTTGCGATTTCTGCTATCTCCTTTCCAAGGCGCACGCACCTTTCGGGCAGGTCTGAAGAATATCCAATGTTTAGTATTGATATCGGAACTATTCTGAAATCATCAAACGTTTTCTGAAGAAAAGGAAGCTGGACTTCGACTGAATGCTCGTTTAAATGCGCAATCTCATCATCGTCAACAACCCCGGCTTTCTCAAGGCGCAAGGCAATCTCTTCGTCTATTTTCACATCGCCAAGAGGCGTCTTCCAGACGCCTTCGCACATAACCGCAAACTGGGCGCCCATCCCCGTATGGTTTGGCCCCAATATTATGAATGTTTTCGCATTCTTCAGGGATTTTATGGCAGAAGCGGCGGTCCTGCCTGAATACATATAGCCGGCATGGGGGGAAATTACGCATTTATTGCTGCCGCTGTCTGCATTCTCAAGAAGGTCGGAAACGTTTGTCATAAGCTCTTTTTTGTCATCTGGATAGAACGCTCCGGCAACCGCGGGGTATCTTGTTTCAGCCATGTTTTATTTATATTTGGTCGATTTAAAATAGATAATTGGATTGTCGGCCGCCGTTCTGGACGATGGCTGCAAAGTCCGATTATTTTCAGAGGTGTTAGCGTTTATGAAAGTTCCTACAGGAATACCCGGCCTTGATGGGTTGATTGAAGGCGGCTTTGAGGAGGGGACGATAACCCTCGTGACGGGAGGAACCGGCACCGGAAAGTCGATATTTTCTACACAGTTCATATATAACGGGGCGGTCCAGTACAACCAGAACGGAATCTACATAACAACAGAAGAGACTGCAAAAAACATCAAGAAGCAGACGGCAAAGTTCAGATGGGATATCGATACGCTTGAAAGCGAAGGTGCGATGAAGATAATAGAGATTGAGCCGTTTGACATAGAGACGCTCTCCGAAAAGATAATGGAGATAGCAGGTACAATGAATGCAAAGCGCATTGTCATCGACTCTGTCAGCATGTTCGAGATGTACATCCATGATCCTTTCAAGATAAGAAAGACGCTTTTCAAGATGCTCCAGAGAATCAGGGAAATGAACATGCTCTGCATAGTGACAGCGGAGATACCAGAGGAGAGCAAGGGCCTTTCAAGGTTCGGTGTGATAGAGTTCATGGTTGATTCTGTCATCCTTCTCAAATATCTTGGCATAGCAAAATACAAGCGCTCTCTTACCATACGCAAGATGAGAATGACCGACCATTCCTCAGACATCCACCCGTTTGAGATAACACCGGCAGGAATTGAGGTATATTCTGTCTAAACATGAGAATTCATTTTTTATTCGCATCATATTCTTTTATTGCAGACCTAACAGCGTTCTTCCATGTTTTGAGACCTCTTATTTCATAAATTTCTGGATCCCCATTCGGTTTTGCTCTTATTTTGAATGAATAATTGCCTCTGCATCCGGAAAAAACTCCTCCACCGGATTGTTCCATTTGCTGGTTGTACCCTACCTTTTTGCATGCCTCTCTGAAAATTTCTGAAGCGTATTGGAGTAGTTTTGTTGCGTCTGCCATTGCATAGAATTGTGGTTTAGTTTTATATCTGGATATTGTTCTAATGTTAAAAAGATTCTGTTCTAATATTATGAACATATATTCATATTTTTAGAACATTTGTTCTAAGAATAAGAACAGTTTACATCTCTTCGGGCGCATCTATTCCCAAAATCCACATGCCGTTTTCAAGCACCTGCTTCACGGCACTCACAAGGCCAAGGCGCGCCCTCCTGACATTTTCGTCCGCCTTCAGGACGGGGACAAACTGGTAAAATTCGTTGAACTTGGCCGCAAGGTCATAAACGTAGCTTGTTATTATCAGCGGCTTCAGCTCTCTGTATGCCGTTGACACGGCCTGCGGGAACGCGGCAAGGTGGCG
The DNA here is from genome assembly GCA_013151465.1 of Microcaldota archaeon. GTDB lineage: Archaea > Aenigmatarchaeota > Aenigmatarchaeia > QMZP01 > QMZT01 > JAADIF01. Next base: position 4,512 of record JAADIF010000043.1, on the reverse strand, counting down.
AAGAAGCGAAACTTCCTTCTCGTGGGAAAGAAGCGACGCGTCTGCAAGCGGCTCATCTTCTGCCTTTCGCAGTATCGAGCAAATCCTCGCATGGACATACTGAATATAGGGACCTGTCTTGCCCTGAAGGTCAAGCGCCTCGTCCCAATCAAACTTTATGGGCTTCACGTTATCGATATTGAGCATGGAAAACTTTATCGCCCCAAAGGCGATTATTTTGGAAACTTCGTCCTTGTTTTTCAGGGCAGGGTTGCGCTTTTCTATCTCCTCTCTTGCCCGCTTCACCATCTCGCTTTTAAGCTCGTCGTATGAGATGACATTGCCAAGGCGCGATGCCATCTTGCCCTCCTTCAGCGTGACGAGACCGTGAACGACATGCACGTTCTCCCCCGGCTTTGACAGGCCGGCAAACTCATAAACCCTGAAAAGTTGCTTGAAATAAAGCTCCTGCTCCGAGCCGACTATATAGAAAAATCTGTCTGCCTCAAAGTCCCTCTTTTTAAGTGTGAGAAGCCCAAGGTCCTTTGCAGCATAAAGGGCGGTTCCGTCCTTTTTCAGAAAAATCAGCACTCCAAGGCCCTCATTTTCGAGGTCGGCAATCACGGCGCCGTCGCTTTTCTTGAGAACCCCCATTTCAAGAAGCTCAAGCGCCTTCTTCTTTCCCGGCTCCTCGCACACGCTTTCGGGATACCACTTCTCGACGGTTGCCCCAAGCTCCTTTGCAATCTTCCTGTAATCATCATAGCTTAAGTCCCTCATTTCTTGCCAGACCCGCATAATCGAGGCGTCGCGCCTGTCTATCAGGCGGTTCATCTCCTCAATCTCCTCTTTGTAGGACGGGTCCTCGTCAGCCTTCTCGCAGGCGGCCGCATAAATGTCTCCTGCCCATTTGTTGAAATTTTCTTTGGGCACATCACCCTTGTAGAATTTTGTGTAATACCACAGCCATTTTGCAACGTGCGTTCCCACATCGCCGCTGAAATTGACGGTGATTGTCTTATGTCCGTTGAACATCGTTATGCGCCTTATCGCCTCCCCGAACACGGCGTTTTTTATGTGCCCGATGTGAAACGACTTGAAGGGGTTTGCCTGGAATGTTTCAATGAGAACGGTTTCTGACCCCTTTCCTTTTCCGAAATCTCCCTTTTGCTCAAATACTTTGCGCAAAACCTCCGTTCCAAGCGCGCCCCAGTCAGCCGAGAAATTCAGGTACGGCCCCTGCGCGCTTACGGACTTAACAAATCCTGACGGTTTTATCTTTTCAGACAAATCCCTTGCAATTTCCACTGGGGATTTTTTCATTTTCTTTGCAAGTGCAAAGCATGGAAACGCGACATCCCCCATCTTCTCGCTGGGGGGCTTTTCAAGAACAATATCATCCGTTTCAAGATGCTCTTTCAAGATACCTAAAATTTCTTTTTCAATTTCATTTCGTAGGGTGTATATTGTTTTATTTGCAACATTTTTCTCGTCAGTGTTCTTCTCATGTGAGATGTCAGAGATTCTGGTCTCTGTAATCTCCTTCAAGACCTCTCCTTTCTCAATATCAAGAGATGGAAAATTCTTATCTAAAATGAATCTTTTAGTCCTTGCTCCGAACATCTTCTCTATAAGCCCAGACATCTCATTGAGTGCTTCGTTTAGTTTCTCTTTTGGTAACAACGACTCGATTACAATTATAGCATTCTTTGTATTTTCATCCATCATAGACTTTTTAGATTCCCTCCAGTTCCATCTTCGGCAAAGTATCTCTTTATCATCCGCATAGACGACCTCACCCCTCTTCGGACTTATCGTTTCGTCAATCCCTAGTATTCTTGCCTTTTCGCTTCCATCTGCAAATTTAAGCAATATATTACCGTCGACTTTGGATGTATCATCCCCGCCGACCGGGAGGATATATTTTAGTGATATATAATTGTATACATCAACAAGATTATTGATGTGTCCTATATTCTCTCCAGATATTACGCGGGCGAGAAGAGCCTCGACTGAACTTTTGTGTTTTTTTGGCTTTGCGCCAAACGACCTGTATATCTCTCTCCATTTAAGTATAGTCTCATTTTTCTCAATATCAAATCCCTTATCTCTTATCTCTTTCTGTATATTTGAGAGCATACTGATCGCATCGCGTTTTTCGTCTGCATTGTCAATGCCGGTTACAATCAGCACCCCTAACCTCAACGAGGGATATTTATCGATAATGCTCTTTGTGATTATGAATTTCATATCATTACTTTTTATCATAGAGATATTTATACGATCATGCGGATTTTGTTATTCTTTTGTGTTAAGTCAAGTTAGGAACTTGACTTAACAGCGATAGGGAGCGTGTCTGGTTATTCAGCAATATAATCAATAAAGACACAAAGACACGCTGAACAATTGTTTTCTATTCTTATCAACATCTTAATCCGGTAGCAGAGAACCCTTGTGCAGCTCCTCAGCTAGGTTGTTAACCGTTCCCTTGTATGCAATCTGTCACCTAACCAGTTGGTCAATGAACCGAATATGCTCTCATATCTTCCCTTCTGCCTGCATTTTTTCCGCTTCCTCATATAGATTCTCCTTCCACTGCACCTCCAATGACCTGAGCCTTTTGTCCTATGAGGACTTATCAGCGGTTCATATCCGTTCTTATACGCAATCCTGAATATTCCGTTAACATCACACCATTTGTCAACCACAAAGAAGCCCTTTCCGGGAACAATTGCATCGTTTGTATTGGGTATCGGGTCAAGCGTGTCAGCTGTTATGCTGACAGATAAACTGTCCCTTCACACACGCGATTGAACAGATGGAAGCTGCTGCTCTCATTATACTACTTGGCAAATGTTGTTGCATCCGTGACAGAGAAATCGTAACCAAGAATCTCCTCAAGCTTCTTTTCCACTGTTATTACAGACCTTTTGATGATTTCTACAGGAAGATTTCTTTCCCAATAGTTGATAACTGAATGATATATCCTCTCGCCGTATACATATTCAGACCGGTCCGTTTCTGCATTCCAAGTGATGCTTTCTTGAATTCCTTGAGAACAATCAGGATAACATAGTCCTTCATCGGATGCTTTTCGATGGCCTTCTTGAAACCAATCATATGCAGAACATATCTGGAGAAAAATCCTAGTGTATAAAAATCAGGGAAATGTCAGATTAACGAGATGCTTGGGAGCCTTGACGGTTTTGCAGGGGCATTTTTATGCGTTCATGGAAACGGAAGGGCCTCCCGTTGTGATGCATCTTAATCATCTGAAACTTGGCAAGTCCGAATTCCGGGCAACTGCGGTCACGGTGTTTTTTGTATTTCATTTCCTGCCCCTTGTAACATACAGCATTCCAGATCTTATAGACCTTGATATGCTTCAGCAGGTATAATGGTTACTCCGGCACTCCTGATAGGCTCTCTGGTAGGAATGAAGATACACATTAAAGTAGGAAAAGAACTTTTCAGGAACATCGTTGCATTCCTACTCCTTATCGTCAGCATAGTGCTTCTTATTTGGGTTTTAATATTCTGCTGAACAAAACACAAAGAAAGCCTGTTCAGGTTCATGATAGAAGATATTGAACTGGCAAATAATGCTACTGAAAGAGGACTTCGACGGAGCTTGTTATGAGGAAGATAACAGGCGGAATAGGTCAATATGCGGGGCAGAAAATTGTTCAGTTGTCATGAGCACTCTGCAGACTGGAAGAAACAAGAACTTGATTTCTTCGAGTAGTGGATAGAGATTGTGAATCAAGGGCTTACGGGGAGTGAGTAGGTGCCTTTCTCATAATATCACCCCAGGTTCCTTATAATGTATAGTGGTTTTTCCCCTCCTCGCCATCCAATTATTTCGTACAAGCCTCCATTCAGAATATTATTCATGATTTTTTGTAATGATACTCTATCATCAATACTCACAACGAATTCCTTTTCAGAATCGGCATAGTACGGAAATAATATAGGGTCTTTGAGTTCCAGTCTTTTCATGCATGAAATGAAAGGATTTTTCGGTGTTCTTGTCTCCAGCAGTATACTATTTTCATGTGTATGGAAGAAGCCTATGCCTTTTAAAATGGTGGGATTTGGTGAATGTAAATATGTAAGAATAGATGAATTGTTTCCCTGCGTGATATAGGTAAGATATTTTTTATTTTGATTAAGAGATGCAAGAAGTGCAAAATTCATTTTTCCGAATCCTATGCCTTTTAGTAAATCGAATGAAAGCATGAATGTCCATACATGTGCAGTATCTTGTGCAAAGGTTGGTATGAAATCTATCAAACTGAGAGGTTCAGCGTTTTTCATAAAACCAACAGCAACTCCAGAAACACAAATATTATGGGCAAATACCCATTTAGGTGCCGGCATTGAATAGGAACCAAAAATCTTTTGGTTTAACCGATTCAATTTTTCCAAAAATTTATTGCTTTCTGGGTTCAAGCTATCCATTCGAATGACATAAGGTTTTATCTTTTTGTCAATTGTTAAATGCTCGTAGTTTGATTTAGAAGACACGACAAA
>JAADIF010000024.1 GCA_013151465.1 Microcaldota archaeon | reverse complement strand
ATGAAGCTGACTGCGGCGTTCGTTGCAGTTATGTTAACCGCAATTTTTTGTGCTCAGGCGGCTAATGAGCTGGAAATAAGCGGATCTTCGCAGAAGATGATAGAGTTTGGAGAGTCTGCGACATTCAACTTTACAATAAAAAATAATATGAACAGGATGACTGATATAGTAATTCTCGTCAAGGGGGGAAATTTGGGATGGGTTACACTGGATAAATATTTCTTCTTTTTGCCACAGCTTTCCGAGAAAGATGTAAATCTTAACGTATATCCTCAGGATAATGGAACCCATTCATACACACTTATCGCGCAGTCAGCTTCATTTCCAGACATTCATGCATCAGTTGATGTGATTGTCGATGCCGTTGGTAATAAGAAAGAAATCCTGAAAAAAGAGGAAAATGTTATTGGAATAGTATCGCTTTCTGCAAAGGTCCAATCAGGTCAGATAATAGTTAATAGCAAAATAAGCAAGACTGGCAATGAGACAGCGAACGTCGACGTTTACCTAAAGGATAGAAATGGTAAGATAATATCGACGATTACGAAGACTATTGAAGGTTCCGGCAATCATGACATCTTTGCATCTTTCCCCGCCACAGACATTCTTGCCGGAAGATATGACATCGAGCTTCTGGTCCGTAAATTTATGATAAGCAAGAGAACATCTGTTGTGATACCTGTAATCGAAGATATAAGAAAGGAGAAAAAGATTACTCATGGATTGTTCTTTGAAACTATTACGATTTCCGTTGAAAATGACGGAAACGTCATCGAAGATGATTATACCCTCAATGCCCACGTTCCTGCAATGCATTATGTGACGTGGTCGGTTCCTCCCGTATCGCAATACATTTCCGAAGATATGATTACCTCAAGCTGGACATTCGGCTCACTGCGTCCGAAAGATAAGATCATAGTGTCCTATACCATACATTATTGGTATTTCATGCTAAAACTAATTATAGCTGTGCTTATAGTCATCGCAGCAATAGGCATAGTCTATATGAAGCTGTCAAAACCGAGCATAAGCAAGAAATATGTTAAAAAGGGACATAACACATATCTTGTCATACTTGAAGTTAAAGGTTCATTCTTCACAAGGCTCAGAAACGTTCTTGTGAAAGATGCGCTTTCCCCGCTCACAAAGCTGGATGGCAAAATAGAAGGGGTTGCTCCGGTAATACGGAAAGATCATGATAAGACTGAACTTCTTTGGAGAGTGGGCACACTCAAAAGGGGAGATGAGCGCATATTTTCATACAGCATCAAGCCAGTCGTGGAGGCGCATATAAAGCTTCCGCGCGCCATGATGCGCTACAAAAAGACGGAAGAAGGCGAGAAGCTAAGGGTCTATTCGGCTGAGATTGAGCTTGAATAAGATTATAAGATACATTCCCTATTATCACTCATCAGAGTTCTATGCCCCGAACCTTCTTTTTCTATGCTCATATTCTTTTATGGCCGCCAGAAAGTCGCTTTTCGAGAATTCGGGCCACAGAGTATCTATGAACACGAGCTCAGAATATGCCGATTGGAATGAAAGAAAATTCGAGAGGCGCTTTTCTCCTCCCGTCCTTATGACAAGATCGGGATCGGGAGCACCCGAAGTGAAAAGGTTTTGCGTTATCAAATCCTCGTCTATGCTTTCTGCATCGAGTTCTCCGTTTTTCACTTTCTTTGCAAGCATTCTTGCAGCGTATGCTATTTCCTGTTTTCCGCCGTATGCTATGGCTATATTAAGATGGAAATCGTTATAACTGCTGGTTTTTTCTTCCACGCTTCTCATGAGGTCTCTGATATCTTCCGGAAGCTTTTCTGTTTCTCCTATGAATTTTATTCTTGCCTTGTATTTATGGATGAAATTCCCATTGCCCTCAATTATATCTTTCATCTCCTTTCTGGAAATATTATAAAGATATTCTATTTCCTGTCTGGGGCGTTTTTCCATATTCTCAAGGGATAGTGAATAAATAGTTATCATTTTGATGCCGTTTTCCATGGACCATTCCATGACGCTTCTTATTTTTTCCATCCCCCACTCATGCCCTTTCCACGGTTTTTTCATCAGCCGCTTTGCAAACCTTCTGTTGCCATCAGGGATTATTGCTATATGTAATGGACGCTTCAATTGCATTGTGACCACGCAAAACCAATTTATGTGAGTAAATCAGTATATAAAATGTAACTATCTGACTTAAATATATTGGTTTACGAAATGATTATTATGCTAATAGAAACGCATTCGCATACAGTCTATTCGAAGCAAATGAAGATAAAATGGGAGGGCCTCAATACTCCTGAGGAGATGGTCGCAAGGGCGAAAGAAGTAGGTCTTGGCGCGATATGCATAACCGACCATGACAGCATCAGAGCGCACAAGGAGGCTCTTGCCGCAGGAAGAAAGCACAGTGTAGTGGTCGTGCCCGGCATTGAGGTTTCATCAGCAGACGGGCACATACTCGGGCTTGGTATAAATGAGATCATACCAAAAAACCTCTCAGCAGAAGAAACGATAGACATGATTCATGATCAGGGAGGCTTTGCAATAGCCGCTCACCCGTTTGACATAAAGGGTATGGGCATTCAGGACAAGATAAAATTCGCTGACGGTATAGAGGTGTTCAACTCACTTAATCTCGACAAAGTGGCAAACTGGGTAAATAAAAGGAAGTCTGAAAAACTCGAAAAACCGCTTTTTGCAGGCTCCGATGCGCACACGGTTGATATGATAGGAATGTCCAGAAACAGTATCAGTGATGATGTGCAGACATTTGATGATGTGCTTCACGAGTTTATGAAAGGAAATGTTGAAATCGAGAATGCTGAATATCAGCAGATACCTGTGCTCATCGACTGGTTCCGTGGAAGAATGTCAAGATCGTATACCGATATAATTGATTATGTAAATGTACATTACACGGTGCCAAAGGCACAGATATCCAAGTTCATGCTCAACAAATTCCTTTATTCGAGAAACAAGGCGCTTGAGCATCTGTGGAGTGGCATGACCAATTTTGCAATAAAGATGGCGTTTGTCTACGGAAGCTTTAAGATGCTCATTTGATAAAACCGCTTCCTCCCGGAACCAGTCTTCTTATCTCTTCCGGTTTTATACTGTCAATCCATTTTCTGTCTTCAGATGATGCCTGCGGCACTATTCGCGCCTTTATCTCCTTTACAAGCTCAGCCGCATCGGTTGCGCCCGGCCGTATTATCACATAATATTTTGCCCGTGATTTGACTGCAGGAACCGGCCCGGAAAAGACATATGGCCTTCCGTCAGCGTCCCTTGCAAACCCTATCGCCATTTCGACTCTCGTATTTTTGAACCATTCACGCTCCCCGTCTATATAGAATGAGCCTTTTGGGAGGTTTATGCCGTCGGGGCTTGCCTTCAAAACCTGATCCGGATTTATCCCGTAGACATCAATTGCTCCAAGTTGGCGCTGCCACGCCTTCGACTGCACGGCCGCAAAGGATGCGGCTTCTTTTTTTGCCTGGGCTGTTATCTTCTTTCCTTCCGCCTTTATGACCGTAAAAGCCGCCCCCTGAATATCTGTGTGGAAGACAAAATCCCCTTCCTTGGTGTGATGCCTTATCAGCTTTTCGTTGGTGTCGGCATCCTTTCCTGAAACTACAAGAAATCCATCTGATGTGACAAACCACTTGAATGAATCGAACCATCTTGCTTTTCTCATTTCTTTCTCTCTCCTGCTTGCAATAGCTTTTCTTAGTTTTTCCTTTCCTTCTGTTTTCAGCCCTTCCATCCTTTTCATCGTGCTTTCAAGCGCCTTTTTAGCGGAGATGATCTTGGCTTTCATCTTTTTTGACATCTCAAAATATGCTGTGGCGTTCTTGTCGATTGATTTTTTCATATCAAAATCGAAAACGCAGTCATTAATCTCAAACGTTATGACGCCATTCTTTTCATCTATTCTGCGGATCATGCGCGAAATGTCCGTGTGGCTTTCGGTAAGTTTTGACTTGATGTCATCCCACGAAAGCCCCGATCTTCTCGCCTCTTCGAGAGATAAAAGCGCTTTCTTTATGATGTGATAGTTCGAATATATGATCTCCCCCACTTCTTTGCCGTGACGCTCCTTGTTTTTCATGTCTTCTATTGCAAGTCGCTGGCTTTCTGCGATTCTTTTTATTTTTTCGATCTTCGTTTCCTGTTCTGCAATTTTCTTCTTTTCGAATGTCTGCATAATTTTGGGTGAGAAATATGCGTCAAGCGCTTCGGAGAATGAGGAGAATACTTTGGGCTCGCCTTTCCTGCTTGCCATTCTAAACGGGGAAACGAAATCATTATATACACATGGCTCGATTTTCCTTTCGAAAATGGAAAGCATGCTCTTGTGGATTCTCATAAGAACATCATCCGGGATTTTCCCTGTTTCCTGTTTTTCATCAGCATTTGCGGCAGTTATGACATCTCTTGCATAGTCGGAGCCAAGACCCATTCTTACTGAAAGAAATACGATGAGTTTTTTCCCGGACTCTGAAGCGAATTTCTTGAAATCGCTGAATGTGATGGCAGATGGTTCAATCCCCTGCGGGGGGTATTCATAGGGGCGGTTTGGCCGCACGGTCCTATCCTTCCACGTTTTGTGATAAAGAGGCATTATGATGTTTTTTTGAGCGTCGCATAAGATGACATTTCCACTAGAGAATATCTCGAGAATAAGTGTTATCTCATCAGTGTCTATTTCTATGATGCGGTCAAAAGTGTGCTGTCTTACATTTCTTATCTTGGATCCGATAAGGCGCTTTCTCAGAAGTTGGCAAAAGCCGGGCGGGCTTTGCGGGGCGTCCATTTTTCCTGATGAGAGATATATTCGTTTCTTGTCGATGTAAAGCCGCTTCGTGCTTGACGCAGAGCCGAGATGAAGCGCCTTTGGTGCATATATCTCGAATATGAACTGGAAACCGTCTTCATTTTTCCATTGGAATATCTTTCGAAAGAAGCCGCCTTCGAGCACACTTTTCAGCTCTCTTACAAGATATCTTATGTCAACTGCTGTCATCTCTGACTTTCCTGAAAACTCGCCATGTGCCACAGTGCTCATATGAATGTATTAGTCAAGATAAAGATAAATGTAGCCATAATGCTGATGAGGGTTTCTACAGAGCCAAAAGAAAAATAAACGAATTATATAAAATGTGGACCGAGAGAGGGAAAGAAGAAAAAGAATCTGTGAACTAAGCTTCCTGTCTTGCTATTTCACTTATTTTTAATAATCTTATTCCGAAAGGAATCTAATTGAATTATACGGTTAGCCTGCATTGTATCCTCCGGTCGCGGATAAACACGCCCTCATGATAACCTCTCCTTTATTTTAATAACTTTTTATAAAACCGCAGTTCTGAAGCTATATTCTTTTATTTTCACTATGAATGAGGGGCGAAAGTGAAACACTTATAAAGTTTACTATCCTTTACTAATAACATACACGGTAAGAATCTCGTGAAGCGAGAAGAACTAACATATAGAGAGGGTTGGTGTTCATGAAGAGAAATGTATATGTTATGGTATTTGTTTTTGTTCTTTCAGTTCTGCTTGCAGGAACTTCTGCAGGCGCTATTCCTATTCAGGATCCGTGGGGCCTTGCGCCATCAATTTCTTGTGAATCGACATTTCAACCATCATATAAGCATCTTCCAGGAACGTACGATTGGAGGGGTGAATACTATACGAACGCTCCAAAGGTCGATTGCGGCTATCATTATGCAAAAGCGGGTTATCCATATCAATGTAGTTATTGCGAAGCTGACGGTGTTTTTGATGGTTGTGATGAGTTCGTGTGGTGTAAATACGAGCCCGACAATAATGATTTCTATGCATGTTTTGGCATGGATCATGAAGGTGATAATCATGATAATTATTTCGTGCAGCATTTCAATGCTCCGTCAGCACATGATGCAAATGGTTATACATGCAAGCTCCAGGTTTATACAACCATGTTTGGTCAATATGTGAGAGAAGGACAGACCAGCGTTCCCGAAGAAAGGGCAAAGGTCTATGTTAATGGGAATTATGTAGGAATAACGACTGATTGGGCATGCAATGATCCGGCAGTCAACTGTTCAGATGGGCATACCTATTATGATGTCTTTAAGAATGTAAATGTAAATGAAGGCTCAAATTCAATAAAATTCAAGTTTATAGATGGCAGTATCGCTGTTTGGAGATATACTTTCTATTGCACAAAGAATCACTCAGGGCCAGAATGCGGAAACGGTATTACAGAAGCCGGAGAAGAATGCGAATTGCCTGGCGATAACAATGATGACGAATGCCCGAACGGTGATACGGACAAATGCATCGGCAATAAGCTGAGCGTTCGTGATGAATATGGAAATTGTGGTTCTGATTGCCAATGCGAGTATGATGATTGGGGCAGTGCCCAATGCGTAGAAGGCGAATGTGGAGCAACCTGTGACGAGGACTCCGACTGCGCGCCATCGACATGCGAAGAGACATACAACGACTACTGCACAGGATACAAGCTCACAGAATATGACAATGATAAGGT
>JAADIF010000002.1 GCA_013151465.1 Microcaldota archaeon | reverse complement strand
CCAGACAAAACGGCTTGCACAACTTAAATTAAAAGATGCGCTTGTTTCATATAAAAGCAGCAAAGACAGATGCTATTTCATACCTTATGTATTACAGGTCAATCCGTTTCAGACATCATCTAATTTCATAATACCAAGGACAAGAGAAAGCGCGTTATTTCTGATTGCTTCATCATTGGATACAAAAACGTCATTTTGCGCCAGTTATAAAGTAAAGAGGGATCCTGCCGCCAATAGCATATTGCTGATGGATGTGAAAGAAGGCGGCTGCTGAGGGGTAGGAATGGTTTCAGTAATCCTCAACAGAGAACTAACTTTTGTAGCCGCCATTATGATTTCATTAATCATTCCTGTAGCTGTCCTCTACGCAGCGTCACCTAATCTATCGAAAGTCGGAATCGTCACATCCACAGATGCCGGAATGGTTCTGATAAAAACAATGACCAAGATGTCTCTTGGAGAAATAGAAGAATATCACATAAATTTTGCAAGGACATTCTCAATTGAAATATCACTTGAGAATGATTATGGTGATAGGAATACAATGAACAAGTATAAAATAGAGGTTGTGGCACTAAATGATGAAGGCAATGAAATCGGAGAGAAATTCGAAAGCGCTTTCATCGCCGTTCTCTCAGGATGCTATAATAAATGCAAGTTAAGCTGTAAAAGTTTTAGCCTGAAAAATGAGAACAATAAAGTCAAGATATATTGCACCAATAATGCAAACACGGCTTCTGGAAAATACCAAAAATTCTTGCTGTGGCATTGCCCGTATTCTGACGTATTCGAAGCTGAGAAAATGATAAAGGATGCAATCAATAAATATTCACCACAGGCTGCGTATGAGACCGGAATGGATGTCAATATATTTAAGGCACTTGTCAAGGCCATAATAAGAAGAGAAAGCAGCTTCAGACATTGCACTACTGATGGATACGTTCAGGTGGGTCCTGCGGGAAGCATAGGACTAATGCAGATAAACCCCAGGTATCACGGAGAGCACTATGACGTGGAAAGCAATATAGAAAAGGGCATTGAAATATTGAAAAATAACCTGAAAACATTCAACAGCTACAAAGAAAGAATACCGCTTGCTGTGGCATACTATAACTGTGGAAAAGTCAAGACCAAGGTTATAAATGAGGTCGGATCGAATGCAAAGAATCTTGACTGGAATGCGTTTGTGCCTGTAGTCAAAAAATATTGCAGTGAAAATAAAGGAAATGCTGTTGAATATGTTAAATATGTCCTAAAATATATGAGATACTATATGGGCTATCCGGATTGTTATAGGTATGATTGCAAAGTCATTATATGAGGGATAATCGATGGAAAATTTTGACGAAATAGTTATGTTCATTATCTTTATTATTGTAGGAACCTTTGTAGTCAATTCGTTTGCGGCAGAGGACATTCAATATAAGACACATAAGCTACAAAGCAACGAACAACTCACCATAATAGATGACGCAAAGATTATTGCAAAATGCCTTGAAAACAAGGCGGGTAACGGTCATCTTATGTACTCAGATATGCTTGATGACTTGCTGAAAAAGAAAAATGAAATAGCAGATGCATGCAATATCGACATGTTCAAAGATATATATATCAGCATAGCGACAGCAAAAACCCAGAAGAGTTGGGAATTTGGAAAAAAAAGTAAAAAGAAGAAAAGTTCATATTCATTCTGGACAAATATCGCCATTACAAAACCAAAAAAGATAGCAAATAAGGTAGATTTCAGACTGGCAGAAGGTGTATACAAAATAATTATAAAAAAAATTGATGTTAAAAGCGATGTCCTTGCAATAATCGTGGAAAATATAACTAGGGCTGAAACGCTTACAAAATTTCCCATAGCCAACAAGAATGCAATTAAGACCATATATGAAGATATGTACAAGGGAAATGCCGCAAAGAGAAAAATCTTTATCCTGAAAGTTCCTGCAGGGTCTATCCTTGCAGCAGATGATTTTATAATCAATGGCTATGAATTCAGACCATACGGAAAATCATGCGTATGTAGCATTGTTCCTCTATGGTTTGAAATCAAAGACGTTGATATGATTGACATGGGGTTGGTTTATGCCGAGAAATAAGAAAGGTATTGCTTTTATGTTTATAATAGGCATCATATCCGCCATGATAGTAGCAACAATCTTTGGAAGATCGCTCCTTTACGCGCATACGAACTTTATCAACAAACAGGAAGTAAAATATATTTATGACACGCACACGAAAGGAACGATGGTTCATTCCTTCTTGAATAATATGGAAGACGGCGCAAAGTTTTCTATAATGCTCGGATCGTCTGAAGTTAGCAATTTTCCTAGAGTGTGGAAAGATTCGATTACAGAGACGTTAAAAGATATGAAGACATTGATTGGAGGCCAGGAATGTTTTATCACATTAAAGACAGGCAATAAGGATTATGAATACAACAAGAACAATCAGCAGATAGGTTCAATAGCACATTCTGCAACTTCAGGCCAGCAACAGCACAATCCTGGAATAGTTATAGATTCCCCGCCGGTGAAAAAACTTTGCATCACATCGTCATACGGCTGGCGAGGAGGCAGCACGAATATAGGAAGCACAACAAAATGGCAGTTCCATAAAGGTGTCGATTTCAGGGGCGACGGCCAACCTGTATATGCAGTGGCGGGTGGCATCGTGGAGAAAGCCGTCTCCACATGCGAGCGGTCCCCTGTAAATTTCTGCAACAATCTCAATTTCAAAAATACAAATGAATATAAAAATAAATGCAACTGCAATAACGGCTACGGAAACCTGATATCCATAAAGCATAATGGATTTTACACATATTATTATCACCTCGACGGAGTTTCTGTCAATGTAGGCGACAACGTCAAGGAAGGTGATAAGATAGGAACAATAGGAAACAGCGGACACTCCAGCGGACCTCATCTGCATTTTGGCGTGGGCAAGACACCATTTGAAATGCCATACAGAGCAGATGAGAAAAATTTCTATAACCCTTGCACAGTATTCAGCAACAGCATTATGCAAGCGATAGAAAGTGAAAGCTCGTCCGTTAACGGCTGTGTTGCATGCGCCTCGAAATGCACAGATAATACCATAAGCAGGACAAACAGCCAGGCCGTGGAAATGTGCATAAACTCAAACAGCATAACAACTGAAAGCGCAACAATACCACTCGTTGGAGGAAAATCAGGAACAATTGATATTATATGCTATTGATGATTACTATGAAGAAAGCAACTAAAGGCCAGGTCGGGATGCCCATAACATTCTCGTTATTGGTTATATTAGTCATAGTTATATTTTCGGCTGGACCTTTGTACGGAAAGGATCGGAACAAAGGAATGCAATATGTCATAAGAACTGACGAAACAGATATCGTGCATAATTCATTGCTCTGTGGACGTGATTTTATTGAGGCCTCAATGGACTTTTCCGTGTTTCAGGCAATAGAGAGTATGAACCCTGCAAATGTCGACTTCCAGAACGATGAAGACGAATTAAAGAATGCCCTCTCGAAAAACATCAAAGAAGAAATTAATAAATATACCTCATCAGGCACAAAGAAAATATATTGCATAGAAAGGGAGATACTGCTTCCGTCATTTATTTCTGTAGAAATTGAGGATTTGGATTCTCATATGAGAGTAGAGGCCAAAACAGACAGGGACCTTGTCGTCATAGAATCAAGCGATGCATCCAATTATTTTGTTGATAAGATTGATGCTGATATCGGCAAGATATACAAGGTCAATCCATTAAGAATGCTTTCAGTTGCAAAACAGGCATATAGATCGTTATCCGCAAACAGCTGTTCCCAAAGAAAGACTGATAAAAATGTGGGGGATTACCATATAATCGTCTCTTCCAAACTGAATAATGGCAAGTGTGAAACCAAAGCGACGGTAACGTTTACCGCAAAAAGATTTCCGGTCGTCGACAAGGCGTCAGGAAAGGCTATCTTAAAGGAACTAAGCATGGATTTCATATTTGAAGATCAGAACCAGCAACACCCTTAAACAAACCCAAAAATCTCAGCTGCGTTGCCCATTTCAGGACCGCTTGTATCATTGCCAACTATGAACCCCTTGGAATTCACGATAATGCCTGACCTTATCCATCTTGAGCCAAAATTATTTGTCCCTGTATCGACATGAACACCTAGAACCTTTTTAAGGTGTTCGACCTCTTCCGTGCTCGCCCCGCTGTGAACCATACAACCGGAATTGTTGCATGCACCAAGCGATCCCACCAGATCAAGGCCATAAACCGTTCCTGTTTCTACAGGAACTTTCAGGAATTCGCTAATCTTTTCTTTGAATCTTTTCAGATCCTTCGATATTATGCATCCTTTATCATTTGCAAGTATCAGATTGCCAATGGCATTATGTTTTGTGTCCAATAAAAGGACGTTTGCATCATCCTTGAGGATGGCTATCTCATCATCCTCAAGATTTTTTGAGATTATTATCCCTTTCGAGTTTCCTGCGACAAATATTCCAGCAAGCTGTGTTCCAAGAAAAGTGGATTCTATCACATTGACCCCGAGGATATCTTTCATCTTGCTAATGTGTTTAGCCGCTATACCCTTACCCAATACGCATATAGAATCGGTCGCAAAAGAAAAAAGACCTATGTATGGATTTCCCTGAAAACTCAACCTTGCTATGCGACTGTCTTTCTGTATCATAGTGCTGCCCTAAGAGAGAGATTATTTCTTGTCTATAGTTATTTCCTCTTCAAATTTCTTCTCTTCTGTCTTTTCGTTTTTCTTTTCAGTAGCTTTTGGTTTCTCTTCTTTCTTTTTTTCGTTTGTGTGCTCTTGCGCAACAGGCTTTTTGGCAGCCAGCATCTCCTGAAGTTTCGTCTTGGTGTCTTGCGGCTTTACAACCCTTCTTTTTTTCTTCTTCTTTTCTTTCTCGTCTGGAAGCATTACCTTTATGGCATCCCCTTCCAGATGGGTTTTTACCTTTATCTTGTGAAGAGGGTTTTTTGGACCGTTCTTCAGGATTTTTTCGTTAACGCCCTTGGATATCTTTACCTCAGAAACGCCTTTTACGTTTTTCTCGATAAACGATCTCAAATATCTCATTGCAGCATTTCCTCTCTTTGTTATTGGTGAATCCTTAAAGCCGTTCCTCAAATTAATGATATACAACTTCTCATTCTCTGAAGCTTTCTCTTTTACCATAAAACCACATCACTATGCGATACAACTATACCCTTAGATTCTTGCCCCTTCTCCACTTTGGCACTGTTATCCTGATCCTTCTGGAACGCGCGCCTTTCAGGCTGAATTTCTTTATATCTGCCCATCTTGGAGCCGGCCTAATCTTGGATAGCGCAGCAAGGCGCAATTTCTTTCCTCCAGTCTTATTTCTTGACATATCTATCGCCTCTGATCAAAAACTATAACCTTTTTATCCTGAAATCCTTCTTTCCTTCAGCAACCACAGCTAGCACCTCTTTCATCTTCTCGTCTGTTATCGGTTTCATGAGGCGTCCGCTCTGTTTAAGCTGTATTATGTACAGCTCTACTTGGGATGCAACGGCCGGATTTACAGCCTTTACGCGTGCGAGCCTCTCGTATGCATCTTTGGTCAGTGATTGCGAAAGCAGCTGCTTTTTCAACAATTCCGCTTTCCTCAGTTCCTCCATTTTCTTCAATTCGTCAGGTGTGTATGCTGGCATAATCGCACCTTATGAGGTTGATGCCGTCTTTATCTTTTTCGCTACAAAGGAACGACCTTTCGGTGTCAATATCCTGCCTCTTCCCTTTTCTGTTCCTACAAATCCCGCTTTTTCGAGCTGCTGAAGTATATTCCTTATGACAGCGCCAGATGCTTTCCTCTTATGCTCTGGCATAGTGCCAAGGTTCTTTCTGCCGCCGTATAACTTCCTCAAGCGCTCCACTCCTATGGGTTGCTGAATATATAGCTTTCTTAATATGGAAGATGAACGGACATACCACCAATCTTTATTATCCGGAACTCTCTCCCTGGAAACGCCTGTTTTCACAAACGGCGCCCATTCCGGAGCTTTCATCTCTTTTATCTTCTTTAAATCTTCTGCAATGCTTTCTATGAGCTTGCCTGCCGGAACATCTTTAGCCGAAACCATTAATCACACCTCTATATGATTTCCGCCCTGTGCAACTGCGCATGGGGACGGAATGGTATAGAGATATTATAGGAAGTATTTATATTTATATAGGTTAGAAGTCATTTTCAATGATATGTACAGTTTTTAACTATCTTGAAGTAGATAAATTACGTTAGCTTTATAAATCTTTCTATCATAAAAATACTATGAACAAAGCAAATTCAATATTTTGGGTCTCGTATGCGGCATCTGCGGTTTTCACATTGTGGATAGCTGCGACAGTGCAATTTATTAGCGGGATAATACTGAGCTTATTCATACTCCTTGCGGGGTCTGCAAAACTTGAGCAGGATTTCAAAAACATGACAATCGAAAAGACTCTTGATAACATAGCAGAGAATAAGCTCAAGAGAATTCACAGAAAACAGACACGAACGCACAAGAAAGTTGAAGAACTTCAGGGAGAGCTTTCGGAAAAAGTTGAGTCAATTGAGAACTCATTAAAGAAAATCGAACGAAGAAAAAACACATACAATGAGATAGCAAGAAAAATAGGAGAAATTGAAGGCATACTCTCCGACATGAGCGTTTAATAGCTCTTTGCAAAATAAACCCAGTATTTCCCCCTTTTCCCACATTTAGGGCATGTTCCGGGACTTTCTTCTGGCTGTTCAAACGGTATGCACAATGCCTTAACTCCCCCTGTTTCATATTTTATCTCTTCTTCACATTCAGTCTCTCCGCAATGCGGCGCCAA
>JAADIF010000010.1 GCA_013151465.1 Microcaldota archaeon | reverse complement strand
TCTTCCTTTATCTCAATCGGTTTGTATTTCTTTTTTGTATATCCGCACTTCCTGCAAAATATCGCTGTTTTCTCTCCATCCTTTTCCACATATTTTTTTGAGACGAGAACAGCGCCGCATTTGGGGCAAAACTCCATAAAAGACCTCCAAACTCTAACAAGTATTATTATCGCTTATCACTTAAATATTTATATATTCTACTCATTTGTCTGTTTGAGTAACTTTTAATTTAAGAAAGCCCTATTTTAGAGCATGATAAAAGTGGTTTCCTTTGACATAGACGGAACGCTTATTGATGAAAAGGCGGATTTTCTCATATGGAATGTTGAAATTCCGAAGATGTATGCAAAAGAGAAGGGCATCGGCATCAAAGAGGCCGAGAAGATTGTCTTTTCCGATTATTACAGAGGCGGGTATATAGAAAAGATTGATAAATGGACTGATATCAGATACTGGTTCAGGCGTTTTGGCCTTTCCGGCTGGGAGAATCTTCTTGACCAGATGAGAAATGATATCGCGGTGTTTGATGATGTCAAAGATACGCTTGGTTATCTCAAAAGAAAATACACGATAATAGCAACAACGCTCAACACAGAGGACTTTCTCAAGATGAAACTTGAAGCGACAGGGCTTGAGAATTATTTCAAAATGAATTTTCATAGCGATTCGTTCTCAATCAACAAGAAAAATCTGACCAAGAACGATCTGTCCCTTTTCAGAAAGGTTCTTGATACGATGAAAGTTTCACCTCATGAGATGGTGCATATAGGAAATGATCCCCTAACGGATATGAGCATCCCCTCATCTCTTGGAATAGAATGCTATCTTATTGACAGAATCAAAGAGAAAAAGGGGAAGAATGTAATACATTCGCTCACTGAGCTCAAAGAAATATTATAGGTGATGAATCTGGCGGAAGCAAAGAAAGGCGACAGGGTGACTGTCAAATACAAAGGACGATTGAAAAATGGTAAAGTGTTTGATGAAGGCGTGATTGATTTTGCCATCGGTGCAAAGAAGGTCATACCGGGGTTTGAAAACGCTGTCATTGGCATGAAAGAAGGCGAAACAAAACAGGTCGAAATACCGGCAAAGGACGCCTACGGCGCAAAGCCCGGAGGGCATCCCTTGGCAGGGAAGGATTTGTTCTTTACGATAACATTGAGGAAAATAAACTGATTTTAATCATGCCGCTAAATACAATTCCATGAACGCGAACCCCGAGATGTCAGTCGTCCTCATAGACAAGCCCCGCGGCATGACATCGTTTGATGTGGTTGAGAAGGTCTGCGAAATAACCGGCATCAAAAAGGCAGGCCATGCCGGGACGCTTGACCCGAATGTTACAGGGCTTCTTTTGATAGCGCTTGGCGAGGCGAGAAAATGCATGCCGCTTCTGTCAGGGCTTGATAAGGAATACGAAGGTGAAATGCTTTTCCATGACGATATAACAGAAGAGAATGTCAAGAAGCTCGCGAAGGAATTCACAGGCAGGATAAAGCAGATTCCTCCCGTAAAATCCGCTGTTGCGAGAAAAGAGAGGGAAAGGACCGTTTATTCGTTCGAAATATTGAAAGTTAAGCAGCGGCTCGTTTCTTTCAGGATAAGATGTGAAGCGGGAACCTATATAAGAAAAATATGCCACGATATGGGGCAAGCCGCGGGAATTGGAGCACACATGGCAAAATTAAGAAGGATCAGCATAGGCCCTTTTGATGTTTCCGAGACGGTCACGCTTGATGAATTTGCACAAAATCCTGTAAGCCATTTAATGAGGATAGAAGATGCCCTTATGCGCATCGGGATAAAAAGGATAGTGATAAAACCAGAAAATGAAGCTGATGTGAGAAATGGAAAGCCTGTTTTATCATATTACATAGAGAAAATGGATCCAGAAATAAGCATAAATGAAAACATTGTATTTTTTGTCAATGGCAATCTCATAGGCATAGGGATTTGCCTCTCATGCACAGCAAATACAAATAAGCCGATTGCAAGAATCAAAAGGATAATAAACAGAACATAAACCTAATTACCGAATTTCATCACCGGCTGAGCGCTGTCCAGAAAACTGAAAAAATTTCCCAACTGATCATTAACGTTTCCGTTGAGCCCGTTCATTAATGTAAGAACTATGAGAAACGTAATAACTGCAAGAACGATACCAACAAGCACTTTTACTGTAAACTCCATACTTATTATTAAATGCGCACTCGTTTAAAAAGGAAACTCTTATTTTGGCAAGGGTTTTAAGCTTCTATAACCAAATATATTCTATGCACAAAAAGATAATAGAGGCCGCATTGTTCATGACAAGCAGACCCCTTACTCTAAGGGAATTATCAAAAATAAGTGATGTAAAATCCCTTGGTTACATAAGGGAAGTCATAGAAGAGCTCAGCAATGAGTATGCAGAGCGTGGCGTGGAAATCGTTGAATTCCCGGATGGATGGATGATGCAAGTGAAAAGGGAATTTCTTGACAGAGTGAGCCATCTTACTCCCTATTCAGATCTTCTTGAAGGGCACAAAAGGGCACTTGCAATAATTGCCTACAAGGAGCCGATAAAGCAGTCAGACCTGATAAAAATACAGGGAAATAAGGCATATAATTATATTAAGACGCTTGAAAGAAAAGGGCTCATCAAGACAGAAAAGCACGGCAGGACAAAGGTAATTTCGCTTACGGCCGAGTTCGAACGCTACTTCGGGGAAAGCAAGCAGAACATAAGAGAAAGGCTTATGCAGGCCAGAACGGCCTAAGCGAAAGAAGAAGAAATATAAGAAAATACTTTTTATCTATATAACGCATTTATGAATTTCTCGAGCAAACTTTCTTTTGGCATCTCTTCACCGGTCAGATGATGAGAAAGTTTCTTCAATTCCACACTAACTTTCGAACGAGGAGCATATGCGGTCATCGGTATTTTAAGCGCTATTGCCTCCCTTACCTTCTTGTGTTCAGGAATCTTTGCTATTATGGGAAGTTCAAGCACGTCCTCTATGACTTTGTCAGTGATTTCAAATCGTTCCCCTCTCACTTTATTAAGCACGACGCCCATAACCGTTTTGTTCAGATTCTCCGCAAGTTTTTTTGCCCTAAGAGCATCTGCAATAGAGGGCGTGTCAGGATTTGTAACAAGAAGCACCTCATCAGATGCCTCAATTGCTGCTTTCACTTCATTGTCGATGCCGGCTGCCGCGTCTATCAGCACAAAATCTTTCTTGCCCACAACATCCTTGAGGACATGTTTCAACCTGTTTGGATTGACATCTATATCGCTTAGTGAAGCAGGTATTATATCAAAACCAAGATAATGGTTGTATGTCGCATGGCTCATGGGAACATCGCCTTTCAGGACATGGTTTATTGCAAACGGATAAAAATCCGACAGGCCTAAATGAAGCCCAAGGTTTGCGCCGGAAAGGTTCGCATCAATTACGGCAACATCCTTTCCGATAGATGATAGATGAGAGCCAAGATTCGCAACAAGTGTCGTCTTGCCAACACCGCCTTTGCCAGAAACAACAGAAATTATTCGCGTCATGAAATAGAATTGATGCTCATTCCTTAAATATTAAACGGTCACGAAAATAAATTTCAGGTAAAATAAGAAAAATTAAGATATTATTCATCTCCGAAGATTGCACCAAAGCCCTCCGCCTGCTTATTTTCCTGCTCATTGATCAGGTTTAGAATCTTCTCGAACTCTTCTCCTTCAAGCTCTGTTCCTCTGTCTCCGACTATCTCTTTTGCTTTTTTAACGGCTTCATCTGCACCGCTTACGTAAAGATAATAGCCATCTTTGTCGGAAAGCCTCAATGCAACATTATCCCTGAAACTCACCGATTGCCTGCTGACAAGATCGTCACCCAGAATCTCTCTATTAACCTGAGGATAGTTCTCCTTTGGCACGAACATAATCATCTCCATAAAATCACTCCTTATTTAGTTTATTAACCGTTAAAACCGTTAACGGTTATATCCGCAGGTTCTCACCTGCGGCGGACGCTCGTATGCGAAACTGTGCGATGGTTAGCTGTTTGTTGTTACGGTGGATTGTCGCAGGGTTTGTTTCTTACACAGCTCTTAAAGGTTTGGCAGCTAACTATTAATCTTTTGGTATACGTGTATATGGCGCACAAGATTCGTGCTGAGTTGTTCGTTATGTATTTCTATAAGTTTCATTTTTGTTTTTAAATGCATTTCTCCCGGCGCCGCAATTACGCAAAATCCTCCGTCTTTGAGAACTTTCTCAATCGGGAAAATAGCATCGCTGTATAATTGTTCCTTAATCTCCTTCCCCGTTGATGCGGAAATGCCGTAAGGAAGATCTGTAACAATTGCATCAAAATAATTCTCAGGAAATATCGCTTCAAGATGTCTTGCATCGCCAACGGAAAAATGACCGTTTATGCCGTAATGAGCGGCATTCTTCCCGGCTCCTTCGATAAGGTCGCCCTTTATGTCAATGCCGTATGCTTCAAGACCAACAATTCCTGCTTCAATCAGTATGGCTCCAGTTCCACAGAAGGGATCAAGTACTTTTCCTTTTTTAAGGCGGGCAAGATTAACCATGACCCTTGCCGTTCTTGATCCCATTGTGATGGGACGCACGAACGGGCGCCTCTCCGGCTCAGTCATGCGAAATTGTCTCTTGTCAATATCAATAAGTTTTCTTCCGATGTAGGCATTCTCCTTTTCGATAAAAATACATATCTCAGTTTTTGGATCGTTGAGATCTACTGATGGTGTTATGCCCATCTCTTCTGACCTCTTCCAGATGCTTTTTCCTATATTTTTTTCAAGATCCTGGGCATTCGGAGGCGATTTTTCTCCAATAAAATACAATCTCACCCTGAATGGCATATCAAGTTTAATGGTTTTGTTTTCAAAGAACGATTCGATATACTTTCTTTTGTTCATCCCTATGAAAAGATAGATTGAATGAGTAAGCGCCAGCCGTTTTCCAATCTTTTTAATTTCTGCATCGTTCGCTTCAAAAACAGCAATCTGACCATCGTGCATGAGCATGTTAAAATTCATGGAAAATGTTTCAAAGACCGCCGCAAGTTCTCCGAGCGCAAGTTTCGTGTCTATCCCAAGCAAATATGACATCAATTTCATAGTGTTAGTTTGAAGTGTTTGCTATAAGAGCGTTTCAGCACGTCTGAATATGGGAAACTATTCATAACATTTTTGGCAGTAATGAAAAATTATAAATCGTAAGATAATTAGCTGACGGTCCGATGTAATTTGATAAAATCTTATCGAAAACCCAGAAAATCAATTATTCTTCTTTGCCTTAATATTCTGCTGCTTGCGATATATTTCTTTATGTCAGTCCGAAGGCGCGCCTTTATGTCATCAAGCGCATCGCCAAGCGTGGAAAATGTCTTTGGTTTTGATTTCATCGCGTTTCTTGCGTTCTCTCTGACCTGCCAGACGCCAAGCGGAATGACATAACCCTCGTAAATCTCCCTGAAAACGACCGCCTTTGCCTGTTTTTTCATCCCATTCAGTTTTTCGCAGACGGCAATTCTCGCGGCGTAGTATCCCCCGCCCTCCTTGTCCGCATATTTCGTCCTGC
The DNA here is from genome assembly GCA_013151465.1 of Microcaldota archaeon. GTDB lineage: Archaea > Aenigmatarchaeota > Aenigmatarchaeia > QMZP01 > QMZT01 > JAADIF01. The sequence goes on along the minus strand of JAADIF010000010.1, from coordinate 1,296 downwards.
CCTCATACGGCTCGTATTCAACGAGCATCTGGGGCTTTTTGAGGTCAAATGACCATGGCGTTCCGGGAGCCCATACCTCGAAGTTTTCGTATTCCCAGCTTCCAGGTATAAGGAGCACCTCGAACCGGTTGTCCATGTAAACGCTTGAAAACACCATGAAATCGCTTATTTGCGGATAATCCCTTATCCTTTCCATGAGTTTTTTTGCGATGGTATCATCTATTGCGGTTATGGACCAGCGCGTCGGGACAAGCTTTCTTTTCTCGGATGAGCCAAGCGCGCCAGACGACAGTATTGTCGAAACCTTGCCCACATCATACCCGAACCTGTAAAGCATGAAACTTGCATCCTGCGCGGGGACTTCATCATTCACGATGCTGTCGACGCGCCTCGGGACAGGGGCGTTTTCAGCAAGAGAGAATTTCTTGAGGGAGACAGTCGGGCCCATCGGCTGGACGATATCAGAAAAGCTCATCTCATATCTCGGCTTCCCTCCGAATTCAAGCTCTATGTCGATGCTCTTCTTTGCAAGCGCTATTTCCTGATTCTGCTCAACAAACCTTGAGCGCGAAAAGATGTTTTCCGCCTTCCTCGAGCGCAAAAGAAGCGAGCGCAGCTCTATTATCTCATCGTAGCTTTTGCCAAAAAGCGATCTCGTGTCGTCTGTTGCGCTTTCATCAAGCGATCCCATGGGCCCGGCCGGAACATTCGGATAGCCGTATCTTCCGATAAAAACGGAAAGGCCTTTTCCGAAAAAGCTGCTGCCTATTTCTTTTGATGCCTTCTTCTCCAGCCTGAACTTCTTCAAAAGCGGGCAGGGGGTATGGCCGCAGAGATTCCGCCCGCCCTTGCATATCACGCAGAGGTTTGCAGGGGCTACCATAAGAATGGATTTGGTGAGAAGATTAAAAACTATGCAACTTTTTGATATACAGAATTTCCGCCAGAATGGCGGCAAGATGTTCATTGTGCCCTCAACGATACTCGCATATTAAAAACTTTCGCAAACAATCTTTATTCATGAAAAACCTAATAAACGACCTAATAAACCTCGGTGTCGACCTCTCGACAAGAAATGCATTCAAACGGGCATTAAAGATTCTCGGAGAGGAACCGGAAAATGCTGACAGGTTGTATATCGACCTGAAAAACAGGATATACCGGGAAAGAATAAGAAAAATGGACCCGAAAGACGTCATCGTTTTCATCCCACACTGCATGAGAAAGGCAGACAAGTGCCCGGGAAAGACGACAGAGGACGGTTATGATTGTGAACACTGTGATGTAAGGGAATGC